>JAGOFG010000157.1 GCA_017997335.1 Flavobacterium sp. | reverse complement strand
TTTAATGCAAATCTCAAGCAAAACCCTGGTTATTAATACTTTTTTGGTTTAGATTAAATTTTGTTTTGTGTTAGTTTAAAGAGGGTAGCAATACCCTCTTTTTCTTTAAAAGTATTTCTGTAAGGTGTTTTTTTTTACATTTTAATTCTATAAATTACGTGACTATAAGAGCCTTACAAAATAATTAAAACCTACTCTCTATTATGTTGCAACGATTATTTCTATTTGCTATTGTGACACTTTTTTTCTCGAATTGTTCCAAAGTTAAAACCGATACTTTATTCACCCAATTGCCTTCTTCAGACACGGGTATTGATTTCATTAATGAAGTCAAAAATGGAGAAGACATGAACATTTTTAAATACCGAAATTTTTATAATGGAGGCGGAGTTGCAATTGGTGACATCAACAATGATGGGCTTTCAGATGTATACTTTACTTCCAATTTAGGCAAAAACAAACTCTATCTCAACAAGGGCAATTTTAAGTTTGAAGATATTTCTGTGAAAGCCGGTGTCGAAGGACAAAAGGTTTGGTCAACAGGAGTCGTAATGGTCGATATTAATGCCGATGGATTACTAGATATTTATGTTTGTAATGCTGGGAACAGTAAAGGGAGTCAACAAAATAATGAGCTTTTCATTAACAATGGTAACTTAACGTTTACCGAAAAAGCCGAAGCGTATAATCTTGCGAATACTGGAATTACAACACATGCAGCATTTTTTGATTATGATAAAGATGGCGATTTAGATGTTTATATTCTTAATAATAGCTTTATTCCTGTTAGTAGCTTGAATTATTCCAATAAAAGAGAACTACGCGACAAAGATTGGGATGTCGCCGATATTCTTAAAGGTGGAGGAGATAAATTATTACGTAACGACAACGGAAAGTTTGTCGACGTGAGTGAAGCGGCTGGTATTTACGGAAGCTTGATAGGCTTTGGTTTGGGAGTAACAGTGGGTGATGTAAATGGAGATTTGTTCCCAGATATCTATATTTCGAATGATTTTTATGAAAGAGATTATTTGTACATCAACAATAAAAACGGAACTTTTTCTGAGAAAATTCAGGATTGGACGATGCACTTAAGCCAATCGTCTATGGGAGCTGATATGGCTGATGTTAACAATGATGGTAAAGCGGATATTTTTGTGACCGATATGTTACCAGAACCTGACGATCGACTAAAAACAACCACAAATTTTGAGAATTATGATTTGTTTACACGAAAATTAAATCTTGATTTTTATACCCAATTCATGCAAAATACATTGCAGTTGAATAACGGGAATCAACAATTCAGCGAAATTGCCAATTATGCAGGAGTTGCCAAAACAGATTGGAGCTGGGGAGCTTTGTTGTTTGATATGGACAATGATGGTTTAAAAGATATTTACGTATGCAACGGTATTTATCATGACTTAACCAACCAAGATTTTATGGACTTTTTTGCTAATGAATTGATGCAAAAAATGGTAATTACTGGTAAAAAAGCAGAAATTGAAACCATTATTAACAAAATGCCTAGTACACCAATCCCTAATTATGCATACAAAAACAATGCAAATCTTACTTTTTCGAACCAAGCACAAAATTGGGGATTGGATACACCTAGTTTTTCTAATGGTGCAGCCTATGGTGATTTAGACAACGATGGCGATTTAGATTTGGTCGTGAATAATGTCAATATGGAAGCCTTTGTTTATAAAAACAATGCTGAAAAGAACAAACAAAATCATTTCGTTAAAGTTAAATTGAAAGGTGACCAACAAAATAAATTTGCAGTTGGAAGCACCGTAGAATTGTTCTCTGGTTCCGAAATTTTAAGACAAGAACTTATTCCGTCTCGCGGTTTTCAATCGTCGATAGATTATACGATGACATTCGGAATAGGAAACAAAAAAATTGATTCCTTACAAGTTATTTGGCCTAATGGAAAAACGCAAACCATTAAAAAAGTAACAAACAATACTACGATTCAATTAAATATTTTGGACGCGAAGTCTGATTTTGTAGTCAAAAATAAAGTTGTAAAGCCCTTGTTTTCTGAAACCAAAGCTACATTCTTAGCACATAAAGAAAATGATTATATTGATTTTGACTACGAAGGATTGATTTCTAAAATGATTTCACAAGAAGGACCAGCTTATGCTGTTGCAGACTTAAATGGAGATGGAAATGAAGATGTTTTTATTGGCGGAGCCAAAGGGCAAGCAGCTCAAGTTTATCTCAATAAAGGGAATGGAGTTTTTACTTTAGTTACCCAAAAAGATTTACAAAAAGATGCCAGCTTTGAGGACACAGCAGCTGCTTTTTTTGATGCCGACAAGGATGGCGATATGGATGTATTGGTGGGTTCTGGAGGAAATGAAAAAGCCGATCAAGCCAATTACAAAAACAGATTATACCTGAATAACGGAAAAGGGATTTTTACAAAAAGTGCTACCTCACTTCCAACTACAAATAATAATGTGGCTGTGATTGCTCCTTATGATTTTGATAACGATGGCGATAATGATGTTTTTATTGGAAGCCGAAGTGTACCTGGAGTGTATGGGATTGATCCAAAACACTTATTGTTAGAGAATGATGGCAAAGGAAATTTTACCAATGTGATTGATAAAAAAGCTT
This sequence comes from Flavobacterium sp., assembly GCA_017997335.1. Lineage (GTDB taxonomy): Bacteria > Bacteroidota > Bacteroidia > Flavobacteriales > Flavobacteriaceae > Flavobacterium. The sequence continues at coordinate 3,281 of JAGOFG010000157.1, read as the reverse complement.
TTAAAATCAATGCCTACGGAATGATTACCGATGCGGTTTGGGAAGATATTGATAACGATTCCAAAAAAGATTTGATTTTGGTTGGGGAATGGAATGCACCCGTGATTTTCAAAAATACAGGTCGAAGATTGACTACTTTTTCATCTAACTTGACCGAATGGAGTGGATTTTGGAATACAGTAGAGTGTGTAGATTTGAATAATGACGGGAAGAAAGATTTGATTCTAGGCAACAAAGGAACCAATACTTCTTATAAAGCGACCAAGGAAAAACCAATGAAATTGTTTATCAATGATTATGATAACAACGGCACAATAGAGCAAATTACTACTCAAACTATTGATGGTAAAGATGTACCCTTGCATTTGAAACAAGAATTGGCCAAACAAATTCCGATGATTAAAAAGAAGAATTTGAGCTATACCGATTATTCTAAAAAGACGTTTCAAGAACTTTTTGATACAGAAGTAATCAATAATTCAGTTCAAAAAACAGCCAAAATGCAAGAAAGTTGTATTGCTATCAACAAAGGAAATGGTAAGTTCGAAATTCAAGTTTTGCCAAAAGAAGTGCAGTTTTCAAGTGTCAATGCCATAACAACTTTGGATATCAATAAAGATGGGATACTAGACTTGGTACTAGGAGGGAATCAATATCCTTTTAAACCTCAATTTTCTAGATTAGATGCCAATTTTGGTAGTGTGCTTTTAGGAAGTAAACAAGGAAAATTTACTTGGGTTCCTTATCCAAAATCAGGATTTTTTATTAGAGGGGAAGTCAAACATTTACAAGTCATCAAGAACAAGAACAATACGACAGCAGTTTTGGCTGTACTCAATAACAACGCGTCTAAACTTTTTATAAGCAATGAATAATTTTTTAAAAGTTGGTCTAGCCTCATTATTATTGACGGCATGTTCCCAAAAAGAAGCACCACTTTTTGATAAACTCGACCCTACGGAAAGCAATATCACTTTCAAAAATGAGTTAATTGAGTCTAAGAATATTTCGATATTAGATTATCTCTATTATTATAATGGGGGTGGAGTAGCATTAGGCGATATCAATAACGACGGCTTGGTAGATGTTTATTTTACTTCCAATCAAGGGAAAAATAAATTGTATCTCAACAAAGGGAACAACAAATTTGAAGATATTTCAGCCAAGGCGGGTGTAGAAGGGCAAAGCGATTGGAGTGCAGGAACAGTAATGGCCGATGTAAATGGTGATGGATATTTAGACATTTATGTGTGTGCCGTTGTTGGTATTCATGGTTTTGAAGGGCATAACGAGCTTTTCATCAACAATAAGAACAACACTTTTACGGAGAGTGCTGCAGAATATGGTCTCGATTTAGACAATTATAGTTCATCAGCGGCTTTCTTAGATTATGATTTAGATGGAGATTTAGACATGTATTTGCTAAACCATGCAGTCCATTCTGAATTGTCTTTTGGCAATGCCAATATCAGGAACAAAAGAAGTTATGAATGTGGTGATAAATTGTTCCGAAATGATAACGGAAAATTTGTTGACGTAAGTGAAAAGGCAGGCATTTTTGGTGGAGCCAATGGGTATGGTTTAGGAATTGCCGTTTCTGATTTTAATTTGGATGGCTATCCCGATATCTATATCGGGAATGATTTTCACGAAGATGATTATTATTATTTGAATAACGGAGACGGAACTTTTACGGAAAGTTTGAAACAGTTTTTCGGACATACCAGTCGATTCTCAATGGGGGTTGATGTGGCAGATATTAACCACGATGGTTTCCCAGACATTTTAAGTTTGGACATGTTACCCGAAGACGAGAAAGTATTAAAAGCTTCTTTGGGAGATGATAATGTCCAAATGTTGAAAGTACGTACTGAAAAATTAGGCTATCATTATCAATATACTCGCAACATGTTGCAAATAAATCAAGCAGGAAAGCATTTTACAGAGACAGCACTTTTAAGCGGAATCGCTGCTACAGATTGGAGCTGGAGTGCCCTTTTTGCTGATTATGATCAAGACGGTGAACAAGATATTTTTGTTGCAAATGGTATACCTAAACGCCCTAATGACCTTGATTATGTAAAGTATTATTCTAATGATCAAATAAAAAGCAAACTCAATACAACTAAACTTCTTGACAAGCAAGCTCTTAAAAAAATGCCTTCTGGAAATGTTACGAATTACATTTTTCAAGGCAGTACCGATTTAATCTTTAAAAACCGTTCCAAAGATTGGATAGAAAATGACACTATCATTTCTAATGGAAGTGGTTATGCTGATATTGATAATGATGGGGATTTAGATATTATCACCAACAATACAAACACTGTAGCCACAATTTATAAGAATACTACAGATAAGAAAGCGAATTTTTTAAAAATAAAATTGCGTTTTGAAGGGAAAAATACTTTTGGAATAGGGAGTAAAGTAATCGCTTATGCCAAAGGACAAAAACAATTCAAAGAGTTGCAAACCACTAGAGGGTTTCAATCTTCCTCAGAGCCTATGCTGCATTTTGGCTACGGAAAAATAAGCACTATTGATTCGTTAGTGGTGATTTGGCCTGACAAAACCTATCAAACACTAAAAAAAGTAAAAGTAAATCAAGCGCTAACTATAAATGTTAATAAAAACAGAAAAGTATTTGATTATCAATTGCTTCATCCAAAAGTGGAGCCTATTTTGCAAAAGGTAAAAGGAAACTTAGGTATTAATTTTGTGCATGAAGAAAATGAGTATATCGATTTTATTGTTCAAAAGTTAATTCCTTATCAAAGAACAGATCGTGGTCCTGCTATAGCAATTGGTGATTGGGACGGAGACGGTAAGGAAGATGTTTTCTTTGGTGGTTCAAAAGATAAAAAAGCAGTCTTTTATCTCCAAAAAGGCAATGGTTTTGTAGCCAAAAGTTATCCTGCTCTTGAACAAGATGCTGTCTTTGAAGATGCTTCGGCAGTACTAGCAGATTTTGATGGCGATCAAAAGAAGGATCTATTTGTAGCTTCTGGTGGAGGAGAAAACGCTTCCAATTTGCAAGATCGTTTGTATCGAAACAACAATAACGTTCCTTCGAGACAAGAGTTACCACAAGTAGCACAAAATGCAACAGTGATAAGAACTTTCGATTATGACAAAGACGGAGACTTAGATGTTTTTATTGGAAATAACTCTGAGACAAATCGTTTTGGAAGTACACCAGATTGCTATTTGTTAAAGAATACTAAAGGTAAATTTACCCTAGACCAAACCAAAACGTTTGCTAAAATTGGTATGGTTACCGA
>JAGOFG010000036.1 GCA_017997335.1 Flavobacterium sp. | reverse complement strand
ATTTCACGACAAGGAAAATGGAGAGTGGTTTGGATACCTTCATAAAGACGGAACTATTGCACAAACTGCTAAAGGAAATATGTTTAAAGGTCCATTCCATTTGCCAAGACAAGAATGGTATTGTTTACAATTGCTCAAAGAATATAGCAATGCCAATCAATAATTGAGGATTATCAATTAACTAAATAATAATACAAATGAAAAATTCACTTCTGCTAATCTGTGCGTTTTATGCTTATAACTCGGCGATAGCACAAATAAAAACAACGGACAACAATGCAATTTCTTTAATACAAACAGAACTTCCAACAGGTAAGGGAGACACTGACCAACGTATTTTAGCCGTAAAAATAGCAGCAGCGGACAATGCACAAAAATTAAGTGCTTTGAAATTCACCATGTCAGGTACTAGTAACATTAAGGATGTTATCAATATTAAAGTGTATTCAACAGCAAACAACTCCATTTTTGATGTTGCCACAGCAACTTTATTTGGTGCTGTTAAGCCTTCTGCAGGAAACTTGACAGTAAATGGAAATGAGACATTAAAATCAGGACACAACTATTTTTGGATAACTTATGATGTAGCGGCCAACGCTAAAGAAGGAAATTTACTTGACGCAAGCTGCGAATCAGTAGTGATAAATTCAGTTACTTACCCAACCAACATCAATACCGCTCCAGGAAATAGAGTAATATTGCTGGCCAATACTCTTTTGTTTTCTCCTGGAGATGCAGGCTCCAAAAATTATCGTATTCCAGCTATCATAACAGCGGCAGATGGTTCGCTGGTGACAGTAACTGATAAAAGATGGGATCATGCAGGAGACTTAGAAGCAAAAATTGACCCAGTGGTTTGTCGTAGTACTGACAAGGGAAAAACCTGGTCTGAACCCCTAGTCATAGCTAATTATGGTGCTCCAAATGGTGTTGGTGATGCCGCTTTGGTATTGGATAAGAGCACTGGTGATTTATTATGTCTGCTCTCCGCTGACAGAGGTTTTTTCCAATCTACACATGATAATCCTGCTAAGGTTTTGATTATTCGCAGTACTGATAACGGGATAAGCTGGGGAACGCCCTTGGATGTAACCAATCAAATTTATGGTCCTAATCCTAAATGGAAAGGTTTGTTTGTGGCCTCTGGAAGAGCACACCAATTGCGTGATGGAAAAATTGTGGCAGCCATAGCTGTTCGCGAAGAAATAGATGGAAAAGATCATATCAATAATTATATGATTAGCAGCGATGACCATGGCGTTACTTGGAGCGCATCTACATACCGCGTAGAATTAAATGGTGATGAATCAAAAATAGTAGAACTAAACAACGGTGACTTATTGATGAGTATTCGCAATAAAGGTTTACGTCGTTTTAATACTTCTTCTGACAAAGGGAAAACTTGGAAAACAGCCTATAGTCAGTCCGATCTTCCTGACCCTAATTGTGATGGTGATATTATACGTTACACCTCAACTTTAGATGGTTTTGACAAAAACCGCTTGTTACACACTATTCCTTTTGCGGCAGATAGAAATAATGTATCGGTTTTACTGAGTACTGATGAGGGCGCTACTTGGCCAATTAGAAAAACAATTTTCCCAGGATCTTCAGCTTATTCTAGTATTACAGTACTTCCTGATGGAACTATGGGGATTTATTATGAAAACGGAGAAAACTCTATTTACCAAATGTATTTTGTGCGTTTCAGCCTGGACTGGTTGACTGACGGAAAAGATACTTATGTTCCCAGTAAAGGAAACCAGAAAAAACTGAAGGTTAACAAAAAGAAATAATGATCTTAAAGTAAATTCCCTTTAGAGCAATACAATAAATTCCGTAATTCGAAAAAAGTAGTTTGAGCTAAAAAGCAATTTAAGAAAGTTTCAAATGAATTACGGAATTTTATTTTATAAAAAACTTGATGAGTTTGAATTAAAATCAATTGGTTGCTATTCATTTCTAATCAATTTTTAAATATTTTTAGCCCTATAAAACTATTCAAATAAAAAAACCAAGATTATGTTTATTTTCAAATCTAAAAAAAGAAATGCTTTCAATTGTATAATGGCTATTCTAATGTTTATTATTTCAGCAAATAGTAACGCCCAATTAAAAAAGCCAACTTTACCCGACAGCATTTTTTCAACTTATTACCATCAAAGAGTTTCTCATTTTAAAACCTTACCTAAAACTACTAATGATATTGTTTTTGTTGGAAACAGTATTAGTGATGGAGGAGAATGGTCAGAATTGTTTGCTGACATTCGTATCAAGAATCGTGGAATCAGTGGTGATATAAGTGCTGGAGTTTTAAATAGGATTGATGAAATTGCAGATAGAAAACCAAAGAAGGTTTTTGTAATGATTGGTACCAATGACCTCTCTCGAAATACCTCTACCGATAGTATTTTTAAAAATATTACAAAAATTACATCCTATTTAAAACAAGAATCGCCTTCGACAAAAGTGTACGTACAAAGTGTTTTACCAGTCAATGATGTTCATAAAAAATTTGGAGGTCACACCAGCAAAGGAGAACAAATAAAACTTTTGAATGCAACGCTAAAACAAAATGCGACCGCTTATAATTTTACTTTTATTGACTTACACACCCCTTTTTGTGATGCAAACGGAAAGCTAAACAAGAACCTCACTAATGATGGCTTGCATCTCACGGGAGAAGGCTATTTGTTGTGGAAACACTTAGTTTATCCTTTGGTATTTGATTTAGAAACAAAGCCATCTTTGCTTCCTAAACCGCAACAACTAAAATGGAATACTGGCTATTTTTCTATTGCTGGTTCCAACACCATTTTTGTCGAAAATCCATCTTTATGGAAAGAGGCTTTGGTATTAAAAAATGCAATGGAGAAAAAAGGTCTTACTGTTGAATTAACAGATAAAAAACCTATTAAAGAGAATTACATAACACTTCGTTTAGGAAATGTTAGCGCTCCGACAAATCAATCTGAAGCTTATCATCTGGAAATATCCGCCAATAAAATAGTACTTACCGCCAATGCTCCTCAAGGAATGTATAGTGGTGTTCAAACTTTATTGCAGTTGATGCGTGATGCTGTTTTTGTAGATGCTACTGAAATCACCGATTGGCCAGCTTTTACATGGCGTGGATTTATGGTTGATGTAGGAAGAAATTACCAGTCTATGAAGCTCTTAAAGCAGCAAATTGATGCCATGGCAGCTTACAAACTAAATGTTTTTCACTTTCATCCTACTGAGGATATTGCTTGGCGCTTGCAAAGTAAGTTGTATCCGCAGCTAACAGATCCGGAATTTATGCTTCGCGATAAAGGAGAATATTATACAGAAAATGATATAAAAGAACTGATTAATTATTGCAAAGAACGATATATTACTTTCATTCCAGAGATTGATATGCCGGGTCACAGTGCCGCATTCAAAAGAGCAATGGGAGTTGATATGCAAAGTGATGCAGGATTAGAAATTGTAAAAAACATAATCAAAGAATTTTGTGCCACCTACGATGTTCCGTATTTGCATTTAGGTGCCGATGAAGTGAAAATTACCAATCAGAAATTTTTACCCGAAGTTATTGCCCTTACAGAAAGTTTAGGAAAAAAAGTAATAGGTTGGGAACCAGGCGGGAATTTTACAGATGGAGTCATTCGCCAGCTTTGGATGGAAGGAGCAACTAAGGTAAGTGAGAACAAAAATATAAAATATTTAGATTCCAGACATTTGTATTTAAACCACATGGATCCTTTAGAAAGTGTAGTCACCATTTTTAATCGTCAGATATGTAATTTAACCGAAGGTAACGAAAATGCTTTGGGAGGTATTGTGTGTGTATGGAATGATAGAGCGGTAGCAAATGGAGACGATGTTATGATAATGAATCCCGTTTATCCCGGGATGTTAGCATTTGCAGAACGCAGCTGGCGTGGTGGCGGTTATGCTGGTTGGACAGCAACCATTGGCGAACCCGAAACCGAAAGAGCTACTGCTTTTGCAGAATTTGAAAACCGTTTATTGGATCAAAAACAGCAGTATTTCAAAGGATTAGATTTTCCTTATGTGAAACAAGCCGATTTAGTATGGGATATTTATGGACCTTATGAAAACAAGGGAAATTTAAGTAAAGTTTTCGCACCTGAGAGCATAAAATTTAATGCATTAAAAGAAAAGCCAAAGTACAAAGCTACTGGTGGAACCTTAGTCATGAAACATTGGTGGGCGCCGCTAATTTCGGGTGTTGTAGAGCAACCGCAAGAAAATACGACATGGTATGCTCAAACCCAGATTTGGAGTGATGAAGATAAACAGCGAGAATTTTGGATTGGATTTAATAACTTATCGCGTTCCATGAGTACGGACTCGCCTAATGCAGGTACTTGGAATAATTTAAAAAGTCAAGTTTGGGTAAATAACGAGTTGGTTAGTCCGCCGCTTTGGAAACATCCTAACCAAAAAGGTAATTTAGAAATACCTCTAATTGACGAAGGATATGAATTTAGGGAACCAACATTAATTAGTTTAAAAAAAGGATGGAATACGGTTAAGGTAAAATTGCCAGTTGCATCATTTAAAGGACCAAACTGGACAAATCCAGTTAAATGGATGTTCACCTTTGTTGAAGTAAAATAGCGCCATAAAAGCGTTAGTTTAGTCGAGCAAGATGTTCCATAACTTAAACTATTGGAGTAAAATTTAAAAGGTATAAATGAAAACTAGATTTCATTTATACCTTTTCTTATTTTTGTTTAGTAGTTGTTTTACCTCTATCTATAAATCGCTGCACTATAGAAATTCTAAGTCTGTTTTTTCAAATAGAATAAGGAAACTTAAACGTCATTTTTATTGGTTTTTATCTAAAAAATAGGCTCGAATTAATGCTTTTATTAATTGTGCCCAACAGATTTAGTTTGGTTGTTTTTGTTACATCTGGTTAAAAAAGTTTTACAAAAAGAGCGGTTCTAAAACTCCATTTTTTCATAAGTATAATTCTAATATTTTGACCAATCTACCCAATTATTGGCATCGTAACGCCAGGAGTCTTCATAAGCTTCTGGAACTCTTTTTCCAGAAAAAACCATCAAAACACTATCTTGTTCCTGCGCTTTTATACAATTAGCATAGCCTTCAGGCAAACAAATCACTTGGCTCTTTGCTTCTGAAATTTCAAAAATTTCAGCTTTTAAATCTTGTGATGGATGCTCCCAATTGTCTATTTTGACAAACGCTAAGGTGAACGAACCTTTTATACATTGAAACCATTTTTTTTCAAATTGATGGCCATGCCAGCCTCTGATGATTGCAGGATCTGGATGATGGATAAAATAGTAGCGTTCTACCTCACCAAACATAAAATGGTTCATCGATGAAATCTGACCGCGATGGTCATTAAAAACCTCTCCTTCAATTACTTCTATTTTAATCATCATAAATTCTAAAATTAATAAGGATTTTTTTTAATAAAATAATTTCCATTACATGGAATTAGCAGCAATAATACAAGTTTTAAAATAATTTACAAACTAGAGCCTACCAGTTTTCTGCGTTCTTTTTGAACCATATTGCAAATTAACAGTCTCTTTATTTGTAGGTATTAAACAAAATGAGTTGTCCTAAAATTTTGTGATTCACCATGGTTTTTAACTATATTTTCCCTAAATTAGATGATGATTTATGTTGGACCTCAACTCTGCTATATTATACAAACACCCATAAATTTGAACGCTAAAGCAACTGTAATTAAAACGATATGAAACAAGAAATAAATACCTATAACGTAAATTTAATAGAAAAAAATCAATTAAACATTTCTGGAAAAGGAGATGATGTATTATGGAATAAGGCTGCAATTTTAGATAATTTTGTTTCTCCTTGGAATACTGATAAAAAATCAGAAATTATATTTAAAGCACTTTGGGACCGAGAAAATTTGTTTTTTAATTTCACTGTTTTTGATACCGAAATCCACATCGAAAAGAAAGATGACAGTGTTGAAAGTATTGGAAATTCAGATAGAGTTGAACTTTTTTTTAGACCAGACGATTCACTGAACCCTTATTATTGTTTAGAGATTGATACTTGTAGTAGAATAATGGATTTTATTGCTTATCCCAATAGCAATTTTGATTTTAATTGGGACTGGCCTCAAAATAATTTAAAAGTAAAATCCTCCATAAATGCTGATTCTTTTATAGTTGAAGGATCAATTAGTATTAAATCTTTAAAAAGATTTAATTTAATAAATAACAATATAATAGAAACTGGTGTCTTTAGAGCAAAATATAAAAAGACGCAAAACAAAACTTTTGAACCTACTTGGATTACTTGGGTAAACCCAAATACCGAAACACCTAATTTTCACATTTCCTCTTCTTTTGGACGCTTTATTTTACAAGAATAGCACGTGATATAAAACTTCGTGTTTTTATATCATCAACTACTAGAACTAATTCCAATTTCCTTGTCGAACAGTATGAATTATTGAACATCTGCCACACACCTGAAACCAGTATGTTCTAATCCCGTATCGGGAGAGGATTTCATTCGAGCGGTAACCCGATACCCTTTACAATAGGAGGAATTACAAAGAAAAGAGCCTCCTCGTATCACCTTTTTAGCAACACTAGGTTCCATAGGATCGTAGCTTTTAGATGGGCCTTTTGGGTTTATGGATAGCGTTTTATCTAATTTCATATAATAGTCCGGGGTGTACCAATCACTGCACCACTCCCAGACATTTCCAGCCATATCGTACAAACCAAATTTATTAGGTACAAAAGATTTCACTGGCGCAGCTCCTTTAAACTTGTCTGTAGCCAAATTTAAATAGGGAAACTTTCCTTGCCAGATATTTGCTTTTGGTTGCCCTTTTTCAGGATCTTCATCTCCCCAAAAATATTTTTTATCAACTAATCCTCCTCTGGCTGCATATTCCCATTCGGCTTCAGTGGGTAATCTTTTGCCCATCCAATTGGCATAAGCATTGGCATCATCCCATGAAATATGCACTACGGGATAATTATCCTTTCCCTTGATTGAACTTGCAGGTCCTTGCGGGTGTTTCCAATCCGCATCATGAATCCAACTCCACCATTGTGAAGCATCATATAAATCAACCGCCTTGGAAGTAGGTGTAAAGACTAAGGAAGATGCCACTAGTACACTCTCATCTGGTTTTGGTGTACCTACTGGTAATTGTTTTTTAATTTCTTCCCAATCCGGCTTTTTTTCGGCAGTAGTAATGTAACCCGTTGCATCTACAAATTTTTTGAATTGGGCATTAGTGACTTCGGTTGCATCCATCCAAAAACTAGAAATCTTCACTCGATGTTGCGGATATTCATCAGACCTTCCTTCATTATCAGAAGCGCCCATCATAAATTTACCTACAGGGATTTGTACCATGCCTTCATAAGAAACTGTCTTCGACTTACTGATATTGGAGGTGTCTTTTGTTGTCAAAAAACGTGATGGCAATGCTGATTCGCACGACATTGTATCAGTATTAATTGCATTTAGTCTTTTGTTCGACTTATTATTACAAGCGACTAGTACGAAAATTATCAACCCCAGAATAATCGATTTATATTTCATTTTTATATTTTATTGGACAATGTAACTAAGCTGCCCTATTTCACAAAATAGTTGACACAAAATCATTCTTTTCCAGAAAATTTAGGGTCTATAAATTCCCAATCTCTTATATGAGAGGGCTGATGTTCTTTTTTCATTATTTCTTCAAACCTCTTTGCAAGTTCAGGATGCTGTGCAGCTACGTCAGTTGTCTCTTTTTCATCGGTAAGAAGGTTATAAATTTCCCACGGGGCATTTTTATTTTTCTTCATATTGCTTTTTACGCCCTTCCAATCCCCTATCCTAATGGCTACTTGCCCGCCTTTTTCAGGAAATTCAAAATAAAGATAATCGTGTTTCTTTTGCTTATTGGTATTCCCAAGTAAAGTTGGCAAAAACGAAACCCCGTCATTGTCCCATGCCTTCTGCCCTGTCAATTCTGACAACGTGGCCATCAAATCATATTGTACAGAAATATGATTGCTTACTTTACCCTGAGGGATTTTACCAGGCCAGCGTGCAATGAAAGGCTCCCGAATACCACCTTCATATAAATCCTGTTTTTTGCCTCTTAATCCTCCAGCACTGTTAAAAAAATCAACATCAGCTCCACCAGTTTTAAAAGTTGGACCGTTATCGCTAGAGAACATCACTATCGTGTTTTTATCCAATCCAAGTTCTTTCAACAATTTCATGATTTCTCCCACTTGTTTGTCCATATAGGTAATCATGGCCGCATAAGTAGCCCTTGGATAAAGCGCCGAAGCATAGCCATTTTCTCCATAATAAGGATGCTCCTCAAATTGACCCATATAGTCTTTCACAGCTTCATCTGGAGCTTGAAGTGAAACATGTGGTCCTGTGTAAGGCAAGTATAAAAAGAATGGTTTTTTTTGATTTTCTTTGATAAAAGCCACTGTTTTTTCAGCCATTTTTGTTACTGAATACTCTTTCCCTTTGAAATAATCAAATGCAGCAGCTGGAGCATCTTTTGCTAAAGGTTTATGTACTTGTATGTAAGAATTTTTCAAAGTATCCCATTTCCCGTTTTCCCAAAGGTGGGTTGGATAAAAATTATGTGCCTGTTTCTGACAGAGGTATCCATAAAAATAATCAAAACCTTGTTTGTTGGGGTCGCCAGTAGTATTGCTCATTCCCAATCCCCATTTACCAATGGCTCCTGTAGTATAACCGGCCTGTTTCATCAATTTTGCAATGGTAAAAGTACCTTCGGGTAATGGCATTTGTCCTCCCTCATTTTCATCTTCAAATCCACCTAGTTCATAATTTCCTCGAATATAGGAATGCCCGCTATTTTTTCCCGTCATCAACATTGCACGGGAAGGTGCACAAACTGGAGCAGCTGCATAATGTTGGGTGAATTTTATCCCTTCCTTAGCAATCTTATCTAAATTGGGTGTTTTTATTTTTTGTTGACCATAGGAACCCAATTCTCCATACCCCAAATCATCAGCATAAATATAGATAACATTTGGTTTTTTCTGTGCAAATACAGCGACAGTCACCAAACTCATAAGTACAATCTTTACAATATTATTCATGTGTTGAAATTTTATGGTACGATTTGATTCTTTTTAAATTATTAAAAAACCCGTAAACAGGAATTTCTATTTAGTATTAAAGCAAAAAATAACACAGTGAATCACTATATTATTTTTATAATTAATTTCAACAGTCTTAAATTAAAGCATTTAAAAAGAGAATGAAGCTATTAATTGCATTCTCTTTTTAAATGCCTTTAGACTTTAATTTTTATTTAGAGAATTCTAATCCCTTTAACTTGTTCCATCCTCCACGGGTGAAATCAGGTATTTCAACAGGTGCAGAATTATTGTCAAGAGAAATTTCTGTCAATGGTGCCAGACAAGACCATTCAGCTAAATCATACACATCCATATCAAGTGGAAGTCCATTTTGCAAACAATAAATCAAACGGTAATCCATTATAAAGTCCATACCACCATGACCTCCTACTTTTTTGGCTTGCTCTTCGATTCCCTTAACTATGGGATGTTTGTATTTTTCCATCAAAGCTTTTTTAACTTCGGCAGGTACAAAACTATGAGCGTTTAAATTTTCGTGATTTGGAGTTACATCAGTTCCAATAATTTTTGAATCTAATGCATAACCTTCTACTGGATATTTATTAGCAAAACCTTTGGTACCGCTTAACTGATACATACGACTGTACGGGCGAGGTGAAGTTACGTCGTGTTGAATTTGGATTGTTTTTCCTTTTTCAGTACGAATCATCGTCATCGTGTGATCTCCATTTCTAAAATCTTTCACGTCTTCGCCTGTTTTTTCTTTAATATATGCTGGATTTCCAACTGCTTTAGTATCCATAGAAACTAAATAATTCATTTTATCTCCACGGTGAATATTTAATGCTTGACAAGCTGGCCCCATCCCGTGTGTGGCGTATATGTCCCCACGATGCTTCCTGTTGTAATCCATTCTCCAGTTATCCCAATATTTTCCCCAATAAGGTTGTAAACCGTGAATGTACGATCCCTCAGCATGAAGTATTTCTCCAAACAAACCTTGTTGTGCCATATTCAATGTAGTCAACTCGAAGAAATCATATACACAGTTTTCTAACATCATACAATGTTTACGCGTTTTTTCGGAGGTATTGATTAAATCCCAAATCTCATCCATGGTCATCGCTCCAGGAACCTCAATAGCCACATTTTTACCGTCTTTCATGGCTTGTACACCCATTTTTGCGTGATGCTTCCAATCAGTCGCAATGTAAATAAGGTCAACATTAGGAAGTGCAGTTACTTTGCGCCAAGCATTTTCATCTCCAAAAAATTCTTGCGCTTTAGGATGCCCTGCTTTAGTAAGAATTTCATTTGTTGATTTTGTATTGGTTTCTAACATATCACACAGCGCAACAATCTCAACACCTGGGATATGTGTCATGCGTTCTACTGCACCTGGACCACGCATACCTAAACCTATAAACGCAACACGAACAGTAGGAATTGGAGCTATGGCAAGACGTAAAACATCAGTTTGTCCTTTGGCTCGCTTTGGAGCTTTGGTTTTAATCATTTGAGCAGAAGCAGTTGCCCATCCTAAAAAAAGAAAGGAAATAAGTAGCAATTTAAAAATACTAGTTTTCATAATTTAATATATTTATTTAAAAAAAAAAGGAAGATAATCAAGTGATAGACCATCTATTCTGTACTATTTTCTGTTTTCATTTACCGTAAACCACAGGCATTCTTTACGGTAATGCATTAAAATCAATGTCAGGTTTGTTCCTACTTAATGGTCTTGTAAAAAAACTTTTAGGTAGGGTAAAATTACTAAAAAAGCCACCGTTTTTCAAGTAGAATGATTCATTATTTAACAAACCACCTGAATAATCCAAACGATACCCTACACTGCCTGTGTTGTCAATGGTGAATTTTGCGGAGTTTACCTCCGCCCAATTTCCGATATCATCACAATACCATTGGTTATTAAACAACACTTCACGAGATTTATCTCCTTGTTCCGGATAAAAATTTTCTAAAAATGAATGAAATCGTTTTAAATAAGTAGCTGTTTCCGGACGGTTAAAGCTGGCAATTAATTGCCATTTGTTTAATTCTGGCGCAAAAAAGTAGGCCGAATATGTTGTCGAATTATCTTTTTGAGGAACTCCACGAAGCAAAAACTTATAGGTATTTCCAGCAATCCAATTGTACTTTAAATAACTTTGTCCACCGGAACCTTCATTGCCAAACTCCCCTGTTATAACTCCTTCGCCTTTTTTAAGAAGTTTGATTTTTTTGGAATCAGGAATCGCTGCGGGATCATCAGTTACAAATGGACTCCAAACAGAGAATAGTATCCTGCGCTCTGTATCCGTATTAACTTGTATACCAAAATAGCCTTCCCCAAAACCATTTGCCATATAATAGGAACCTATAATATCCTGACCTACTGGTACTGTAAGCTCGTTATAGTACCATTCGATGTTTTTATCTGTTGGAACTTGATAACTTAAATGTACAGATGGTCCTCTTCTGCCCCAATAATAAAAATTACCATCATTGTTTTGAACAAATGCAATTTTTTCTTTAGCAATCGAACTGTTAATTGTTACTCTTGAAATAGAAGGAAAATTACTTTTGTTTTTGCTGATGCCTTTTATTTTTAAAGCAACATAGCCTGGTTCTTTGATTTCCCAACTTCCTATTTGGTACGAATCTTTTTTTGTATTGTTGAATTCAACTTTCTTGGATTCATTATTAATGGAGAATTCTAAAGTTGATTTACCAAGAACCACCAATGACTCTTTATCTATTGAAAATTTAAATATTCCCGGTTCAGAAATTCGAAAGTAAGCGGTATAATATTCTTCAGAATTAGTCCAATTCGAAATTCCATTGTTTGTAATGGTTTTAACTTTTGCAAACGGAGTTGAACTAAAAGCATTTCCACCAAGAGGTAAATAAAATTCAATTTTCATTTTTGAATTATTTCCACCAGCTTTACCACTTTGGTCGCTAGTATTAAAAGAAGAAAGTAAAATTAATAATGCTATTGCAACTATTTTTATGAAGATCATATTTTTCACCTTGCTTTTTTGTAGTTATTTATAATAATGTCTCTACCTCTTATTCTTAATGAAATGGCTATTTTTTCACAGCATCTTTCTTATATAATAATCGAATCTTCCGTTTTCAAAAACATCAAATTTTGTACTACAATAAATAACGTTTATTTAAGAAAACATAACGAAACTATAGCTTTTATTTTTATTAAACAAGTAA
Source organism: Flavobacterium sp. (assembly GCA_017997335.1). Taxonomy (GTDB): domain Bacteria; phylum Bacteroidota; class Bacteroidia; order Flavobacteriales; family Flavobacteriaceae; genus Flavobacterium. The sequence goes on along the minus strand of JAGOFG010000036.1, from coordinate 6,318 downwards.
AACCACTAAAATGTGCTCGAGAACACCTGTGCTTTGAGAAATGTTTTTTTTAGTAATAAAATTATTATGACTGTTTGCTTTGCGGACTAATTAGGTTTTTTCTCCACGAATTCACGACATTTCCGAACTAAAATTTTGCAAATCCATTGTTTTAATAGGCTTCACCTAGCTTAATTCGTGAATTGGCGGCTGTTTTTTAGCATTATTACAAGAAAAGAATAGTCATTAAAAATTAGGCAGTTTTTATAAAATGTTAAATTTCAGTACTTATCGTTTGATCAATTGTATATACGGATGTGAAAAGTAATTGAACGAGAATAACATCCTAAAAGAAAATTCATTTTTAATTCAATAAAAAAAAGGTAAAACATTGTTTTTTAGATCGAAACAGGTTTACTAAATAGGCGTCTTAAACACGTTAAATTATTTAATTTTGACCCTTAGTTGATTGTTCGGAAATTCTGCCAGATTTATTGTTTAATTACAGAAAATCTCAATTGAATAAAAGGTTTAAAATTGCAAAACAAAAAAGGGCGGCGGTAATTTTCGAACCAATAAATCTGCATATTTTAGTTCGTTTAATTTTAATTAAAAATCATTTGCATACATAAAAAAAGCTCAAACTGTCCAGTTCGAGCTTTTCTATAAAATAATTACTATTTTAAAATTGTTGATTCTTCAAGCAGCAAAAATCCTATTTCAGATATCAAAATAGTATTCTTATAACTAAAAGAACACTGCATTCTTACATTTAATACATCCCCACTTCGGCAAGGGATGCAAATTGAGTGCCATCCCAGGCGTTACTGGCAACTATTTTAAAATAACGGAACGTTTTTGGCGCTGCGAAATCAAAATACTGCGAACCATTAGTATTGGCAAACGTATAAGTTCCGGCAGAAGTGAAGTTGACTCCATCAGTGCTGGTAAAAAGTTCTGCATTTTTGATGGCGCGTTGCAATCCTGATCTTTGAGTTATCGTAAATCCATTAACTGTTTTAGCACTTCCCATATTAATTACAAACTCGTGGGGATAAACTGCTGCAGTACCTTTCCATTGCGAATGCCAATACGTAGCAGTGCTTCCGTCAATTAAAGTAGTAGCTGCTCCATTGGTCGCTCCTTCCCCAGTAGCTTCTTCAGAACTGAATGAAGCAACACTCCATCCAGTCTTAGCTAATTCGGCACGAGTAGAAAAATTTAGAATTGGTTTACCGTCCAAAAAGGTATAAGAATAAATTGTCTCTGTTACATTTCCATTTTGATGTACTAATTTGACCTTTAATTCATAAGGAATATTATCCGTTTTATATTCCAAATCAACAATAGGCATTTCGATTGAAAATCCATCTGTACCAATTGGTTTTGAAGTCCAAGAAATAGCATTATAATCTTTATTAACACCGGTGCCTTCGCTATTCACATTAGGGTCATTAAAATATATTACATCTGTAACTGGAGAGCTAGTAGTAAACTTTCCTGAAACTACAATAGCAGCTTTAGTGCTGTCATAGCTTGCTTGGATAGTAGTAACAGCAGCAGTAACACTGTTATAAAAGACATCATTACCTGTATTAAAAATCTGATTTCTATTCAGAACGGCACAATCAGCAGGGGTCAAAAATGTTTTGGATTTACCCCATGTACTGTTACCAGCCCACATCAATGCCATACCCAATGAACTATCAGATGTAAATCTCTGACGGTTATGTGGCAAATTCAATCCATGTCCCAGTTCGTGTACCATCCCACCAATCCATTTAGTAGCTCTAACCCCTAAGACCCCATCGGTTCCCAAATATTTGACATCTTGATCAGCATAATCTAAAGCAAAGCAATATTTACCAATTCCATAAAAAGGAACACCACCAGGCTCTCCATTAGCGTCATAAGTAGTAGCAGGTATAATTACTAAATAGTGATCTCCAGTAAACTCAGAAGGATGAGCCGCTCTGTAATTACTAATATCTGTTTGAACTGCTCCATTTCCACCAGAATATGGATATCCAGCCCCTCCCTTACTTCCAGCTATTACAATTAATTTGATCCTTTTTTTAATATCATCTTTTAACAAACCAAATGGTTTATACCCATATCCGTTGCGCTCCATTTCCTTGCCGTAAAATTCTTGCGTACTTAAAAGAATCTCACTTAAACGACGATGATAATCCTTAGGAGGCGTAACGTCATTAGGCACAAAATACACAACATTCAAATTGTATGTATTGCTGCTCGTATAGTTGAACTCTGCCACTGGAGTTGGGGTTGGAGTTGGTGCCGGTGTTGGTTTGGGTTCCGGATCGTTACTAGAACAAGACTGAAAAATGATGATAGAAATCAAAGAGAATAATAGGCGCATTTGTTTTTTCATAGTTTTTGGTTTATTTATTGTTACTACTTGTATATGCAGTTCAATTACTTTTTGTTAAAAAAAATCAATTGCTTCATGCAATAACTAACTTTATTTTCACTTGTCCTTTCCAATTAGATATGAAGAAAAGTCAATGAGTTAAAGAAGTTTATGTTTTTTGGCTTAGTAACAGGTTTTCGAAAATGAGATTTAATTCTTTAGCAAATGTATTAGTGCAGTTATATTAGTCAATTATTACAATCTGCTTTTAAATCTAATTCTAGTCTGTTTATCATCGAGGTTACGTTACGTTAATACTTAATTCCTCAATCCGTTTAAATTCGTAAAAAAAAGGTATCATCATAAGTATATAAACAAATACGATAATACCTTTTCAACTAACCAAAAGAAATACTCTTTATTACGGGTAAATTAATATCCTTTTGCTGATTGTTCAGTCTTTAAATTTGCATTATGATCTACAGCACTTTGCGGATAAGGCATTTTATTAAATTTAGCTAGCCATTTACGCTCTTGAGCCTTGTTATTAGTAATGTCATTGGTGGTTTTCATTACATCACTAGCAATATTCCAGCGACGGATATCGAAAAAACGTTGCCCTTCACCAGCTAATTCAATTCGTCTTTCATTGCGTATCAATTGACGAAGTTGGTCTTTGGTAGCAAACAAAATCGGGTCAATTGCTGGCATTCCTGCACGATCTCTAATGTCATTTAATACATTGTAAATCGAGATATCAGGACCAGAGAATTCATTTTTAGCTTCAGCATAAGTAAGTAAAATTTCAGCGAAACGAATAATTTGAAAATCTTGAGCTCCATCCCACTCTGAAGTTGTATAAGCAGGATCTATTAATTTTCTAAAATTATAACCTGTTTTACTATTGTTATTTCCTCCTCTGCCCCATGTAAATTTATAACCTGAATTATAACGATCCCAAGGATTCGATGGAAATAAAATACTAGCATAAAGACGAGTATCTCTGTTTTTAAACTCATCGTAATAAGCAGCATTTGGCACACCATTGTTGTAATTAGTAGCTCTTTGCGCTGCTGAAGGTGGTGTAAAAACATTACCATTTTTATCCCAATAGGCGTTTACTAATTCAACAGTTGGAGTTACAGAGCTCCACCCTCCCAAATTTGACGGAGGAAGCAAAGTATTCAATCCATTACCATATTCATATGAAGAATTGTTAATGTTTTGGGAAGCCAAAATAACTTCTTTACTACTTTCATTTGAAGCCCAAAATTGTTGCTCATAACTAGCTAATCCTTTATAAAATTTTTCCCTTTCAGCTGCATTTGCAAAAGTGACAAAGCTAGAATAGTCGTCTTGAGTATCTTTTGCTGATAAAGCAGTAACTCTAAACAACTGATACCCCATTCCCATTACTTTTTGCGCACTTATTGAAGCTTCATTCCATTTTCCATAGTGTAATTCTACTCTAGCTTTGATTGCCCAAGCAGCACCCGTTGTGATACGGCCTTTTTCATTATTTGTCCCACCAGCATAATTTGCAGGTAACTGATCCGCTACACTCCCTAACTCAGACAAAACAAATGCAACTACCTCTGCTTCAGGAGTTGGAGCTACCCCAGTTTCCAATGGATCAGCATATGCATTTTTAAGTAAGGGCACTGCTCCAAAAATTCGCGCTAATTCAAAATAAGTATTCGCTCTTAAAACTCGTGCTTCTGCAATAAATCTCTTTTTGAGATCCGCATTCATAGGTGTTTTATCTACATTGTCCAGAAAATAATTAAACTGACGAATAGCAGTATAGCGAGATTTATAGCCTTGGTCTACTGATAATGCGTCAATATCACCAGCTGCAATTGTTGTAGCTGTACTTTCCCAAGGATATTGGGCATAAGCATTGTCAGCTGATCCGTCGTTATAAATGTTAGAGTAGCCGCCTTCTAAATAAGCATAGCATCCTGTTAATGCCAAACGAGCTTCTTTCTCAGAAGTCCAGAAAGTAGTACTCGATATTTGGTCTTGTGGTAATTTATCTAGAGAAGAGTCGCTACAGCCTGTCAGCGTAGCAATGGCAAAAATAGCCGCAATTTTATATGATATATATTTCATAAAATTAGTATTAAGAATTATTATAGAGATACGTTCAACCCGAAAGAGAAAGTCTTAAGCTGTGGATACGAAGCCCTTGTAGAAGCCATTTCAGGATCAAAGTCTTTCATTCTTTTATCTCCTTTTATAGTAAATGGATTGTTACTCGAACCGTATACTCTGATAGCTTGAACATTAATTTTTGAAGTTAAACTCTTTGGAAGGCTGTAACCCAATGATAAGCTTTTGATCCTAAAATAAGAAGCATTAAACAACCAAAAACTAGACTGTTTTAGGTTTTGTGTATTATCAGCTGAGCTTAATAAACGTGGATACGCAGCATTTGGATTAGGATTGTCTACTGTCCATCTGTCCAATACATATTCTTTAGCACCAGCACCATTAAAAAATGCTTGTGAAGCTTCAGCGTCTAAATATACTTTTACATCAGTAACACCTTGTCCCAATAATGAGAAGTCGAAACCTTTATAATTAGCTGTGATATTCACACCATAAGTAATGTAAGGTACATCCGACCCCATCACTACACGGTCCTCTGCATTTATAACATTGTCACCATTTTGATTTTTGTATTTAATATCTCCCGCTTTTGTTGCAGTTGATTGTGTTGCGTGTGCTGCTACTTCCGCGCTATTTGCGAATAATCCCTCAGCCTCCCACATATAAAAAGAACCAATAGGCTGACCAACACGGTTAATCCAATTTCCATTTATCTGATCACCTTGATCACCTAGGTTAACTACTTTATTCCAAATTCTGCTGAAATTACCACCTACTGAAAAGTTAAAGTTACCAATATGATTGTTGTGTGTTAGTGACATTTCAATTCCTTTGTTTTCAACTTTAGCCAAATTTACTGAAGGACTTAAATTCCCAGCTAATCCTGCTTCATCTGGTAATGATGGATTAACTAATAATATTCCATTGGTCATTCTATCAAAAGCATCTAATTGTAAATTCAGTTTGTTTTGCCATAAACTTAAATCTAATCCAACATTAGTCATGTCTACTTTTTCCCAAGAAAGAGCTGGATTTGCTAATTTTCCAAGGAAAACACCATCTTGCTTGCCTTGATCTAAAATAGCACCAACACCTGTACTTAATCCATCATAAAAATCATAATTTCCTACATTGCTAACGCTACCTAGTTTACCCCAAGAAGCTCTTATTTTTAATTCAGAAACCCATTCAATTGATTCCATAAAATCTTCTTGAGAAATTCTCCAAGCTCCAGAGAACGAAGGGAAAACTCCTTTGCGATGACCTGGTGCAAATTTTGAAGATTGATCAACTCTTAAACTAGACTCAAATAAATATTTGTCATCATAAGCATAGTTAAAACGTCCAAAAACAGATTGAAAAGCATTCTCGGCAATACCTGATCTAGTTGGATCTATTGTTGTATTCAAAGGATCTGATGATCCTGCATTTATAGAATTCAAACCATTAGTAACAAAAGATTTACGGGTAAGGGTAAGTGATCTATTTTTCATATCTTCCTGAGAAGTTCCTACTAAAATTTTACCATAATGCTTCCCTAAACTTTTTTCATAACTAGCTGTAAGCTGCGCTAGTAAATTAGTAGTAGTAACCCAACCTTCTGTATGGCTGTTTGGACTAGTTGCTGTACCGCTAATAGGGTTTCCAGTGTCGAAATTCAGTATTGGAGTCATTTCATTGATAAAAGAGCTCGTAAAGCTATTATAATAGTTATAAGAGAATTGTCCGTTAACATCAAGTCCCTTTATCGGAGTGAATGTACCATTTACAGATCCTAAAAATCTATTAGAGTTATAATCATTTCTACCACCTTCTGCTAAGGTACGTACCGGATTGTCTTTAGCTAAAGTGCCATC
>JAGOFG010000002.1:35050-46648 GCA_017997335.1 Flavobacterium sp. | reverse complement strand
AACTTTCATTTTCCCTCATTAGAACTCTTTAGAAAAAATAACTACTTTTGCACTCTAAATTTTAAGTTATGCCTAATAAAAAATACAAAATAGCGGTTATCCAATTAAACCTCAACGATGTTGCTGAAAACAACTTAAAAAAATGTTTACACTGGGTTCGAGAGGCAGCAAAGCAAGGCGCAGAAGTCATTTCGTTACCAGAATTATATAGCAGTCATTATTTTTGTCAAAGTGAAGACGTGGATAATTTTGCCTTGGCAGAACCATTGTACAGTACTTCATTTACTGCTTTTTCGGCATTAGCCAAAGAATTAGGCGTGGTAATCATTGTTCCTTTCTTCGAAAAGAGAATGGCTGGAATTTACCACAATAGCGCGTACATCATTGATACAGATGGAACCGAAGCTGGACTGTATCGTAAAATGCACATTCCAGACGATCCGCATTTCTATGAAAAATTCTACTTTACGCCAGGCGATATAGGTTTCAAAGCTTTCCCTACACAAAAAGGAAAAATTGGAACATTAATTTGTTGGGACCAATGGTATCCAGAAGGAGCGAGACTAACTGCTTTGCAAGGAGCTGAAGTATTGTTTTACCCAACCGCAATTGGATGGCATCCTTTAGAAAAAGAACAATATGGCGAAAACCAACACGGCGCTTGGATGAATGTGATGAAAGGTCACGCGGTAGCCAATGGTGTGTATGTAGCCGCAGCCAACCGTATTGGTTTGGAACAATACATCGAAGGAACAGCTGGAATTGAATTCTGGGGTTCGTCATTTATTGCAGGACCACAAGGCGAAATTTTAGCACAAGCTTCACACGATAAAGAAGAAATACTAATTGCTGAAGTTGATTTGGATTTACAAGAAAACGTACGTCAGAATTGGCCGTTTTTCAGAGACAGACGAATCGATGCTTTTGGGGACATTACCAAAAGAGCAATAGACTAAATTCAAAAAAATCGCTAAAAAATTAAGCGTCTGAAATTCTAAGAATATTTTAAACTTAGAATCTCAGACGCTTTTCTATTGAAAACCTTGAGTTAATTCAATTCAGGCTGGAAAATCTTAACACTTCCATCCCCTTCACTACTTACGATAACCATACTTTTCTTGTTCGGACTTTTAGCTGCTGGAATAAAAGTAAGTCCTTCAGGTGCATCTCCCGTTTTGATGGCTTGTAAAAACTTGGGAGCGGTTGGAGAAGTTACATCATAAATCATCAAAGCATCGGCTCTTTCTAGACCCACAAAAAGAATTTGCTTATTTCCCATTTTGGTTACATAAACCGCCTCAGGTTCTACGCCTTTATCATCACTTCTATTATCATCATAAAGTCCCAATTCGTGTGCTTTTTTATCCAATTCATTTTTACTATCAAAAACTAAAGCACCTGTATTGCCATTCCAAATCGAAAATGAACGTGCACCAAAACTTACTAATTCATCAAAATCACCATCACCATCTGTATCTCCCATTTTAGTATTGATATTTAAACGTCCCAAAACACCATCCGCTTTCATAGCAGCAGCCGTTGGAAAAACCGTTGGGTCCAAAACTACAGAAGAATGATTGATTCTACGAACATCTACAAAAGCACTGTATTCACGGGCATCACCTTCATTGGCTGTAACCAAATAAGGAATGGAATTACTTTCAAAATTGGCAATCGCATCCGGTTGAAACATCCCTTTCACCTTCCAAGTAGCAAAAGCAATTGCTCCATCTTTATCGCTTACATCTATAGCGTTATCTGCTAAAGAATAGTCTTTATATCCTAATGGAAAAAGTTGTACATTCTTTTTGCCTACCAAATCAATTTTAGCAATTCCATTATTTTCTTGTAAAGTTACCCAAGCCGTTTTTGAGTCCGCAGAAATCGTAACATATTCTGGTTCAATATCGTTAGCAAAATTATTGGAAACACTTGCTATACGAAATCCTTTGGTTTTTAAATCAGATAATTGTGTGCTGAATTGAGCAAAATTTAAAGTAGTCACAGCATAATTCGCAGCAACATCAATAATCGAAACAGAACCTTCTGGATCCAATGAATACGTATCATTAGGTTCTCCTTCATTAGCAGTTACAATATATTTACCGTCTGGCGAAAAAGTAATCATATCTGGTAACGCTCCTACCGTAATTTCTTTAATCAAAGCATAAGTCGAAGTATTAAAAACAACCACTTTTCCCGCCTCTTGTTTATTCGATTTAGATTCTAAAGCTACAGCTAGTTTTCCCCCATAAACCGCAACGCTATTAGCAGCACCATTGTAGGTAGCCATATCAATACTTGTTAGGACAACAGGTTTTGTAGGATCGGTTAAATCAATTACATCAATTTTGTTGGTTGAACTGTTGTTTACCGTAAAAAGCCTTTTCGTAGTTTCATCATAAGCGCTAATCTCTGCAGCGCCAGTTCCACCAATTGTTATAGTACCAATTTCTTTAAACGAAGCTGGGTTTTCATTATATCCTAATTCTGAGCTAGGATTTTCGTCATTGTCATTTTCACAACCCACTAATAAAAATAAGGCTGCAAATACTGCTAGAGTTTTCTTAATCATTGTTTTAAATTTAGTTTTTTCAAAAATAGCGCGACCTAAAGGCTCAAGCATTACCTAAATATTATATAATCTTTAACATAAAAAACAAACACAGCAAACCAAGCTTTATAAAATGTATGAACTTCAATTCTATTTTAATTCTTGGGAATGTTTATCTTTGCCCGAAGTAAAATTGGCATCTATTTATGACTACAACCTCAAGAAGATTTCCCGCAGAATGGGAAAAACAACAAGGAATCCTATTATGTTTTCCACATAACGGAAAAGACTGGCCTGGAAAATACGAAGCGGTACAATGGGCTTTCGTAGAATTCATCAAAAAAGTAGCCACCTACGAAACTGTTTTTTTGGTAGTTGCCGATGAAAAACAAAGAGAGAAAGTTAGTGAATTGCTAACAATGGCTACCGTAAATTTAGAGCAAATATCCTTCATCATTCATAAAACCAATAGAAGTTGGATGCGTGATTCTGGTCCAATCATTGTAAAAAATGGCAATCAAAGAGAAGCCTTAAATTTCAATTTTAACGGCTGGGCTAAGTATAAAAACATCAATTTAGACAAACACGTACCGAGTAAAGTCGCTGAAAATTTACAGCTTCCCTTAACTCAAGTGACTTACAAAGGAAAACCCGTAATTGTAGAAGGTGGCGCCATAGATGTAAATGGACGTGGTACCTTGTTAACTTCCGAAGAATGTTTGATGCATCCTACGATTCAAGTGCGTAATGAAGGTTTTACCAAAGAAGATTACGAAGCGGTTTTTAAGGAGTACTTAGGCATTACCAATGTCATTTGGCTAGGAGATGGTATCGAAGGTGATGATACTCACGGACACATTGATGATTTATGCCGATTTGTAAATGAAGATACGATTGTAACCATTGTTGAAACTAATCCAGAAGATAGCAATTACAAACCTTTGCAAGACAACTTAAAACGTCTACAAAATGCGAAACTAGAAAACGGTCAAGCACCTGTAATTGTTACTTTACCTATGCCTAAACGCATTGATTTTGACGGATTGCGTTTGCCAGCGAGTTATGCTAATTTCTTAATTTTAAACCACTGTGTTTTAGTGCCTACTTTCAATGATGCAAATGATAGAGTAGCTTTGAATATCCTTTCAGAGTGTTTTCCTGATAGAGAAATCATTGGCATTAGCGCTATTGATTTTATTTGGGGATTTGGAACTTTACATTGTTTGAGTCAACAAATTCCAGAGTAATACTAAACACTATTTCAATACAGTCCAATCGTATTTTTGTCTTATCGAGCGCAGTCGAGATATAACAAAGGTTCTCGACTGCGCTCGAACTGACAAAATGGACTATTTTATATAATTTAGTGGTATAAATACAAATTTAAAGGAAATAAAAAACGACTGTTAGACAAATTCTAACAGTCGTTTTCATTTAATGATAATTGATTATTTTTCTTTGGTAAAAGGAATCACTTGTCCGTTTCCTGTAATCACCATATCAAATCCTGTTTTTGCTTCATTGAACTTGAATTTTAATCCAGCCGCAGGGGCTTCAAATGTATTTGCTTCACCAGTTACTGGAGTCGCCGTAAAAGAAGGATATCCTGATATTCCAACATTCAAAGCACTGTTCTTTTCTGTCAAAGTTATTTTCAAAGGAGCATTGGCTGTAGCATAAACCCCTAAATAATCATCAAGAATCACATCTTTTTCTAACTTACCTGCAGCGGCTGTCCAAGTATTATTGGCAGTATTTGAATCTGGGAAAACGTGATCTGGATCAATTACTACACTTTCTATTTCTTCGGTAGAATTGTGTTTGAATGACCAATCCTTGTTACGTTGCCAAATTTCAACTGGTAATTTTACTCGAGTAACTTTACCACTTTTGGTTTTAATATCAACAACTATCGGCATCGCCATTTTTTCGAAATTCTCAATAGTGATAATGATTCCTTTTTTTGGATCGTTTTTCACATATTTCACTGAGTTTACACCTTGATCCAAACGCCAGTTGTATTGGAACCAACCTCTCCAAAACCAACTCAAATCTTCGCCAGCAACATTCTCCATAGTTCTAAAGAAGTCATCAGGAGTAGGATGCTTAAAAGCCCATCTTTCAACATAGGTTTTAAAAGCCGTATCAAAACGCTCTGGTCCTAAAACTTGCTCTCTCAAAATCACTAAACCAGAACTTGGTTTAAAATAGGCCAATACCCCAATGTTTTTCTCTTTCATATTATCAGGAGAACTCATAATGGTCTCTAGTTTAGGGCTAGTCAACATTTCGCTAATTTGGTGCAAATCTGATGGTCCTTCTTTATATTCTCCTTTGTTAAAATCAACACCACTTAAGGAATTGATAAAAGTATTGAAACCTTCGTCCATCCAAGCGAATAAACGTTCATTAGAACCAACAATCATTGGAAACCAAATGTGTCCAAACTCGTGATCCGTAACGCCCCATAAATCTTTTCCTTTGGATTCCCAACTACAAAAAACTATCCCTGGATATTCCATTCCACCCTCATTTCCTGCAACATTGGTCGCTACAGGATAAGGATATTCTAACCAACGTTTAGAATAATTTTCGATAGAACCTTTTACGTATTCTGTAGAACGTCCCCAAGCCTCGTTGCCTGCAGATTCTACTGGATAAGCAGATAACGCTAATGCCTTTTTACCGCTAGGCAAATTCATTCTCGCTCCATCTAGGATAAACGCAGGAGAAGAAGCCCAAGAAACATCGCGGGAGTTTTTAATTTGATAATGCCAAGTTTTAGTAGCTGATGCATTGTTTTTTGCGGTAGCATTTACTTCATCCGCAGAACGAATTACTACCGTTTTATCGCTAACCAAAGCTGCTTTATATTGTTTGAATTGCTCTGCAGTATACACTTCAGCTGGATTCAACAACTCACCAGAACACACCACCATATGATTGGCTGGCGCAGTAATTTTAATATCAAAATTACCGTACTCCAAGTAAAATTCTGAAGCCCCTAAATAAGGATTCGTATTCCATCCGCGAACATCATCGTAAACACACATACGAGGATACCATTGTGCCATTGTGAATATCTTTCCGTTTTTAGTTTCCAAAACCCCCATACGGTCAGAACCTTCGTTTGGTGCAATAAAAGAAAACTCGATTTTCAATTTCACACTTCCTCCTTTGGCAGCAATAGCTTCAGGAAGAAAAACTTGCATACGAGTATCTGTAACTACAAATTTTACATCGGTTGCCGTTTTAGCTTTCCCTGAAATAGCTTTAACCGATTTGATTTTAAAACCCGCATCAAAAATTTGTCCTTGACCACCATTTCTACTCCCTGTCAAAGGAACTAAAGCGGTTCCCCTAGAATCTTGTTTGAACAAATTCTGCTCTAAATTCAACCAAAGAAAGCTTAATTTATCTGGGCTGTTATTGGTATAAGTGATTTCATCTGTACCTATAACTTCATTGGTGGCGTCATTTAATTTAGCCGTTAACTGATAATCCGCACGGTTTTGCCAGTAAGCAGGTCCAGGTTCACCACTTGCTGAACGTGTAGAAGTACCGTTTTTGGTATAAAAATGCGGTGCAAACGCATCGTGATAATCGTACTTAGAAACTAGTTCTTTTGTTTCAACTGGAGCAGGTTGCTGACCAAAAACGGAGAGTACTCCGAAAAAAATGCCCAAGCAAGAAAGCCACTTTGTCTTCATAATATCTATAATTTGTGTTATTGTAAGCACAAATTAAATGAAAAAATAGTTATTTATAACATTACAAATAAAGAAATTAAGATAATTCTTAAGGTTTAGTATATTCAGCTTCTCTGTTTATAGGAATATCAATATCTTTACCTTTCATTTATAAAATAAAAAATCGTGACTACAATTTCCATAAATAACGACCAAATAACGGCCCAATTTAAAACACTTGGAGCCGAATTATTTTCTTTAAAAGATAAAAACAACAAGGAATTCATTTGGGAAGGTAACCCTAATTTTTGGGGAAAGCACTCCCCTATTTTGTTTCCAATAGTAGGCTCTTTAAAAAACAATACTTTCGAATACAATGGTACCTCCTATTCGCTACCACGTCACGGCTTTGCTCGCGAATTGACCTTTGAAGTAATAGATAAAAAGGAAGATAGTGTTATTTTTTCATTACAATCCAATGAAGAAACGCTAAAAAAATATCCTTTCTCGTTTGAACTTCAATTGAGCTACACCCTAATTGATTGTTCATTGCATTTAGGATACAAAGTCATCAATACATCGGATAGTTTACTACCGTTTTCTATAGGTGGACATCCTGCGTTTGCTTTACCCAAAGCTTTTGAAAAATATAGTTTACAATTTGATGCTTCAAATTCACTAACCTATCATTTACTTGAGGAGGGATTGATTTCAAATCAAACGAAAACTATCGAAATCCCAAATCAACAATTGAATTTGGAGTATCAGTTATTTGAGAATGATGCTTTAGTGTTCAAAAATATACCTTCAAAATCTGTAACAATTTTAGAAGAAAACCAACCCATACTCAAAGTAGACTATACCGATTTTCCAGACCTTGGCGTTTGGACACCAGTAAACGCTCCTTTTATTTGTATTGAACCTTGGTTTGGTTATTCAGACACCCCAAATAATTCAGGAAAAATTATTGAAAAAGAGGGGATTCAATTGGTTGAGCCAAATTCTTTTTTTCAATCCAATTATACAATAACGCTTCTTTAAATTTAGAAAAATGCTAACCATCAACTTCTCTCCTTTTCCAATTTTAGAAACCGAAAGACTCATTCTAAGAAGAGTGCTGCCTTCTGATGTTAAAGAAATGTTCGAATTGCGTTCCAATCCAGAAACTATGAAGTACATTCCTAGACCTTTAGTTACTAATTATGATGAGGCTTTGGCACATATTAAAATGATGGAAGATAAAATTGAAACCAATGAAGGAATCAATTGGGCTATTACATTAAAAGGTGATGATAAGATGCTAGGCGTTATTGGACATTATCGCATCAAACCCGAACATTATAGAGCCGAGGTTGGCTATATGATTTTACCTGAATATCACGGAAAAGGAATTACTACAGAAGCGGTACAATGCGTAGTAGCTTATGGCTTCAATACGATGCAATTGCATTCTATAGAAGGGGTAATTGACCCTGAAAATGAAGCTTCTCAGAGAGTTTTACAAAAATGTGGATTCGTCAAAGAAGCCCATTTTAAAGAAAATGAGTTTTATGACGGCAAATTTATAGATGCTGTAGTATATTCGAAACTGAACCCTGTTTAGCATTTAATGATACCCAAAAAGAAGCATAAAAAGATTCTCCGTACGTACGCAATGGTCGTAATGTACTGTTTGGGTCTTTTTTTTTCTTTTACAATGCTAATTTTACAGGAATGGCAACATATTCATTACCAAAATCAGCTTAACCAAACTGACAAATTTCAATTGCTTCATTTTACGGCAAAAGAATGGAAAGCGAAAGACAATAAAAGAGAGTTTCAAATTAATGGTGTTTACTACGATGTGCAATCCATCAGCTACAAAGAAAACGGGGTTGTTGCCAAAGTAGTAAAAGACGAACTGGAAAACGAAATCAGACTTTTGTTGACACAATCGTTTCAAAAACAAAAATCTATTCCTGCTCACAAGAAAAAAGGGCATTTTTTGTCGGTACACGAACCTATTTCAACCCAATGGAAAATCGAAAATAGTCCCGAATTTTCCATAACTAAAAATTCGATAAACAATAAAAAAAATATCTGCAATTGGCTTTTAAGCCAAAAACTATTTCGTCCACCCTGCTAGTTTAATTTTTAAATAGATTTTTTATAAAATTAAACCAAAGCAACTATGAAGAAAACAATTACTTTGTTGACTTGTTTATGCTCTTTTATGGGCTTTTCGCAAGCAACAAAAGACAGCGTGAATGCTGTTGAATTAAACGAATTAGTGGTAAGTGCTAGACGTTTTGCACAACCTAAAATTAAAATGACACAGCAAATTGAAACGCTGTCCAAAAAACAAATCGAATTTCAAAACTTTCAAACTAGCGCAGATGCCCTTGCGAATTCTGGAACATTGGCAGTTCAAAAATCACAGCAAGGTGGCGGTAGCCCAATCATCAGAGGATTTGAGTCAAGTAGAATTCTGTTACTTGTAGACGGAATCCGAATGAACAACCTTATTTATCGTGCGGGGCATTTGCAAAATATTATCACCGTTGACAAAAATATGCTCGAAAACATTGATGTGCTCTTTGGCCCTTCTTCTACTATTTATGGAAGCGATGCAATGGGTGGCGCAATTTTTTTGCAAACCAAAAACGCCCGTTTACTTGACGAGAATGACAATAAAAAGTTTTCTGGAAACGTGTTATCTTCTTACAGCACAGTAAACGAAGGCAAATCTAGTCATTTTGATTTTAATTATGCTGGTAAGCAATGGGCGAGCCTAACTTCTTTTTCTTATAATGAATTTGGAGATTTAAGAATGGGAAAAAACAAAAATGGTAACAATGCATTCTTTGGAGAACGCCCATTTTATGTAGAAACCAAAAACGGAATTGATACTCAAGTGGCTAACCCTAATAAATATATTCAAAAATTTTCGGGCTATACGCAATATGATTTTATGCAGAAAGTAGTGTTTAAGCAAAATGAATCTACAAAACACTTATTAAACATTCAATATTCCACAACAACAGACATTCCTAGGTATGATCGTTTGACAGATACAAATGCTTCAGGTAATTTAAGATCAGCAGTTTGGAACTACGGACCACAAGACAGATTTTTATCTGCCTATAAACTAGTAAAGAAAGATATTTTTGGTTCTACAACCTTGAACTTGAACGCTAGTTATCAACGAGTAGAAGAAAGCAGAATTACCAGAAGCTTTGGCAGTGCGAACCAAACTTCAAGAATAGAAAAAGTAAATGTATATGCTTTGACTTCAGATTTTAAAACAAAAATTGGCAAAGGAGATTTGGTATATGGTGCCGACTTTTACTATGATAATTTACAATCAAAAGGAATTCGAAAAAATATCTTGACAAATGTAGAATCCATTACAGATTCCCGCTACCCTGATGGAAAAAACAACACACTTAGAGCTGAAGCATTTGCTTATTTCAATAATGACATTACTGATTTGACAACATTCAATACTAGCTTTAGAGGTGGTTATACACAATTGAATAGCGAAGCAAATACTAATTTTTTCAAACTTCCTTACACCACTGTTAAACAAGAAAATTTCACCTACAGTGGTGCCGTTGGAATTGTTCATAACCCTAGTAAGAATGTGAAATTAGTATTCAATTTCGCCTCAGCTTTTCGAGTACCTAATATCGATGATTTGGCTAAAATTTTCGAATCCGTTCCTGGAAGAGTCATTGTACCCAATCAAAACATAAAACCAGAACAATCTGTAACTGCTGATATGGGAATCACCTTTTGGGAAGGTAAACGCTTTCAACTAGAAAACACCTTCTTTTATACCCGATTGTATGATGCTATCGTGACCTCACCTTTTGAACTCAATGGACAAAATAATCTCATTTATGAAGGGCAATTAAGTCAAATTTACGCGAATCAAAATCAAGGAAATGGCGAAATTGTAGGGCTTTCCACTTCTCTCAAATGGTATTTGTTTCCAAAATTGCTTTTGTATGGTAACTTCAATTACACCAACGGAAGAGTTGAAAATAACTCAGCTAGATTTCCTCTAGACCATATCGCTCCAACCTATGGAAAAGTAGGCTTAAGTTATGAAGCCGATAAATGGATGGTGGATGCTTATGTTTTATACAATGGCAAAAAAAGACTAAAAGATTATTCTCCAAGTGGAGAAGATAATTTACAATATGCGCCAGCCAACGGTATGCCTTCTTGGGAAACCTATAATTTGAAAGGAGCATATAAATTATTAGACAATCTTACTGTTTTTGCTGGCGTTGAAAACCTATTGGACACCCAATACAGAACCTTCGCTTCCGGAATAAATGCTGCAGGTAGAAATTTTTATCTTGGCGGAAAGTATACTTTTTAACCTATTGAAATAACAAGTTTTGATTTATTTATATCTGAAAAATCAACACTTGTTTATTATTAATCCACATTCGGCTCAGAATTTTCCCAAAATTAGATTTACCTTTGCCGCAAATTAAACAAATATGAAAAAAACAATTGCATTTCTTTTATTATTAGTAGTCACTACTAGTTTTGGCCAGACCTATGTTAAATTTAATGGTGCAACAGCATTAGTTGGTGTGCCAAATATTGGGATTGAAACAAGCATTGGAGAAAAATTGACTTTTAGCTTTGATGTAATGGCTTCGTTCTGGAAATCATTTGCTGGACAAAATCCTATGCAATTTTACACCTTTACACCAGAAGTTCGCTACCACTTTAAAGAAAAATATAATGGTTGGTATTTTGGTGGACATGTAGGTCCTGATATCTATAAAATTCAGAAATGGAATTATTGGAATACCAATTTATATGAAGATGGTTTTGGATATAGAATTGGAGCTACAATTGGTTACAATTTCAAAATCACTGAGAAAATAAATCTGGACGCTTTTGTTGGTGGCGGTTGGCATCAGGGTTTTTATAAAGGATACTACAATGATGGTACACCAGGACGCTATGAAAAAGCAGAAAAATACAACAAAAGCGGGGAATGGTTACCTTATCGAGGAGGCCTAATGATTACCTACAAATTGAACTAAAACTTAGTTAGAGAACGCAAATATAAATCTTCAACCTGTTTTCTAGCCCAATCCGTTTTTCTCAAAAATGCTAAACTAGATTTTATACTTGGATTGGTAGTAAAACATTTAATTTTAACCAATTCACCTAAAGTATCAAATCCATAAAAAGCGACTAATTGCTCTACTATCATTTGTAAAGTAACACCGTGTAGAGGGTCTTTTGATTGTTGTTTCATAAGGCAAAAATACAATTAATGATTCAAAATATACATAAAAAAGGTGTTTACAAATCGTAAACACCTTTTTACTTTTTAACTAATCT
>JAGOFG010000002.1:0-34950 GCA_017997335.1 Flavobacterium sp. | reverse complement strand
AAAGTAACACCGTGTAGAGGGTCTTTTGATTGTTGTTTCATAAGGCAAAAATACAATTAATGATTCAAAATATACATAAAAAAGGTGTTTACAAATCGTAAACACCTTTTTACTTTTTAACTAATCTAAAAAATCATATTAATTCACACGCTTAATTTCATTAGAATTTACAATCACATCGGTACTAAGTATATCATTTGTAACATTAAACAGTGTGTACTAACATCAATTCATAAACAAACTTCAAAAATCAAATTCAAAACAGTTTATCATTACAATGGAGTAACTCTTACATAAAAATTGTTTTAAGTTGTATGTCAAAAATAGTAACTAATTCTATGGTAATGAATGATAAAAATCAGGTATTAAAAAAAGAACTAAAACTATATTTTCTATATTTTTATTTTTATCCTACATTTGCTGTCCTATGCTAAAATCAGTTAACATTCTCAACAAAAGAGCGCGCTTTGATTATGAAATAATCGAAACCTACACTGCTGGAATTGTACTTGTAGGTACCGAAATTAAATCTATTCGTTTAGGTAAAGCCAATATTACCGAAAGCTTTTGCGAATTCAGTAATAATGAATTATTTGCCATCAATACGTATATCGAAGAGTATGCTTTTGGAAACCAATTCAATCACAAAGCCAGAAGTGAACGTAAATTGCTATTGAACAAAAGAGAGTTAAAAACCTTAGCTCGAAGTGTACAGGCTAAAGGACTTACTATTGTCCCCTTAAAGTTGTTTACCAATGAAAAAGGTATGGCAAAACTTCAAATTGGTCTTTGTAGAGGAAAGAAAAATTACGACAAAAGAGAATCTCTAAAAGAGCAAGACACTAAAAGAGATTTAGATAGAATAAAAAAAGCGTATTGATTTTTAACTTTTATTAAGTATTTAACTTCCCTATTTTGTATTTTATTTATTAGTTGTGGTAGCAATACTGCAATTGTAAACAGTTGGAATGACCCAGAAACTACAATCACACAAGAACAATTTAAAAAGATTTTGGTGGTAGCTTTGGTAAAAGACGAAGCCACTCGCAGAACAACTGAAAACAGAATTGCCTCTTCTAACCCAATTTTTAAAAGCTCCTACCAATATTTAAATGGCACTAACCTTCAACTAACAAATGAACAGAAATTAAAAATCCTTAAAGACGAAAACTTTGATGGAGTATTAACTATGCGTTTGGTTAGTACAGAAAAAGAAGCCAATTACGTTCCTGGCACAAATACTTCAATTTATTATGGAGGAATTGGAGGAATGTATACAGGAATGTATGGATATGGTTTCGGAAATTGGTACGGAATGTATTCCCCAAATTTCTACTCTCCGGGTTACTATCAAGAAACTATGTATTATATGGTAGAAACTAACATTTTTTCTCTGAGCAAAAACAAGTTAATTTGGACAGGGACTACAAAATCATCTTACATCACTGATATAGGATTAACAGTTGATGAAATCATGAAAACACTTTATAAAGAAATGATAAAAGACGGTTCTGTAACAAAAAAATAGCATTTGAATAACCATAAAAAAAGGGGTTTGAAAATTATTTCAAATCCCTTTTTTTATTTAATTTTTATCTTCTAATAAAGGAACAAATCGAAACTCTCCAAACTCGTGCTTTTCAAATTGAGTGGCATTTTTCCGAATTAATAATGTCATTATTTGAACATCTTCCCCTAAAGGGATGACTAACCTACCTCCTATTTTCAACTGAGCCATTAAAGGTTTTGGAATAATAGGTGCGCCAGCCGTTACAATTATGCTATCAAAAGGTGCATGCAGTGGCAAACCTTTATAGCCATCGCCAAAAGACAAATGCTTGGGTCTTAAGCCTAATTTAGGAAACAAAACTGAAGTTTTTTTGAACAATTCATTCTGACGTTCTACACTGTATACTTTTGCTCCCATTGCACACAAAACAGCCGTTTGATATCCTGAACCCGTGCCAATTTCTAATACTTTATCATCTTTTTTAACCTCCAATAATTGGGATTGAAAAGCGACAGTGTAGGGTTGCGAAATCGTTTGGCCAGCTCCGATAGGAAAAGCCTTATCTTGGTAAGCATAATCCTCAAAACTAGAGTTCAAAAAAAGGTGTCTTGGTATCTTACTTATTGCATCTAACACGTTCTTATCAGTTATTCCTTTTTGTTGCAAAAGGCTTACTAATTGATTCCGAAGTCCTTGATGTTTGGCAGTATCTTTCAAATCTAAAACAAATTATTTCGGTAAAAATAAACTAAAAATTCAAATTCCAAATGAAAAAGAAAACCAAATAAAAATTAGCTTTTTTTAATAAAAAGAGGCTTTAATTTGGAATTGTAAAAATTGGAATTTCTCATTAAATTGTTATTTTTGTAGAAAGAACATTCTTATGCTAAAAATTGGAGTATTGGGTGCTGGTCACCTAGGAAAAATACATTTGCGTTTGTTGCAACAATCAGAAAAATACGAGTTGGTTGGTTTTTATGATGAAAATCTAGAAAATGGTCAAAAAATTGAAAAAGAATTTGGCTACAAACAATTCAAAACTATCGCTACTCTAATTCATGCTGTTGATGTCATTGATATTGTTACACCAACGCTTTCTCATTTTAAATGTGCCAAAGTTGCCATTAAATCTGGAAAGCACGTCTTTATAGAAAAACCTATCTCTAATACTGTTGATGAAGCGCTTGAAATTATTGCTTTAGCCAATGAAAACAATGTCAAAGGACAAGTAGGTCACGTAGAACGATTCAATCCTGCATTTATCGCTACCAAAAACATGATTGAAAACCCAATGTTTATTGAAGCCCATCGACTAGCAGAATTTAATCCTAGAGGAACAGATGTTCCTGTTGTACTCGATTTAATGATACACGATATCGATGCTATTTTAAGTGTGGTGCAATCCAAAGTAAAACATGTAAGTGCTAGTGGTGTATCTGTTATTAGCGAAACTCCAGATATTGCCAATGCAAGAATTGAATTTGAAAACGGTTGTGTTGCCAATTTAACAGCTAGCCGAATTTCAATGAAAAACATGCGTAAATCAAGATTTTTTCAAAAAGACGCGTATATCTCTGTTGACTTTCTAGAAAAAAGATGCGAAGTAGTAAAAATGAAAGATGCTCCAGAAGTTCCTGGTGATTTTGACATGATTTTACAAAATGCCGAAGGTGTAAAAAAACAAATCTATTTTTCTAATCCTGAGGTAGAACAAAACAATGCTATCTTAGACGAATTAAATTCTTTCGCAGATGCTATTAACCACAATACTACACCAGTTGTTACCTTAGAGCAAGCAACAGAAGCGCTTAGAGTAGCGTATCAAATTATTGATTGCTTTAAAAAATAATACTACCAATAAACAAATAATTTAAAACAAAGCTTGAAGTTGTATACTATAACTTTGAGCTTTTATATTTAAACAAAAACTTATGAAAACAATAGCTGTTATAGGTTCAGGTACTATGGGTAACGGAATCGCCCACACCTTTGCACAAAGCGGATTTACAGTAAAGTTAATTGATGTTTCTGAGAAAGCATTAGATAAAGGAATGGCAACCATTGCTGCCAATTTGGACCGAATGGTAAGCAAAGGCACCATTACAGAGGAAGACAAAGCCAAGACCATTACCAATATTATTACGTATACAGACATCAAAGACGGAATCGTTGGTGTAGACTTAGTGGTAGAAGCCGCTACAGAAAACGTAGAGCTTAAACTAAATATCTTCAAACAATTAAATGAAGTTTGTTCTCACAACACCATTTTAGCGACCAATACCTCATCAATTTCAATCACACAAATCGGAGCTGTGGTAAGTCATCCAGAGCGTGTTATCGGTATGCATTTTATGAATCCGGTGCCTGTAATGAAATTAGTTGAAATCATTAGAGGATACAACACTTCTGATGAGGTTACGGAAATCATCATGAAATTATCCGAAAAACTAGGAAAAGTTCCTGTTGAGGTGAACGATTATCCTGGTTTTGTGGCGAACCGAATTTTAATGCCTATGTTAAATGAAGCCATTGAAACTTTGTACAATAAAGTAGCAGGCGTTTACGAAATAGACACTGTGATGAAACTAGGTATGGGACACCCAATGGGACCATTACAATTAGCTGATTTTATTGGTTTGGATGTGTGTTTAGCCATTTTAAATGTAATGTACGAAGGATTCAAAAATCCAAAGTATGCTCCTTGCCCATTATTAGTCAATATGGTGCGAGCCGGAAAACTAGGTGTAAAATCAGGCGAAGGATTCTATGACTATAGCGAAAGTAAAAAAGCAGAAAAAATTTCAAAAATGTTTTTGTAATTTTTTATTCCCTAAAAATAACAAACCCCAAAATCATTTGATTTTGGGGTTTGTTTTTATCTAAGCTTTCCAGTTTACAATAACGAATGACTTGTCATCACAGCAGGTTTTTCAATTCCCATCAATTCTAAAATTGTTGGAGCAATATCACCTAACACACCATCATTAATTTTTTTCAATTCTTTGTCAACTAAAATAATTGGCACTGGATTCGTAGTGTGCGCTGTATTTGGACTACCATCAGGATTAATCATCGTTTCGCAATTTCCGTGATCCGCAATTACGATAGTAGTATAATCATTTGCCAAAGCCGCTTCAATTACTTCTTTCACACAAGCATCTACTGCTTCACAAGCTTGAATAGCAGCACTCATTACTCCTGTATGACCAACCATGTCACCATTAGCAAAATTCAAACAAACAAAATCAACTTCGCCTTTATTCAATTCAGGAACCAAAGCATCTTTTAGTTCATAAGCACTCATTTCTGGCTTCAAATCGTAAGTAGCTACTTTTGGGGAATTCCTCAAGATACGAGTTTCGCCCTCAAATGGTGTTTCTCTACCTCCAGAGAAAAAGAACGTTACGTGCGGATACTTTTCTGTTTCTGCAATACGGATTTGTTTCTTATTCGCTTTTTCTAAAACCTCACCTAAAGTCTCCGTAATGTTATCTTTGTTATAAACTACTTTTACATTTTCGTAAGTTTCATCGTAATTCGTCAAAGTAACATAATACAAAGGCAGTTTATGCATGTTTTGCTCATGAAAATCTTTTTGTGATAACGCTTCTGTTAACTCACGACCTCTATCTGTTCTGAAGTTAAAAAAGATCACTACATCATCAGCCTGAATAGTTGCTAAAGGTTGATTAGTAGCATCAACCACTACTAACGGATCGATAAACTCATCTGTAACATCTTTTGCGTAACTTTCTTCAATAGACGCAACAGCATCTTGAGTAGGCTTTCCTGTTCCGTTAACTACTAAATCGTAAGCTAATTTTACGCGTTCCCATCTTTTATCACGATCCATAGCATAATATCTACCTACAACAGAAGCTAATTTAGCTGTAGTTGGTGCCATGAAATCTTCTAAATCTTGAATATATTGTTTTCCTGATTTTGGATCTACGTCACGACCATCAGTAAAAGCGTGTACAAATACATTTTCCAAACCGTATTCTTGAGAAGCAGTAATCAATCCGCGTAAATGCGAAGTATGTGAATGCACTCCTCCATCAGAAACCAAACCTAAAAAGTGTACTTTTTTGTTGTTTTCTTTGGCATAAGTAAAAGCATCAATTAGAACAGGCTCTTTTGCTAAAGTATTATTAGCTACCGCCAAATTAATTTTAGCCAAATCTTGATACACGATTCTTCCCGCACCAAGGTTCATATGACCTACTTCACTATTTCCCATTTGTCCTTCTGGCAAACCAACGTTTAAACCATCAGTTCTTAACTGTGCACTTGGATAGTTGTCGTATAGACTATTTATAAAAGGAACATTTGCATTGTCTATTGCAGATACTTTAGGATCAGGAGATTTTCCCCATCCATCAAGAATCATAAGTATAACTTTCTTATTCATGATAATTTTTTTATCAAAGATAAAGAATTTTCAAAAGCCGAAAAAGGTTTCAAAATATACCTAAAAATTTCAATCGTTGTAGGGGATAAATAATCACAAATAAATAGCTAAATATTGGATTTAGCTTTTTACAAATTGATTTTTGATTTCGTTGTAATCAATAAAATAGCGAACGCTTACCGAAAGCGTATGTTGTAATTTTTCATTTGTCAAAAGAGCATTAATATTGTCTTTATAATTTTTATTAATAACATTTTCAAAAGTAGCTGAGTTATTTCGGTACAGGAATGAAACTTGGCTTCCAGGAGCAAACCACCAAGAATACGACAAGTCCATATTCCAAGTATAAAAACTAGAATTTTTATTTTCTTTGTACCCCAAATAATCTACCAATCGACCTTTATCTGTTAAGGAAAGAATGTTTTTATTTTCCGCATAAGACCAATATTGACGAATTGACAAGTTAAAATTCATTTGACTGTTGATTGAATATTTACCTGAAATAATATGAGCATATGTAATTACATTTCGATTAGCGAACAATATCACATTGTTGCCCGAAGAGTCAAAAACATTACCTAAAACATCTATAAAACCTTTATTATTGTTGCGTCTGGAATAACTAAAATCATAAACCATCGCTAGTTTATCATTGAAACGATATCTTGGACTAAGAGTAATCCCAATAAAATCTCTCCCTGGTTCATCAGCTTTTGAATATTCTGGATTGATATCAAAGGCAAATTTATAGTTATAGTTACGAGAATAATAAGCCCAAAAACTGTAGCTAGTGGGAGTAATAACAAATCTTCCCTCTTGACGTGGTTCGTAATAATCATAACGTTCAAATGGATTGAAATTGATTCCAAAACCGTAAGAATTATTCTTCAAAGTTTCAATATTGGTGTTGATGTTGATATTGCTTCCCTGAACTTGCCCCGTTTCTTTGTTAAATTGAATGAAGTTATTATAGTTCACTCTAAAACCATTAAAACGCTTGGTTGGGTTTAGAATTCGATAATTGGCATTTCCATAAAAACTGTAATAATTCGTCTCAAAATTGATTCCCAAATCATTGTTATCAAAATCTTTGGTATACATATCGGCGCCTAAACTATAGCGATAGTTACCAGATGTTTCTGCAAAATTTAATTGAGTTGCGATACCCGTTTTAATTTTATCTTCATTGACGTAACTGTATTTAAAATCACCCGATAAATTGTAAGAATTCGCTTTGGTATTCAAGTCCCAAACCAAAGCAGAAACATTACCATCTCTGAAACTGCCATTTCTGGTCACATTTGTATTTACAAAGGCAATAGAAGAATTTTTTCTAAAACGCTGGTCCAAAACCAAGACATTATAATTCGCTAAAGGTTCTACCACTTCTTTTCGTGAATCTCCCGTTACAGTATTTGTAATAGTTGCTGTGGTCTTTTCAGTAACCGCATTCAAAACCCCAATACCAAGTCCACCTTTGGTTCTTCCTGATATTTTTAAAGCATTAATCAAGTTTACACTTGCAGGATTATCTGTAATTATTTCATTTGTTCCTGTGATAGGATAATTAGTCGGTGCGCCACCAATTCGTCGAGAATACAACAAATTCCCTTTGCTAAACAAGTCTGTCCCTTCTGTAAAGAAAGGTCTATTTTCATTAAATTGTTGTTCGAATGGACCTAAATTTAAAATCACATCATCATATTTAGTTTGACCAAAATCTGGAATCAAAATGGCATCAAGCGTAAAGGCATCGTTAATTCCGTACTTCAAATCTAAGCCACCTTTTAAAGTACCTTTCGTTTTTTGTTGGTCATTGGCATTCAAATAAAACGAAGAATAAGGTAAAAAGAACAAACGTGTTGGGGTTTCTATATTTGCTATACCCGTTAAAACCCCATTTTGTTGCGTGAACGTTCCTAATTTTGAGTCAATAAAATTCCAAGAATACTTTTGACGGTCTCTACGTATTTCTCTAAAAAAGTTAACGCCCCAAGTTTGCACTTTTTCTGGAGAAAAACGCAACGCGGCATAAGGAATTCGCATTTCAACTACCCAACCAAAATCGGTGATTACAGCTTTGCTATCCCAAACCGCATCCCAAGAATAATCTTCTCCATTTGAATCTGTTGCCAAACAATCAGCTTGTCCGTCGGCTGCATTGACAAAGAATTGAAAATTTTGCTGTCCGTCATTGTAACCATTAATGAAAATTCCAAAAAAGTCAGCCGTACCAAAATCATCTCTTTTTGAAATTTCTCTCAAGATTTTATTAGGCTCATTATCATACATCTTTGCAGCGATGTAAATAGCTGTGTTATCATAAAGTACTTTAACTTCTGTTCTTCTTTCAGGAATTACGGGTTTTCCGTTATCTGGTTGAAACATCACGAAATCGGTAGCAGAAGCAACTTGTTCCCAAGATTGCTCGTTTATTTTACCATCAATTACAATAGGAGTTGTGATAAACTTTGTTTCGAGGTTTTTCTTTTGGCTGTAGCCAAAAAAAGTAAATAAAAGTCCACTGATAAGAAGAAAAAATCTCATAGAATCTGATTGATTGATAATGAATGCGTCTGAATTTCTTTAATAGACTTAATATATTAAAGTTTGTTACAGTTTTACAAACTAATTTTCATTACATCATTTCAAAACGAATCTTGATTATTCAAAAAGTGATTATTTTGGCTACAAAAACTAAAAACTATTCTTTATGGTATTGTAGTCAATAAAATAACGAATACTTACAGACAAATTAGTGGTCAAATTGTTATTTAAAACATTTTTAAAATTGGTCGAAAAATTCTTTTCAACAGCATCTGTCCTGTCTAAAGCAAAATTTCGATATAAAAAAGACAATTGACTACCAGGTGCAAACCACCAAGTATAGGATAAATCAAAGTTCCAAGAATTAAAGTTTCGATTTTTGTTTTCGTTGTATAAAGTATTGAGAGCTAACTTTCCGTCATCTTGTAATGTTAGAAATTCATGGTTTTTAGCATAAGACCAATAATAACGTGCAGTTAAATTTACTGTCATTTTTTCGTTTATTGCATACTTACCCGTAAAATCATGTTGAATGTATTCTCTATTGCGTTCGGCAAAAATAATTCCATCAGTTGTAGTATCTACCCATCCCCTATCATTTTTTTTATTCAAATAATCGACAGCATAAGCCAAAGACAACTTATCATTAAAGCGATACTTTGGACTCGCATAAAAACCATAATTATACCTTCCTTCTTCATCAAATTTAGCACCTGAAAGGGTTAAATCAAATGTAAAAGGATGGTTTCTGTTCATTTCAATTCCAAAATAAGATGAAAATCGCTTGGGAATAAACACATAACGATTGTACTCTCTAGGTTCGTAAAAATCATAGGTTACCAATGGATTAGCAACAAAAGCAAACTCAAAATAGTCATTGTTTAAAGTAGTTCCTTTTAAAACGGTCTTATACCAAGCCTCCTGAAGTTTTCCAAATGTATTTTGAATCTCGGCATTGAATTCTTGTTCTACTTTAAAAGTATTGAAGACTTTGGTTGGATTGACAATTCTATAACTTCCATTTGCTAAAAAACCGTGGTAATTGGTATAAAAAATAATACCCAAATCATTGATATCATAATTTTCAGAAATGTATTTACCTGAAAATAAATAGCGGTATTTTCCGCTAGTTTTAGCAAAATTTATTGCGGTTTTATAACCGTTATAATCTTGAACATCATTGATGGTACTGTACTTAAAATCTCCATATAAATTATACGAATTTGCTTTGGTACTTAAATCAAATAAAAGCCCAGAAACATTGGCATCTCTAAAACCTCCATTTCGTGTAGTATTCGTATTGATAAAGGTTACCGATGAGTTTTGATTAAAACGCTGGTCAAAAACTAAAACATTATAATTCGTAAGAGGTTCGATTACTTCTTTTCTTTGAGAATTGGTGATTGTATCTCTTATGGTAGCAAATGTTTTTTCGGTAACAGCATTTAAAAAACCAACACCCAATCCTTTTTGGGTTCTACCAGAGACTTTTACAGCATTAATTAAGTCAACTGAATTAGGATAATTGGTAATTTCTTCATCTTTGTTAAGATTGACTTCCGTTGTAGGAGCCAGTCCAATTCTTCTGGAATAAAACAAATTTCCTTTTGTAAACAAATCGGTTCCTTCAGTAAAAAAAGGACGATTTTCTTGAAATTGTTGTTCAAAAGGCTCAAGAATCAAAATGGCATTATCGAATTTGGTTTGACCAAAATCAGGAACTAAAATAGCGTCTAAAGTAAAGGAATCATTTATACCATATTTCAAATCCAAACCCGCTTTAAAAGTCGTTTCTGAACCAATGTCATTTCTTTGATTGTATATGGATGAATAAGGGATTAAAAAAAGTCGCGTTGGCGTATCAATATTCGAAATCCCTTCTAATATTCCAGCTTGAGGAATCACTGCTCCAATTTTGGTATCTACTAAATTCCAAGTATATCTTTGAACATCCCTTTTGATTTCTCGCATGAAATTAATTCCCCAAGTTTGCTTTTCTTGATTTGAAAAACGCAATGCTGCATAGGGAATTTTCATTTCAACAGTCCAACCAAAATCTGTCAGAACGACTTTACTATCCCAAATGGCATCCCACGAAAAATCTTCAAAATCTTCCGTAGCTAGACAATCCATCTGAACTCCAGCAGCACTAACAAAAAATCTGAAATCTTGTTGCCCATCATTAAATCCATTAATAAAAACAGAAAAATGGTCCGAAACTCCAAAAACATCTCTATTGGTTATTTCTCTTTGAATTTTGGTAGGTTCATTATCATACATTGAAGCTGCAATATAAACTGCATTGTTATCATAAATAATTTTAATCTCTGTTTTCTTATCAGCACTTATTGGCTTCCCATTATCTGGTTCAAACATCACGAAATCAGTCGCTACATCAGCGTTAATCCAAGCTTTCTCGTTAAATTTCCCATCAATAGTTATGTTTTCCGTAGTAGATTTCGTTACTAAAACTTTTTTTTGTGACCAAACAGTATTTTTGAAAATAATCAATAAAACAAGTAAAAACAAGTACTTTTTTTTCATTTTGGGGTGCTTATATGCAGTAAAAATATAAAATTTAACATATAAACAAGCTAATGTTAACTTTATTTCATAATATTCATGATAAAAATAAATCGACTAAGTGTTAAATTTTATCGACGAAATACACATGCTAAAGATTTAAAACGTATTTATTGTATATTTGCAAACCAAAAACAAGTGATTAATCAAAAGACAATTAATGATTTATAGCGCTTTCCTTACTATTGCTTTATTCTTTTTGAGTTCCTTTTCAATTAACAACTCAGTATCTGAAGAAAATAAAAATCATAAAAACAAATTTGAGCATGCAACTAACTTAAAATCCAAAGCTGATTTAATAGTTGAATCCGTGTATCACAATTTAAATGCTAATCAGTTTATCCTTCCTCAATTTGATAGCTTTTCAGAAGCATTAAAAGGCTATTATAGACTAAAAGAAAAAGGATTGGTTAAAAAAGAAATTTTAACCTTAGTTGACTTTAGTTTGTCATCAAATACGAAAAGACTTTGGGTAATTGATTTAGCTACAAATACAATATTGTTTCAATCATTAGTAGCACACGGAAGAAACACTGGAGAAGAATTTGCAACGAATTTTTCAAATAAAACATCTTCTTTCCAAAGCAGCCTTGGCTTTTATATAACAGGGGAAGTATACAAAGGAAAACACGGATTATCTCTTAAATTAGATGGTTTAGAAAAAGGGATAAATTGTAATGCACGTTCTAGAGCAGTGGTTATTCACGGTGCTGATTATGTTTCTGAATCTTTTATCAGGCAACACAAAAGATTAGGCAGAAGTCAAGGATGTCCAGCATTACCAAATGATTTAACTTTACCAATCATAAATACCATAAAGGAGCAATCGATTTTATTTATTTATCATCCTTCAAGAAAATCTGAAGAGATAATAGAAAAGTTAAGTTCTTAGTTTTTCATACAAAGCAGCATCATAATCATAAATATCTTTTCTGAATTGAAGCTTACCATTTAAACTCCAAGCTGTCCAATACCATATATAAAGATTGTATTTTTTCTCAATTTTCACATAATGTGTTTTTCTTGTGGCAACAACAGAATCAATTTTTTCTTTGGACCAACTTTCAGAATGATTCAAAAAATACCCTGCTAATTCAAGCGGTTTTTCTACTCTAATACAACCAGAACTCAACGAACGATTGTTCAAACCAAATAAGTTACGATGATTCGTATCGTGCAAATAAATGCTATGATGATTGGGAAATAAAATTTTCATTTCTCCAAGCGTATTATTAGGACCAGGCTCTTGGACATATCTGTAATTATGAGGTTTAGAGGCATTCCAATTCTCTGGGGAAACTACATTATTACTCGCATCATAGATTTTAATATTCTTATTTGAAAGATAATTACGATTTCTTTTCATAGCCGGAACTACATCTTCTTTCAAAATAGTTGGAGGTATGGTCCAAGTAGGATTCAAAACAACAGTTTTTAAATAAGAATTCAATATTGGTGTTTTTCTTTTATTCGTACCCACTACAACTTTCTGAGTAATTGTAGTGTCGTTGTTTTCAACCACAATTAATTTATAATCCGGAATATTAACAACTAGATAATCTTCATCTGGAACCATCTGAAACCATCTCCAACGCTCAAGATTAGCCAAAATTTGCTTCTTCCTACTGGATTTAGAAAAATTTAATGCCTCAATTGTTCCTGCTCCAATTACACCATCTGGAGCCAGTCCGTGTCTCACTTGAAAACGTTTCATTGCAGCAACAGTTTTTGAATCATAAATTGCCGTCAAACTATCTGAACTATTCAAATCATTCCAAAATAATAATCTTTTTTTTATGCTTATAATTTTAGGATTGGTATCATTGGCAACTATTTTATCTGTAAATGCAATAGAAGAAAAATCAGAATCAGAAAACTCTTCAATCAACTCTAAAGCTTTTTTTAATTGATTGTAAACTTTTGAATTTGGCTTGCAACTATCAATTGTTGCTACAAAATCTTTTTTAGCAAATGATTCAGCGAGTAATTCGTTTACATCAAAAGGTGCTCTCTCAATATCCCAATTATTGTAAATCTTTTTTGGGTCTAACTTACCTAGTTTTAAATGAGTTAAAAACAATTGAGTATTTAGAGTTAATACTAAATCATAGTTAATCAAATCCTTCTTTTTAAGAAGAGCGTGTTTATTTTCTAATGCTTCTAAAACTTTTATTTTATAATCATCAGGGAATAATCCTTCCTGATACGAATCTTTAATAGCTTTCAAAACAACTTTACGAAGAATGGCTGATTGCCATACCGTTTTAAATCCTGTAGCTCTATAAAATTCAAGTAGTTTTTGATTTTCGAAAGATAAAACTACCGCACTATCTATTTCAATAGCATTACCGTCTACCTTAATTTTTGGTATAATTACAGCTTTAGCTTTTATTGTTTTTACAGAAGTGTCTGTTTGTTTATTACAACTTAGCAACAATAAAAAAATAAGCAAAAGGTAAAATTGTTTCATATTAATTGATTTAAACACAACTGAACTAGAATCAAAATCATAATACATATCCCTCATTTCATTTTGATTTAAAATTGATATACTTTGAAATTATGACTATTTAAAATATATGATTACTAAAACAACTTTCGGAAGAATACGCTACACCTAAAAATCATTTCAAGTCAAAAATGGAAAAAAAGAGATTTCATCTATCATCACTTTCAAAATAACAACATACAATTGACTATTCTTGTCGCACTATTTGGGTGTATTGTTACAAAAGTAACTGCTAATTCATTGTTTTCTTCTATGTGCATCATTTTTTTTTATAAAAAAATAAATGTATAACAATTTAGTTTTAAATTAATTATAAACAACTGTCTTTTTTGGGTGATTTTTTTTTGTTCTAAAATTTGCAAATAAGTGAAATGTTTATCTATATTTGCACCACAATAATGCGAAAGTAGCTCAGTTGGTAGAGCTCCAGCCTTCCAAGCTGGTTGTCGCGAGTTCGAGCCTCGTCTTTCGCTCTAAGTAGAATTTGATTCTATAAGTTCTTATAAAATTTTTAAATTTTAACTTGTCACAAGTTTTAAATTTATTTATTTTTGAAAAAAAATTAATGCGAAAGTAGCTCAGTTGGTAGAGCTCCAGCCTTCCAAGCTGGTTGTCGCGAGTTCGAGCCTCGTCTTTCGCTCTTTAAAAAGCCGAAACATTTTGTTTCGGCTTTTTTATTTCAATCCACTCAAGTCAGAACCTGATTCTAGCTCAACAGCCTCTTGGTTTTGCAAAAACAAACGAGCCTTTAAATCTCCTTTTAAAGTAACAACATCTCCTTTTACCTCAAGCCAACTACCTTCTCGTAATCCTAAAACCGGTATTGCATTGAAAGCATGAAACTCTTTAATTCTAGTTTCACGTGTTTCACCCATATGCTTAGAATCAGGAATAGGGTCTAAATAATGCGGATTAAGATTAAATGGAATAACACCTAACGTCTGGAAACTTGGAGGATATACAATTGGCATATCATTGGTTGTCTGCATACTCAAGCCACAAATATTACTTCCTGCACTTGTTCCTAAATATGGTGTGCCGTTTTTTACAGTTTCAGATAATAAATGCATCAAATCAAATTTATACAACTGACTTACCAAAAGAAAAGTATTACCTCCTCCAGTAAAAATACCCTTAGCATCTTGAATCGCTTTTTTAGAATCTTCAAATTCATGAATTCCTCTTACTTCAATATCAATTTTAGCAAATGCTTGAGTTACTTTAAGAGTATATTCATCATGTGTTATGCCGCTTGGTCGTGCAAACGGAATAAACAAAATACTTTGGCATCCAGCAAAATGCGATTTTAAATCAGCCATTAAATAATCCAAATACCCACCACCGTGCAAAGTAGATGTACTAGCTATAATACAATTTCTCATTTTTCTTTTTTTTAAAGTGATAAAGGTATAAAAACCAATTTTTAATTAACAAATTTTTACCATGCCCTTAATAATTATTTGGCAGGATATTGAAATACTTTTACCACAATTCAATTTAAAAGCTGGAATGAAATTTTGGTTGACTTTATTTTTT
Source organism: Flavobacterium sp. (assembly GCA_017997335.1). GTDB lineage: Bacteria > Bacteroidota > Bacteroidia > Flavobacteriales > Flavobacteriaceae > Flavobacterium. The sequence continues at coordinate 19,854 of JAGOFG010000002.1, read as the reverse complement.
CTATTAGCTATTCTAAACATTGCCAAGGGGCAGCAGCAAAAGGAAATAATGATATCAGGAACTGTGATTTTAAATAACAAAGGAATTGAAGGTGTTTTAATCAAAAATGAAAGTTCAAACGAAACAACAAATTCTGATACTGATGGGCATTTTACCATCAAATGTCAATTGGGAGATATTTTGCATTTTTCATCAATAAGTGTAGAAACAAAAAGAAAAAAAATTACTAAATCCGAGTATCAAAGCACTACGCTATCGGTAACACTAAGCTCAAAAACAATAGATTTAAACGAAGTGATTATCAATACCAATACAATAACAGCTGAAAAAATTGGCATCATTCCTGAAAATCAAAAAAAGTATACTCCAGCTGAAAGACGCTTAAAAACCGCAGGAGACTTTAAACCCATTCATCTTTTGAGTATCTTAGGTGGCACTTTACCATTAGACCCAATTATCAACAAAATAACAGGAAGAACGAAAAAACTAAAGAAAGAACTTGAAATTGAGAAAAAAGAACGTTTATTAGAACGGCTAAAAACACTTTATAAAGATGATTTTTATGTGATGAATTTAAAAATTCCAAAAACGTATATAGATTCGTTTAGATATTTTTGTATCGAAAATCAATATTTAGTTTCTTATTTAACTTCTGGAAACAAACAACTTTTAGAGCTGTCAATGAATGAATTAGCGGTTACCTTTAACAAAAAACTATCTAGTGAAGAATAATTTTACCCTTTTTATATTACTTTTTTGGACGTCAATCTTCGTGGGACAAACCATAACTGAGCGAACAATTCAGGGTAGAATTTCGGTAGAATCTAATTTTATTGATGGCGTAAACATCAGAAACGAAACTACTCGTCAAGCCACTACAAGCAGAATTGAAGGCTATTTCAGAATCCCAGCCAATGAAGGCGATATAATTGTCTTTAGTGCCGTCAATCTTGAATCCTTAACAAAAGTCATTACCAAAGCAGACCTTTCGAATAAAGAACTAAAAATAGAAATGACTCTAAAAAGTATCGTTTTAAAAAATATAACCATCAATAGTCATCCTGAAATTACCGCAGAAAAACTAGGTATTCCAAGTGCAACCAAACATTTCACACCCGCCGAAAGAAAATTACAAACAGCCACAAAAGGCAGCCTAGACGGAATTTTAAATGGCATTTCTGGAAGAACTGCAATGCTCAAAAAAGAAGTTCAAGTAGAAAGAAAAGAAAAACTCCTTGAAAAAATAGAATACCTTTTTGAAGAGGAATTTTACATACAAAAACTTAAAATCCCCAAAGATTACATCAAAGGGTTTCAACATTATTGTATCGAAGACCAAGCTTTTGTCAACTCGATGAAGACCAAAAACAAAACAATGAGTGAGTTTTTAATTATCAAACTAGCCGAACGCTACAACCAAATCATTTCAGATGAAAATAAATAAAACGAAAACGCTTTTTTTCTTTTTAGCGACTCAATGTATTTTAGGTCAAGCAAAAGAGGTGAAAACAATTAGAGGAAGAATTTTGGCCAATTCAGGTATTTTCACAGAAATTGAAGTAGTCAACTTGAATTCTGAAAAAAGCGCAAAAGTAAATGAAAACGGGGAATTCACTATTGAGGCAGAAATTAACGATGTTTTATTTTTTGCATCCAAAAGTTTTGAAGCCTATCGAAAAGTAATTCAAGCCAATGATTTTTGTGAAGACTTTATCAGCATTGAAATGATTCCAAAAGGCATCGAGTTAGACGAAGTAATTATCAATCAATATGCTACTATCAATGCTCGAGACCTTGGAATTATACCCAAAAACCAAAAATCGTATACTGTAGCTGAAAGAAGATTAAAAGCCAACTCAGGCGGCATAGGAGGATTAATCAACATGCTTTCTGGCAGGAAAGAAATGCTCAAAAAAGAACTAGAAGTAGAGAAAAAAGAAACCAATTTAGCCAAATTAAAACGCTTATTTACTAGTGATTTTTACACAAAATCATTTCATATTGCTACTGACAAAATCAATACCTTTCAATATTATTGCATTGAAAACAAAAGCTTTGCGAAGTTAATAGAAACCAATAACAAAGCCCAAATGCTGGTGGCTATGCTTCAATTAGCCTCGACCTTTAATGAACTCAACAGCAATGAAGGAAAATTATAGACTAATTTTGTTCTTCTTTTTTGCTTTTGGAGTCGCTTTTTCGCAAGAAAGAAGCAGTTTAAAAGGAAAAGTAGCCAATAGTATGGGAGCTGTTGTAAATGGTTCTGTTGTCAATTTGAGTTCCAAAACAAGAACAGCAATTTCAGAGCAAGGTTATTTTGAAATTTTGGCTCAGCCTAAAGACACTTTACTGTTTGCTAGTTTGGCTTGTATGCCAAAAAAAGTAATTCTTAGCAGCAAAAATTTCGAACTACCCTTTTTAGAAATAGAACTTGAATTATTTGATAACGAGTTAAAAGAAGTTATTGTTTTGAATCAAAAAGAGATTCGCCCTTTGAATCCCAATCTTCAAAACTATATCGATAGAAAATACTATGATGACGCTCAATCATCACCTACCAATCCTTTGATGCCACCAACAACAATTGCAAACGGAACTGACTTTGTTCGACTTTTTAAGGATGTCAAAAAGTTATTTAAAAAGAAAGCATTACAAAAAGACAGAGAAGAAAAACCCATCAATTACTATGTAGAAGTAATCAATAGCGTACACACTGACTTTTTTTCAAAAACATTACAGCTCAAAGAAGAAGAAATTATTTTATTTCTTTCTTTTTGCGAAGCAGATAAAAACGCTGTAGCTATTTTGACTCAAAACGATTCGTTTCAGTTGTATGATTTTTTGATTAGCAAGAACAAAGAATTTAAAAGTTTAACTACTTTTGGGAAATGAAAAAAACTGTTTTACTCTTCGGATTATTCTTCTTAACCATTAGCCTTTCGTCCTTTGAAATGCATAAATTTTATGTGGCTATATTTCAAGTTCAATTTGTACCTGAAAAGAAAAGGATACAAATCACTTCTAGAATTTTCTTAGATGATTTAAACAAAGCGTTAGAAAAAAAATACCATAAAAAAACTTCTATTGGAATAGGTTCTGAAAAACCAGAAGAACTGCTTTTACTAAAAAAATACTTTTCAGAAAATTTAATTCTAAAAGTAAATGGACAATCTCAATCACTAAACTACCTATCAAGCGAAGTTGAAGAAGATGTTCTGGTTACTTACTTGACAATTAAAGAAATCACAAAAATTCAAAACTTAAACATTCAGAATTCTTTATTGATGGATTGGAACTCAGAGCAACAAAACATTATGCATTTTACAGCAAATGGCACAAAAAACAGCCTAAACTTTAGCGATTCATCAAAGATACAAATGTTAAAGTACTAATAAAAAAAAAGTAGTTCCGTTAAAATTGCTATTTTCACAGACTTAAATTTCTATTTTATTTATGAAAAAAGCTACCCTACTCCTACTCTTTCCGGCAATGCTATTTGCCCAAGAAAAAACCACCCCAACACCACCAAAACAACAAGGTAAATACGACACCAATAAGTTCAGCCAAATGTATGATTTGTTGGCTACACCTAATATGTTTCGTACTGCAGCAGGAGCCCCTGGTCCAGCCTATTACCAACAACAAGCTGATTACAAAATAGACATCGAATTAGATGATAAAAATTCAAGATTAAGTGGTGCAGAAACCATTACTTATTACAATAATTCTCCAGACAAACTAGAATACCTTTGGTTACAAATGGACCAAAATCAAGCCGCAAAAAACTCTCAATCACCTCTTGCTGAGAGTGAACGAATTGAGACGACTATGGCTCCAAGTAGATTCGCTAATGAGTACTTAAAACAAGGTTTAGATAGAGGATTTAAGTTAGAGTATGTAAAAGATGCGAAAGGTAATCCAATGACTTACACTGTAAATCAAACGATGATGCGAATTGATTTACCAACACCAATGAAACCAGGAGAAAAAATCACTTTTTCTGTAAAATGGTGGTACAACATCAACAATTACCAACAAGATGGAGGTCGTTCAGGTTATGAATTCTTTGAAAAAGATGGTAATAAATTGTATGTAATTGCACAATTTTATCCAAGAATGGCAGTTTACAATGACGTTGAAGGATGGCAAAACCAACAATTTTGGGGAAGCGGAGAATTTGCATTACCCTTTGGAAATTTTGACGTAAACATCACTGTTCCTGCAGATCACGTTATGGAAGCAACGGGTGAATTATTGAATCCGGCTGAAGTTTTCACTGCTGAGCAAATGAAACGTTATGAGCTAGCTAAAAAGAGTTTTGACAATCCAGTAGTAATCGTTACGCAAGCGGAAGCGGAAGCTGCTGAAAAAGGGTTCTCAACCAAAAAGAAAACGTGGAAATTTAGCGCCAAAAACGTAAGAGATTTTGGAATTGCCACTTCTAGAAAATTCATTTTTGATGCAATGGCAGTAAAACTTAGTGAAAAAACTGTAATGGCTACTTCTGTATATCCAAAAGAAGCCAATCCATTATGGGGCGAGACTTCAACTAGAACGGTTGCTCATACATTAAAAAGCTATTCATCACATACTTTTGATTATCCTTATCCAAAAGCAGTATCTGTGTCTGCAGAAGACCAAGGAATGGAATACCCAATGATTTGTTGGAATTTTGGTCGTCCAGACGCAAATGGAGTAACGAGTCCACAAGTAAAAAATGGAATGATTGGCGTAATCGTTCACGAGGTAGGACATAACTTCTTCCCAATGATTGTTAACTCTGACGAACGTCAGTGGACATGGATGGATGAAGGATTGAATTCTTTTATGGAATATATGGCGGAGCAAGAATTAGGAACCAATTTCCCATCAAGAAGAGGACCAGCAAAAAATATTGTTCCTTATATGAGTGGAGACCAAAAATTCTTAGAGCCAATTATGAGTAACTCTGAAAGTATTATTCAATTTGGAAATAATGCTTACGGAAAACCAGCAACGGCATTGAATATTTTGAGAGAAACAGTTATGGGTCGCGAATTATTTGACCACGCATTCAAAACTTACGCGAACCGTTGGAAATTTAAACATCCAACTCCAGAAGACTTTTTCAGAACAATGGAAGACGCTTCTGCATTTGACTTAGACTGGTTTTGGAGAGGCTGGTTTTACTCAACCGACTTTGTTGACATAGGAATAAATGAAGTAAAACAATATTATGTAACTGATACTCCTACTACTGAATTAAAAAACGCAAAAGTTCGTAGAGGTCGTTTTGGTGAAGAAAAAGGACCATTTGTGTACTTAGTTGAAGGAACAAATGCCGAATTAAAAGAATCAGATAAAAAAGCATTGAAAGTTGATGAATTCAAGTTATTAGCTGACTATGTTAACGAAAAATTGACTGCAGAAGAAAAAGCAAGTCTAAATGCACCTAAATATTTTTACGAAGTAGAATTCAACAAGCCTGGTGGGTTGATTATGCCAATTTTAGTAGAACTAACTTATGAGGATGGTACTACTGAAAACTTCAAATATCCAGCACAAATTTGGAGAAAAAACAATGACACTGCCAAAAAAGTATACGCTACTTCAAAAGCAATCAAAAAAATCCAAATCGACCCAAAATTAGAAACTGCAGACATTGATGTTACCAACAACAGTTGGCCAAAAGCAGAAGTAAAATCAAAATTTGATTAAGTAAAACATCATAAAGTAACAAGCCCGATTTATTCGGGCTTGTTTAGTTTTATAGAACAACGACTGTCTGACAAAAACGATGTGACAAAAAAACCGTTAAAAAAACAATAAATTTCAACAACACATCAAAGAAGATATACCACGCAGGAGGAAAACAAGTATTAATTTAATAAGTTTGCTTTGTGTTCCTAAATTCTGGAAACTTGCTAAAAAGAATTAATACAAAAGAAATGGCAATAGCTGAAAATTTATTAAGAATAAAAGAATCACTTCCTGAAAACGTTACGCTTGTAGCGGTTTCAAAAACAAAACCCGTAACCGATTTAATGGAAGCTTACACAGCCGGGCAACGCATTTTTGGCGAAAATAAAATCCAAGAAATGGTCGATAAGTGGGAACAAATGCCTAAAGATATTGAATGGCATATGATTGGCCATGTTCAAACCAATAAAGTAAAATATATGGCTCCATTTGTAACATTAATTCATGGAGTCGATAGCTTAAAATTATTAGAAGAAATTAATAAACAAGCTCAAAAAAACAACCGAATTATAGATTGCTTATTGCAAATTTATATCGCCGAAGAAGAATCAAAATTTGGTCTAGATGAAGTAGAATTACACAGTTTACTCAACTCAACTTCCTTCAATCAAATGAACAATATTAGAATAGTTGGATTAATGGGAATGGCTACCTTTACGGATAATCAAAACCAAATCAAAAAAGAATTTACCCATTTGAAATCTATTTTTGATACCCTACAAAAACTGAAACCTAAAAACTGCCACCTCAATACCATCTCAATGGGAATGTCAGGCGATTATCCATTAGCTATAGCATGCGGCAGCACTATGGTTAGAATCGGAAGTAGTATCTTTGGCGGAAGATAATTTTATACGATTCCAGATTAAGGATTTAAGATTTATAAACTGATTACTAAAAACTGTAAACTGAACACTGAATTTGTACGCAATACTTGACATAGAAACCACAGGAGGACAATTTAACGAAGAAGGAATCACAGAGATTGCGATTTATAAATTTGACGGACACGAAATCGTAGACCAGTTTATAAGTCTTGTCAATCCCGAAATTCCAATTCAACCCTTTGTAGTAAAGCTTACTGGCATAAACAATGCTATGTTGCGCTCTGCTCCAAAGTTTTTTGAAGTCGCCAAACGCATCATAGAAATCACCACCGACTGTGTTTTGGTCGCGCACAATGCCAGTTTTGACTATAGAATCTTAAGAACTGAATTTCGAAGATTGGGCTATGATTTCAATTTAAAAACTCTTTGCACTGTTGAATTGTCTCAAAAACTATTACCAGAACAACCTTCACACAGTTTAGGAAAATTAGTCCGAGCATTAGGAATCCCAATGGCAGACAGACATCGTGCTAGCGGAGACGCTATGGCAACCGTAAAACTCTTTAAGTTGCTACTCGAAAAAGATGTCGAAAAAACAATTATAAAAGAGCTAATCAAAACTGAAATCGAAAAAGGAATCGCTCCAAAACTCTTGGATATTGTACAAAGTATGCCTTCAAAAACAGGCATTTACTACATCCATAACGACAAAGGCAACTTAATTTATATTGGCAAAAGCCGAAACATAAAAAAGAGAATCAACCAACATTTTACTGGAAAATCCAATAAGTGCAAAAAAATTCAAACCGAAGTTTTTGCCGTAACTTATGAAGAAACAGGAAGCGAATTGATTGCATTGCTTAAGGAAAGTGAAGAAATAAAAGTCAACAAACCCATATTGAACCGTGCACAACGCAAAAGTATTTTTCAATTAGCACTTTATAGTGAGAAGGATAAAAATGGTTATTTGAACCTAAAAATTCAAAAATACGATGGTCGTAAAAAAGAAATCACCTCTTTTTCATCGTTGCAAGAAGCTAAAAACACCTTGTTCAAGATTACAACTAAATACCATTTGTGTCAAAAATTAACTGGTCTTTACCAAACCAAAAAAGAATGTTTTCAATACGGCATAAAAGAATGTGACGGTGCTTGCATTGGCGAAATCACTGCCGAAGAATACAATCAAAGAGTCCATCAATTCCTCAAAGAAAATGATTTTGACACGCAAAATATGATTGTAATAGACAAAGGGCGCAACATCAGCGAGCGTTCCGCAGTACTTATTGAAAACGGAATTTACAAAGGATATGCTTTTTATGATTTAAATTATCAGATTACAAATCCAGAAATATTAAAAAATATTTTAGTGCCTATGCAAAACAATCGAGATGCTAAAAATATAATTCAAAGCCAAATTCGTAAAAGTAAAACACTAAAGATTATTCACTTTTAATAAAGAGCTATTCCTGCTGTACATTACAACTCCTCGCGATTAGAGTAGTTTTTCTAAGGCATAAAAGGAGCTTCCGTTGGTCGCTCTTTTCTACCAAGAAAAAACAAACTCCAATCACTCCGGGGTTTTCATTCCCATCAGGGCTAAAAAAAATGAAACATCTAATCACCATAATAGGACCCACCGCTATTGGCAAAACCGCTTTGAGTATTCAACTTGCGCAGCATTATAATTGCGAAATTATTTCGTGCGACAGCAGACAATTCTTCAAAGAAATGACCATAGGAACAGCCGTACCTAGCAACGAAGAATTAAAAGCGGCCAAACATCATTTCATACAAAACAAATCCATATTTGAAAATTATACCGTTGGAGATTACGAAAAAGAAGCCCTTTCTAAAATCAACGAATTGTTTCAAACCAATGATTATGTGGTATTAATTGGTGGTTCAGGCTTATATGTAGATGCTGTTTTAAAAGGTTTTGATGCTTTTCCAGATATTGACCCAAACGTAAGAACGGCTATTCAATCACATTATGAAACTGATGGAATAAGCTATTTACAAAAGCAACTTAAGGCTTTAGACCCTATTTATTATGAAAAAATAAACAATGAGAATCCTCAAACGCTACTCAATCCACAACGAATGATGCGCTTTGTAGAAGTTTGTGTTGGCACCGAAAAACCCTATTCTTCATTTTTAAATCGACAAAAAAACAATAGAAATTTTAACCCAATTCTTATTGGTCTTGAGGCAGAAAGAGCAATCATCTACGACAGAATTAATCTAAGAGTAGACATAATGCTTCAACAAGGATTAGTAGAAGAAGCTCAAAATTTATACCCACACAAATCGTTAAACGCCTTGCAAACTGTAGGATATCGAGAACTGTTCAGTCATTTTGATGGTGAATGGGATTTGGCTTTTGCTATCGAAGAAATAAAAAAGAACACCCGACGTTTTTCAAAAAGACAACTCACTTGGTTCAAAAGAAACGAACATACTCAGTGGTTTGATTTTAAAACGGCAACAGCGACTATCACTGACTATATTGATTCACAAATTCAACAAAGTATAACCCTTTAATATCTGTACACCCTTTCTAATTATTATGAAATATTTAAAAGTAATACGTTATCAAAACCTGATTTTATTAGCACTAATGCAATTGATTTTGCGTTTTGGTTTTTTAAACGAACAAAATTGCGATTTAGCACTGACTAATTTTCAGTACATTTTATTAGTAGTAGCAACACTTTTGATTGCTGCAGGTGGCTATGTAATCAACGACATTTTTGACCAAGATACTGATGCCATCAACAAACCCGAAAAAGTAATTATAGGAAAAAGCATAAAAGAAAGTGAAGCATACAATCTTTACGCTGGCCTTACAATAACTGGCGTATGCATTGGTTTTTATCTCTCAAATGTGATTGACAAACCCAATTTTGCAGCATTCTTCATATTAATAGCAGCAAGTTTGTATTTTTATGCAACAACATTAAAACAAATGCTAGTAATAGGTAATTTAATAGTAGCTTTGATACTTGCTTCAAGCGTTATAATCATTGGTGTTTTTGATATTTTTCCAGTAACTAATGCCGAAAATCAACGCCAAATGGGACAAATTTTCAGCATCCTAATGGATTATGCCGCTTTTGCTTTCTTATTGCATCTGATTAGAGAAATGGTCAAAGATTTAGAAGATATAGAGGGAGATTACCATCAAGGAATGGGAACATTGGCTATTCGTTTAGGCATTTCAAAAACTACCAAAGTAGTTGCTCTGTTGAGTCTTCTTCCTATTGGATTATTTCTCAATTATATGTATAACTATTTTGTTTTAAACGATTTACAACTCATCACCATTTACAGTTTGATTTTTATTATTGCTCCTTTTTTATATTGCACTATAAAAATTACGACTGCAAAAACAAAAACCGAATTCCATCACATAAGTACCGTTCTTAAATGGATTGTATTTTTTGGAATTTTCATATTGCCTATTCTTAATCATAACATACAACAAAATGCTTAAATCAAAATTGTCCGCTTATTCAATTATATTGGCTTCTGGTTCTCCAAGAAGGCAACAATTTTTTAAAGACTTAGATTTGGATTTTGAAATTCGGCTCAAAGAAGTAGAAGAAATTTTTCCAGAAACACTAAAAGCTGAAGAAATAACAAATTACCTATCTATACTGAAGGCCAATGCGTTTGAGGGCGAATTACAAGATAACGACCTTCTGATTACTAGCGACACAATTGTTTGGCACAAAAATTGCCCATTAGGAAAACCGAAAGATGCACAAGAGGCCTTTGAAATTTTGAAGTCGTTATCAAACAATACACACGAGGTCATCACTTCTGTATGTTTCAAAACAAAAAACAAAACAGAAGTCATTTCGGAGACGACGAAAGTCACATTTAATGCATTAAGTGACGAAGCAATTCAATATTATTTAGACAATTACCAACCTTTTGATAAGGCGGGAGCCTATGGAATTCAAGAATGGATTGGGTTTATTGGGGTTTCAAAAATAGAAGGGTCATATACTAACGTAATGGGAATGCCAACTGATAAAGTATTTGACTATCTAAACAAACTTTAAGCTGAAAATTATGGACTTTTTTAATCAATATCTTAAAGAAGAAATTAGTACAGGAATACTTTTACTACTTGTTTTTCTAGCTCGAACGTTGATTGCAAAACTAATAAGAAAGTATGCAAAAACGAGCGAAATAATTGAGAGAAGAACTAACTTGGTCATCAAGTACATTAACATATTGATTTATATTTTAGCGGTTATTACCTTAATATTAATTTGGGGAGTACAACCCAAAGATATTTTTATTACCATTTCATCAGTAGCAACGGTTATTGGTGTCGCTATGTTTGCACAATGGTCTATTTTGAGCAATATCACTGCGGGAATTATTTTGTTCTTTTCGTTTCCGTTCAAAATTGGTGATATTATTTTAATACACGACAAAGAATACCTCGTTGAGGGAGAAATTGAAGATATTGGTGCTTTTCACGTAACTATCCGGTCTAAAGAAGGTGAAATGGTTATTTATCCAAACAATTTGTTTTTTCAAAAAGGAATCTCAATTGTAAAAAAGAGTTCCGTCGACAATAACAATGAATTTACAGATTAAATTATAATGAATATTAACCAAATTTAAATACAATGAAAGCAATTAAATTATTTATTATTGGAATTTTACTCTTTGGAGCAACAGCTACCAAAGCCCAGGTTTCTATTAACGTTAATATTGGTACACCACCGGCCTGGGGCCCTGTGGGTTATGATGATGTAGCCTATTATTTTTTACCAGATATTCAAATTTATTTTGACATTCGAAAAGCTGAATATATTTATTTTGATAACGGACACTGGATTCGTTCTCGCAGATTACCAAGTCATTGTAGAAACTACGACTTATATCGCGGATATAAAGTACCTTTAACAGACTATAGAGGCAACACTCCTTATGTCTATTATAATACTCACAAAGTAAAGTATTACAAAGGATACAAAGGAAAACCTCAAAAAGCAAGAGGACATTACAAAGAGGAACATCGTTATGAAGAGCGTCATGACAATCGCCGTGATGACCATAATGATAGAGGTCACGGAAAACATCAAGATAAAGGAAATCACGGAAGAGGTAGAGATTAAGATTTCTTCCTATTTTAACTACTATAAAAACAGTACATACTATGCTTAAGAAAAGAAATTTTGCTTTACTAGTTGTACTGTTTTTTTTATATCAGTTGAGTTATTCGCAACAAGAAAAACAAAAAGCGGATAGCGCCAAAATTTACAAAAACATCCAACAATTTTCTCAAAAGAAAAAAGCAACTAGTTTTTTGCATCGCTTAATTTTTAGACCCATAAAACCAAAGCTACCCAAAAAAAAGGTTACCAAAATAAATTATAGTCCGTATCAAGACAAAATAATTAGAAGCATTACAATAACTACTCTTGACCCGTTTGGAAAAAGCGTACAAAATTTCGAATCAAATAACCCTCCAAAAGTTTTCAATACTGCTGAGGAATGGGGCAATAAATTACATATAAAATCCAAAGACTATACTATTCGCAAGATATTGCTCATCAACGAAAATGAACCACTAGATTCTTTAATGGTTAAAGAAAGTATGCGTTTGATTCGAACACAACGCTTTGTCAATAGTGTGGCAATACATATGGAAATTGTAGCCGAAAATCCTGAGTTTGTAGATGTTTTTATTCAAGTTTTGGATTCTTGGAGTTTAATTCCAAATGCTTCTTTCAGCAATACCGAAACAACTCTAAAACTTAGAGAGCGTAACTTTCTCGGTCAAGGTCACGAAATTCGGGGCGAATACACAAATCGTTATAAAGATGGTCAAAACGGTCATTTGTTGCAATATACCGTAAATAATTTCCGAAAAACGTTCATCAAACTACAAGCAACCAATCAAAAAGAGGTATCAAGCAATTACAACAGGAGCTTAGAAGCTTCTAGATTATTTGTTTCTCCCTTGACCAAATGGGGAGGCGGTATACTTTACGAACAACGGTTCATACAGGATACATTGGCTGATAAAAATGGCATTTTTGCACAACAACGCTTCAAATACAATACTGATGATTATTGGCTTGGGCATGCTTTTTCGCTGGATAATGATACTTCTGAAAAAAGCAAAATTACCAACTTGATTGTGGCTGGGCGTTTTCTGAACATCAATTTTTTAGAAAATCCTCTTGTAGCTTATGACAGCATTGGATTCTATACAGACGAAAAACTACTGCTCACAAGTGTGGGTATCAATGCAAGAAACTTTATTCAAGAACGCTATTTGTTCAACAACGGGATAATAGAAGATGTACCAATTGGAAAAACATATAGTCTAACCACGGGCTATCAAAGAAGAAATCATATTGGGCAGTTGTATTTAGGCACAAGAGCTTCGTTTGGGAATTACTACCGCTGGGGATTCTTTAGTTTAAATGCCGAATGGGGAGCGTTTTTTCAGAATTCCAAAACATCTCAATCTGCATTTACATTTCAAGCCAATTATTTTACCAAATTATACGAAATTGGCGATTGGAAAATCAGACAGTTCTTAAAACAACGAGTCGTCATAGGTAGCCACCGATTGGCTTCAACTGGAGACCGAATCACTTTAAATGGCGAATATGGAATTCCCGGATTCAATAATGCGTTATATGGCACCAAAAAGATGGTTTTTAGTGCGCAAACACAAAGTTATTCCCCTTGGAATCTCTGGGGTTTTCGTTTGAATCCGTTTTTTAATTATACAATTGGAGTCATTGGAAATGATAAAAAAACAAACTTGAAGAATCAAACCTACTCTAGTATTGGATTGGGTTTTATCATTAATAACGACTATTTGGTATTTAGCTCCTTTCAGTTGTCGTTTGCTTACTATCCAACTACTTTTGGTCCTGATGATAAAAACCTAGGAACGAATGCTTTTGAAACCGGTGATTTTGGCTTACTTGATTTTGAGTTGAATAAACCTCGAACAGTAATTTACAAGTAAAGAATAATCCGTTGGGTGAAACTCAACTAAAGTAAAAATATAACCACATAGAATCATAGATATAAGTAAAATTGTTAAAGAATAAATAGAAATAGCTTTATTTCACACATAGTATAGCTATGTGAATAGTAAAATGTCTATTTTTTCTTTAATGAAACTATAAATTCTATGTTTCTATGTGGTAAAAATAATTTCACCTAACAGGTTAAATAAAAATCATTTTATAGTTTGCTTCAACCACTCAAATAAATCAAGATAAACGCGCTCCCGAACCTGAAGAGGTGACAAAATCAAATCATGCATTCCGCCTTCTATTTCTATGATAGTACGTTTTGGAGCAACAATCCTCTCTGCTCCTCCTTTAATGTCTTTTACATTCAAAATGGCATCTCCTTCAAAAAAAGAAGTATTCCAATCATTGCTATAAATAGATTGGTGAGAATGCATCACCAAAATAGGTCGGGTGAGAATTATTCCTTTTTTAATTTTAGTATGCCCTTGATGTATTGCGCTAATCCACCCTGCATTTAACGCAGGAACCAAATGTGGTTTCCATACCAAATTGTAATCCCACTCTCCTTTCTTTTCACCATGCAAGCTATGACCATACCATTCTGATATCTTTCCAGGAAGTAACACATCAGGAAAATACTTTCCGAAAAGCGCAACTAGAGGAACTAGCAAGCGCTTTTGATAGCCAGGCATATTCATATCATAAAAAGGACTATTACAAAAAATAGTGTCAAATTTTTCATTACCAACTCGTTCAGAAGCATACAAGGTAACCAACAAACCACCTGTTGAATGTCCAGATAACAAAACTTGTTCATTACCTTCTTGTCTAACTATATCTAAAGCTTCATCCAAATCAGCAAAATATTCTGTTAAGCTACGCATGTTATTACTCTTATGATGCGGCAAAGTTGAACGTCCGTATTTGCGTAAATCAACAGCATAAAAATGAAATCCTTTTTCATTAAATCTGTGAGCCATATCCGACTGAAAGAAATAATCGTTAAAACCATGAACATATAACACCGCTTTGTTGCTAGGCATACTGCACTGTTTTCTGATTACAGTAGCAACAACTTTACCTTCATAATCATCGGGTTGGTTAATAGTTGCAAACTCAAATCCGTTTCCTAAATAATCTGATTGATACGTTATTGTTTTCATAGCATAAATAAGAAGTGACTCTAAAGTAGTAATATTATAAGTAAAAACATCAGTGTAGCTTATAAAATCATAAATAATTAGCATTAACAAAAATTAACAAAAATTACCAACTCTTAATTACTATTTTTGAATCGTATCAATAACAAAAAAAATTCTATGCAGCAGTCAATAGTTAAAATGGCATTCCTTTTATTACTATCCACTACCCTAGCTTTTGCACAAAAACCTACAAAACCTAACTCGGTTGAAATTTACAATCAAATTCAAAAACTTAATTTTCTGGGTTCCGTACTCTATGTAGCGGCTCATCCAGACGATGAAAATACCCGATTGATTTCCTATTTAGCCAATGAAACCAAAGCCAGAACCGCTTATTTGTCGCTAACTCGAGGTGATGGAGGGCAAAATCTAATTGGAGCACAACTGCGTGAACTACTTGGAGTTATTCGTACTCAAGAACTTATCGAAGCTAGAAAAATTGATGGCGGAGAACAACTTTTTTCTAGAGCCAATGATTTTGGATTTTCTAAAAACCCTACTGAAACCTTGGCCATTTGGGACAAAGAAAAAGTTCTAGCCGATGTAGTTTGGGCAATTCGTAAATTCCAACCCGATGTAATCATTAACCGTTTTGACCATCGCTCTCCAGGAACGACTCACGGACATCACACCGCATCAGCAATGTTGAGTGTCGAAAGTTTTAATCTAACCAATAATCCTTCTGTTTATCCAGAGCAACTTAAATACGTTCAGCCTTGGCAAGCCAAACGCCAATTCTTTAATACCTCATGGTGGTTTTATGGTTCGCAAGAAAAATTTAATGCTGCAGACAAAACCAATCTAATTGCGATGCAAACTGGGGTTTATTACCCAAACATCGGAAAATCCAACCAAGAAATTGCTGCATTGAGTAGAAGTTCTCATCAATCACAAGGATTTGGAAGCACAGGAACTCGAGGTGAAGAAACGGAATACTTAGAATTTTTAAATGGTGAAAGGGTCCCTACAAATGGTTCTCTTTTTGACGGAATTGATACGAGCTGGAATCGTGTTAAAGGAGGAAAAGCCATTGGCGAACTCCTAAATTTGATAAGCAAAGAATTCAATCATAACAACCCTTCGGCTAGCATTCCAAAACTAGTTAAAGCCTACCAAATGATGTTGCAATTAGACGAAAATCATTGGTCAAAACAAAAAGCAGCCGAAACCAAAAAAATTATTGCAGCCTGCGCTGGATTATACCTAGAGGCCGTTGCTCCAACACAAGAAACGACGCCTGGAAGTAGTTTGAAATTAAAGATAGAAGCCATCAATCGCTCTACAATTCCAATGGTTTTAAAAAGTGTGACCACATTGCCTAACCAAAATACAACGGTGCAGAATGCAACTTTACAACCTAACAAACTGCTCAACTTTGCCCTTGATTTACAATTACCAGAAACTATAGCGTACACGCAACCCTATTGGTTGGCTGAAGAAGCTACTGTGGGAATGTACACTGTTAGTAATCCTACTGAAATTGGACTGCCTGAAAAAGAAAGAGATGCAAAAGTCGTGTTTACTGTAAGCATTGAAGGTGTTGAGATTCCCTTTGAACGTACTGTAGTTTACAAATACAATGACGATGTAAAAGGTGAAATGTACAATTTCTTGGATATCGTTCCGGAAGCCACATCAACCTTTACAGAAAAAGTTTTGTTGTTTACCAATGAAAAAAGCAAAACCGTTGGTGTGAAAGTCAAAGCTGGTAAAGATGCAATAAAAGGAATCGTTCAGTTGGATTTAGGAAAAGATTGGAAAATAAATCCCGCTTTTATCGAAGTAAATTTGGATAAAAAAGGGAACGAAAAAACCGTCTATTTTACCGTAACTCCACCTAAAAACAATCAAGAGATTGTAGCCAAAAGTATAGTGGTTATTGGTGACAAACAATTGAACAAAAGCCAAATCAATATCGATTTTAATCATATCACTAAACAACAAGTTCTTAAAAATGCTGAGGCTAAGTTCTTGCGTGTAGATTTGAAAACCAATAATGAAAAAATCGCCTACATTATGGGCGCTGGCGATGAAGTTCCTGCAAGCTTAGAGCAAATGGGCTATCAAGTAACTATTTTGAAACCCGAAGAAATCACACCTGAGCGTTTGGCTACGTTTGATGTGGTGATGACAGGAGTTCGAGCCTACAATACTGTTCAGGCTTTGGCCAACAAACAAGCGCTTTTATTTGAATTTGTCAAAGAAGGCAAAACAATGATTGTTCAGTACAACACTACCGATGATTTAGTGACCACTAACCTTGCGCCTTATCCGCTAAAAGTTTCTCGTGACCGAGTAACGGAAGAAGATGCCGAAGTTCGTTTCTTGGCTCCTAATCATCCGATTTTGAATTATCCTAATAAGATTACAGCCAATGATTTCAAAGGCTGGAAACAAGAACAAGGATTGTATTATCCTAATACGTTTGATGCTGCCTTCACTCCTATCCTATCTTCTAATGACAAAGGCGAAACTCCAAAAAACGGGGCTTTATTAGTAGCACCATACGGAAAAGGCAACTATATTTACACTGGATTAAGCTTTTTTAGAGAACTACCAGAAGGCGTTCTCGGTGCTTTTAAACTGATGGCCAATACCATTTCTGTAAAATCAGAAACCAAAATGCCTGCTCCAAAAATTAACAACTAAAGACCCGCTATGGAACCCAAGAAAGAAAAAATTTGGAAAAAGGACTACACCTATGTATTGGTGGCCAATATTGTCTACATATTGATTTTTTGTCTCATCATGAAATTATACGCCTAGCTCATGCAATTATTTGATTGGATTATTTTATTGACCACCCTTTTATTCATTGTCATTTATGGCGTTTGGAAAACCAAAGGAAGTAAAAACGTTGAAGATTTCATTTTGGGTAATAACGAAACGCCTTGGCACGTAGTTGGTCTTTCTGTGATGGCAACTCAAGCCAGTGCAATCACATTTTTATCCACTCCTGGGCAAGCGTATCACGATGGTATGGGTTTCGTACAATTCTATTTTGGGTTACCTATTGCAATGGTATTAATATGTGCAACCTTCATTCCTATTTATCACAAATACAAAGTCTATACAGCTTACGAGTATTTAGAAAAACGATTTGATTTAAAAACTCGTTCCTTAGCAGCGGTTTTGTTTTTAGTACAACGCGGATTAGGTACAGGATTGACCATCTATGCTCCAGCTATTATTTTATCGGCTATATTGGGTTGGAATTTGACCTATATGAACATTTTCATCGGAATTTCGGTGATTATTTATACTTTTTCTGGAGGAACCAAAGCCGTAAACGTGACGCAGAAACAACAGATGTTTGTCATTATGTTGGGAATGTTCAGTACTTTTTTCTTGATTTTACACTATTTACCCAACGATATGACTTTTTCTAGTGCCTTGCACATTGCGGGAGCCAATGACAAAATGAACATCGTAGATTTCTCTTTTGACCCAGAACAAAAATATACGTTTTGGAGTGGAATCACTGGAGGCTTTTTCTTGGCTTTAGCTTATTTTGGAACGGACCAATCACAAGTCGGACGTTATTTGTCTGGAAAATCAGTTAGAGAAAGTCAGATGGGATTGATTATGAATGGGCTACTCAAAGTTCCTATGCAATTCTTTATCTTATTGACTGGTGTTATGGTTTTTGTCTTTTTTCAATTCAATCCTGTTCCGCTTAACTTCAATCCGAATAACAAAACGGTAATTGAAAATTCGAAATACAAAAAGGAATATCAAGCCTTAGAAAACAAGCTCAATGCTTTGTCTGAAGACAAAAAAGTTATCAATTTATTGTATATCGACCAACTAAATCAGGATTATGACAATCCCACTTTGAGAAAGGAATTGGTAGCTTTATCAAATAAAGAAAAAGATTTACGCGACCGTGCCAAAGACATTATTTCAAAAGCCGACCCCGATAGCGAAACCAATGATAAAGATTATGTTTTTTTCCATTTCGTACTCAATTATCTTCCCAAAGGTTTAATTGGTTTGTTATTAGCAGTAATCCTTTCGGCAGCTATGTCTTCAACCGCTTCTGGACTGAGTGCCTTAGCTTCAACCACCGCAATTGACATTTACAAACGTAATCTCAAGACCGAAAAATCAGAGACACATTATTTGAATGCAACGAAGTTTTTCACTTTGATGTGGGGCGTAATTGCTATACTTTTCGCTTGCATTGGTACCTTATTCGAGAACTTAATTCAATTAGTAAACATTATTGGCTCAATATTTTATGGTACTGTACTAGGGATATTCTTAGTTGGTTTTTATATCAAAAAAGTTCAGTCACAAGCTGTTTTTTATAGTGCAGTAATCAGTCAAATTACCATTTTTATCATTTACTATTTTGCTATTTTCATCTATCCTAGTGGTGAAGAAAAATTAGGGTATTTGTGGTTGAATTTTATTGGTGCGTTACTAACTATTGTTCTATCTATTGTGATTCAAATGCTAGTACCAAAAAAAGAAATAGCCATTGAGGTTGAATAGTTAAATGATAAAAAATCATTGGAAGCTATAAGTTTTAAAAAACAAATTCTATGCAGATGAAAGCTATCAAAAAAAGGAAAGTATTGGGAATAAGCTTAGTCGTACTGCTTTTCGCTATGGCTGAAAATACTAGAGCACAGGAAAAACAAATGGTTCGAATTGCAAAAATAAAAGTGCATCCAACCCATCTTGATGCCTATAACAAAGCCTTAAAAGAGCAAATGAATGCTGCGATTCTACTTGAGCCAGGTGTACTCACTTACTACGCAGTTTCGGACAAGAATGCACCAACTAACATTACCATCTTAGAAATCTACGCTGACACAATTGCTTACCAATCCCATATTGAAACCGTTCATTTTAAAAAGTATAAAACTACTGTAAAAGATATGGTACAATCATTAGAACTCATAGATGTTGACCTTATTGCAGCTGCAGTAAAAAATAAAAAATGAGTTATTACAGTAACTCTAAAAGCAAAAAAAATCCCGTTCTTTTAATAAGAACGGGATTTTAATAATTAAGACTAAATTTATAAACTAACAGCAGTATGAACCACAT
>JAGOFG010000156.1 GCA_017997335.1 Flavobacterium sp. | reverse complement strand
TTTTGGGCTGGTGTTCATGGCCAATCCTACACTTGCCACACCGGCCAAAGCAGTTGATGCGATAAATCGTCTACGTTTCATTTCTTCTGATTTAAAAGTATATAGAACGTAAATATCGAAATAAATACTACATGAGCGGTTACATTTTTGAAAACAGATTTTAAAAAAACACCCAAATAAATAAACTGCATTTGGGTGTTTGATGGGGAGGAATTTATTTTTTAATTACTTTTTTGACAGTACTTTTAGTATTGGAAGTAATTTGTATCAAGTAAACTCCAGAGGGCTCGTTGACTAATTGTATTTCGGTATTTTCGGTACTTGCTTTGAGTTCAGAAATGATTTTTCCATCGGGAGAGATTACTGTAATGGTGGATTTTTCAGGAGTTATCAGGGTAAATTTGTCTGAACTAGGATTTGGATACACGGTTATTTTTGAATTTTCTAAATCGAAATCACCTGTGGCCAAAGTAGTATTTTGTGGTGAATAGAAATTACCCGTTAGCAAAAACAAATACAAGGTTTTGAGGGTTTGATTAAAGTAACTATTGGGTTCATTTAGTGATTTCAAATCGGTGTAGGAAGCATCTAAGTGGGATTGGTTTTCGCCTCCCATTGCAGCACAAGCAAAAGCGCCTACAAAAGTTGCATTATGCCATTGTCCACTCAAGCTACCGTTTTGATTATAGCCGTCTTTTATATTACTGGAGCCACCCAAATTAACCCTAACAAAGTCAGATGATTTTTTCACATAAGATTTTGCTTCAGCATTTCCATTCCAAACATAATCAACCGCTATGCGTCAAGGAGTTCTTGCGGCATCATAACTGTATGTTTTTCCTTCTTTGTTGTAACCACTAGCTTGAGGAGAATAGGCTCCAGAGGCTTGACACCAGTCTGAAACTAACCCACCAACGGCATTATTTTGAGTTAGATTGTTGTTGATAATTGTATAACATTTTGAAGCTACAGCATTCCAAAAAGTATTATCATTAGTATAATTTCCGAAAGCTCTAAAATAGGCTGGGGCAAAATAAGAAGGATTGGTAATTTGGCTACCACCAAACTGGTCTCCTGGTTTAAGCACAAAAGTATTGGCTTCGATTTCGTGAGTTTTAATAATGGCAATTAAAGATTTTGCTTCGTTTTTGTAGTTTATAGTTCCAGTACTCGCCCACTGATAATCAGCTACAATTAGAGCAAAAGCAACATCGAGTTCAGCATCTGTTGCACCATTGGCTCCATTTACTCCGGAACATCCATTAATTTTCCAGTTCATAACACCGTTTGAATTGAGATTGTCTTTATAATACAACCAAAGGCCATCAAATAATGTTTTATCAGCAGCATAAACGCTTAGTAGCATACCGTAGCCAATACCTTCTGAGACCGTTTCGGAAGGATTGTCAAACTTGATACGATACCTTCCATTGTTGCAAGCTGTGACAAAATTGGTTTTCCAAATGTTGTAATTGTCTAAGGCATCTTGACTGTTTTTGGCACTAGCCATAAGTCCGCTGGGGTAAATCTTGTTAGCCGGGAAGGCTTGAGTTTGGCAATAGCTTTTTAGGCTAAAAAAAACAACTGCCAGAAGTAGTAGGTTTTTCATAGTTAATGGGTTTAGTAGAATAGGAAATCGCTATTGCAATACAAGAGCAGTTTCAAATTCAAAGATTTAGGGATGATAAAAGTAAGAATTATAATAACAGAAAAGCTAAAATCGAAAGAATTATACCTTCGATTTTAGCTTATAATTATTAATTTGATGTTTTTTATTATTGCAATTTCAAAATCCAGTCGCCCAAAGTGTATAAAATAAACGGAGATACTGTTTGGGTTTTTGATTTAATAATTATTTATCGCTGAAGTAGTATTGGTAATCTATTTTTTAATAACTTTAGTGTGTAAATTAATCAAAATCAATGTTTTATGAAATCAATTTTTAAACAAGTTTTTGTAATGGTATTATTTGTAGTAATGGTACCAATGGTTTCTTTTGCACAAAAAAAAGTAAGCGTAACCCTTCCTCCTGATGGGCCAAACAAAGTAATCAAAGGTACTTTTAAAGGAGATGTTTATATTGATTACACTGTTTATGTTGAAGAAGGACAAACGTTTAAAGTGACTTTTAAAGGAAGTACCAATTCGTCATCTTTTAACTTGATGGCTCCAAACTCTGATGGCGCTGCTATGCACATTGGAGATTCGGATGGAAATATCTTCTCTAAAAAATTGACCAAAAGTGGTGAGTACACAATTAGAGTTTATCAAATTCGAAGTGCCGCTAGAAAAGGAACGAGTGTGTCTTTTACTCTTACGTTAAGCAATACGAGCCCAAAATAATTGATGCTTAAAATAAAAAATGACTGTAATTAGATTATCCAATTGCAGTCATTTTTTATTGATGTTTTAAAGTTAAGAAAACTAAAACTAGATCATTTGCTACCAAAACAAAAATCCAAACCTCTTAATTATTTATAAGAGTTTGGATTTTTTTATTTTGAAAAGTTTATTCTTTTGTCTCTTCTTCTTTTTTAGAATTAGCAGGTTGGTCGTCTTTGGCCGCGTTTTTGAATTCTTTAATTCCGCTTCCTAAACCTTTCATTAATTCTGGAATTTTTTTACCTCCAAAAAGTAATAAAACAAGTGCTAGTATAACTAGGATTTCTGTAACTCCAAATCTTCCCATGATTGTATTTTTTATTGCCGAAGCAAATTTGTACTAATTAATGCTGCAAATGTATACAGAATTCCTTAATCTGTTTTGTTTTTGCAAGAATTATTTATTCGTCTTAGCGTTAAATATATGATAAATTTGAGTTTATATGGTAATAATTACGACTAAGGGGCTTTATGCTAACAAGCTTTAATCGTTATATTTGCCCAAATAAAAAGGAATTATGTTTAAAAATCGTTTGTTACCGAATCATCTGAAGAGAGTAGTATTCATGAAAAAACGGTTGATTCTAATCAATGAAGAAACCTTTGAGGAATTGTTTTCGTTCAAATTGAGTCTTTTGAATGTATTTGTTGCAGGTACTTTGGGCGCTATTTTTTTAATCACAACGACCACTGTTCTCATTGCTTTTACTCCGTTGCGCGAATATATTCCTGGGTATTCTTCTTCACAACTTAAAAAAGAAGCTACGATTTTGGCACTAAAAACCGATTCGTTGAGTCAGGCGTTAGAGAAAAACGAGGCCTATCTCAAGGGCATTCAAAAAGTACTCACGGGCAAATTAGAACGTGTAACTTTTAATAAAGATTCGATTTTGGTACAAACGCAAAAAACGATTCCTCCAGAAGCACTCAAAGCAGGAGAAGCCGAATTAGATTTAAGAAAAGAAGTCGCCGAAGAAGAAAAAAGGGTCACTACTAAGGGTTCATCTAACAAAAAGTAACAATAAGCATCATCTAAAACGTTGCGTTTTAAACAAAGAATAAATGTCAATAAAAGCAATTGCAGCAAAATTATTTGCTAAAAAAATAGTCCGAAAGACACAAGAATGGGCACAAAATCCCATAGCTACACAAGAAGCTGTTTTTAAAAAATTGATAAAAGAAGCTCAAAGTACTCAATTTGGGAAGGACCATTATTTTGAACAAATTCAATCGCATGCGGATTTTGTTCAAAACGTTCCCATCAGAGATTACGAAGGATTAAAATCGTATGTGGACCGTGTGGTGAATGGAGAAGAAAATGTACTTTGGAAAGGCAAACCGCTTTATTTTGCCAAAACTTCGGGAACGACATCGGGTGCTAAGTACATTCCGTTAACCAAAGAGTCGATGCCGACACATATTCAAGCCTCTCGAAATGCCATTTTACATTACATTCATGAAACGGGCAATGCTGATTTTGTAGATGGAAAAATGATTTTCTTGCAAGGAAGTCCAATTTTAACCGAGAAAAACGGCATCAAATTAGGAAGATTATCAGGAATAGCCGCTCATTTTGTTCCGGGTTATTTGCAAAAAAACAGAATGCCTTCTTGGGAAACCAACTGTATTGAAGATTGGGAAACCAAAGTGAATGCTATTGTAGAAGAGACCATAAAAGAAGACATGCGAGTGATTTCTGGAATTCCGTCTTGGGTACAAATGTATTTCGAAAAATTGCAACAAAAGGCGCAAAAGCCAGTTGGAGAATTGTTCCAAAATTTCAATTTATTCATATATGGAGGCGTTAATTTTGAACCGTATCGCGCCAAATTCGAGAATTTAATTGGCCGAAGAGTAGATAGTATCGAACTCTTTCCTGCTTCCGAAGGCTTTTTCGCCTACCAAGATTCTCAAAAAGAGAAAGGAATGTTGTTGCTTTTGAATTCAGGAATTTTTTATGAGTTCATCAAAAGTGAGGAGTTTTTTACCGAGAATCCAAAGCGTTACACCATAGGCGAAGTCGAATTGGGCGTAAATTATGTACTGATTATTTCTACCAATGCGGGGCTTTGGGGCTACAATATTGGTGATACAGTACAGTTTACTTCCTTGAAACCTTATCGCGTTATTGTTTCGGGTAGAATCAAACATTACATTTCTGCTTTTGGGGAACACGTGATTGGTAAAGAAGTAGAAAGTGCGTTGCAAGAAGCGATTCAAGGCACCACTATTCGCATCAATGAATTTACAGTGGCGCCACAGATTACGCCAAAAGAAGGATTGCCTTACCACGAATGGTTTATTGAATTTGAAAACGAACCAGAGGATGAGGTTGCTTTTGCCGAAGCGATTGACCAAGCCATGCGCAAGCAAAATATTTATTATGACGATTTGATTGTTGGCAACGTTTTGCGAAAGGTAGTCATCACCAAAGTCGCCAAAAACGGTTTCCAAGACTATATGAAATCCATCGGGAAATTGGGTGGGCAAAATAAAATTCCGAGATTGAGTAATGATCGAAAAATTGCTGCCTTTTTTGAAAACAAAAATTAGAATGAGAAATAAGTATTGGTTTTGGATGCTGCTTTTTGCATTTCAATTTAGTTTTTCGCAATTAAAAGGTGTTGTCAAAGATAGTATTTCAGGTCAGCCCATTCCTTATGTAAATATTTGGGTGGAGAATGAAAACATTGGAACCACCTCAGAACTAGATGGCACTTTTACTATCAATGCAACGTCGGATAAAGTATTGGTTTTTTCGGCTTTGGGATTTGCATCCAAAAAGATAAAAGCAGATAAAATTGAAAGTGTTGTTCTCAAAAATGAAGCCATTGCATTGAACGAGGTAATCATTGCACCTCCAAAACACGATTCCGAAATTGTAATTGGAGATTATGAAAAGGGATCGATTAATCATCATTTTGCCTGTGGTAATGCTCCTCAAATTCTTGCAAAATTTTTCCCATTTACCAAAGAAATGGAACAGCATTCTTTTCTAAAAAGTTTACTTGTTCTAACAAAAGCGGAAAAAGGAAACGCCAAGTTTGTATTGCGTTTCTTTGAAGTTAATTCTGATGGAAGTCCTGGAAATGATTTGATAGCTCAAAATATTGTAGTTCCTATTAAAAAAGGAAAAAAGAATACTTCAATTGATTTAGAATCCTACAAAATAAAAGTACCTACAAACGGTTTTTTCGTTGCTGTTGAGTGGTTAATCATCGAAGACAATCGTTATGAGTATCAATTCACAAAGGTCAATGAAGGTTCTAAAAAATTTGATGGGATAGGTTTCGATCCTAGAGTAGGGACAATTCCTAGTGAGGAAACGTCAACTTGGGAATATTACAAAGGAAAATGGCGAAATAATAATTTTAAAAATTCTCAAACTGAATCAGCTCGTTACAAAGACAAATATTTAGAATTAGCGATGAAATTGACCTTAACCAACTAAAAAAAACTTTTACTTACCTTTGAAAAGTGATAAAAAGCAAAGAAGATGAATACAACCAAACATATATCAAGATCTAGAGCGCAAGAATCTTCTGCGGCTATAGAAAAAATGTACATTACGATGCG
>JAGOFG010000155.1:3659-5968 GCA_017997335.1 Flavobacterium sp. | reverse complement strand
ATTACTTAAAATGATTTCTCTTTTTCTCCTTCATTTATGTTTTGGTTGGTTATTGAACCCCAATTATAAATTAACCAATAGGAGACTTGAAAAATCGTTCGAAAAAAATTGAAAAAGACCTAATCAAAATTTAACATAAAATACAGATTTCGTGCTGCATTTTTTTTTAGGATGACATTAATATTTAGTTATATTTGTTTCAAATCAATCTAAGCCACATATGATTCGATTATATCCAAACGAACAAGTTAAAGAATTCGACGTACACGAATCCTTGCAATTGCGCTATGCAATTACCAGCCGAGGAAGGCTAATTAGTTTTAAAGACCGAATTGAAGATGGTCGCGAATTAAAAGGAAGCACCATAGACGGCTACCGTATTTTTCGCTACAAAATCAATTCTGGTGAAAAACCAGTCAACCGACATCTCTTTTTTTACAAACTCATTGCTGAGCATTTTATCCCAAAACAGTCCGAAGACCAAGTTCACGTGCTACATTTAGATTATGTACGTGACAACGACTCCCTTCGAAACTTGAAATGGGCGACACGCGAAGAATTTCTGGAACACAACCGAAAAAGTCCACACGTGATTCAAGCAAGAAAAAATTTGCTGGAACACAACATCAAATCTGATGGTAGAAAATTGACGGTGACCAAAGTGATGCGCATCAAAAAAATGCTACAAAATCCCAACAGAAAAACTAGGATTAAGATGATTGCCAAGCAATTTGGTGTCAGCGAAATGCAAATTTTCCGCATTAAATCTGGGGAAAACTGGGGACATATTGTCGTCTAATCAATAGGTAAAGCAGCAATTTCGGCCTGTATTTTTTTCGTTAGACTTTTAAAAATCAAGTCATACGAATGGTCGATTAATGCTTTGAGCATAGCATCTGGAACATCTTGATTAATCGCAACGGTGTTCCAGTGTATTTTGCTCATATGATACCCTTCGTTGATAGCGTCGTAATTGGCACGCAATTCTAAAGCGCGCTCGGGGTCACACTTGAGATTCACCGAGGGTTCCTGCTTTTCCCATTGTTTTAATGAGGATAAAGCAAACATTTTGCCTCCTACCTTGAATACTAATGTGTCCTCATCAAACGGAAAATGCTCTGTTACTGCTTTTTTAGACAAACAGTATTCATAAAAAGTTTCTAAATTCATAGTATTATTTTTTCCATCATCTTTTCGGGATGAGCTAAGGTTGTAAATCCAAATTTTTCATATAAAAAATGGGCATCTGTCGTGGCCAATCGCCAGATTTTCACTTGTTGTAATTGCGGTTCTTCCAGCATCGCTTGTATCAAAATCGAAGCATATCCGTTACCTCGATACTCCTCAGCTATAAAAACATCCATAACGTATGCAAAAACTACATAGTCCGTAATCACTCTAGCAAACCCAATTTGGACATCATCCTTATAAATCCCAAAACACACGGAACTATCAATACATATTTGAACCTCTTCGATTGTTCGGCCCGCAGCCCAATAAATATCCTTCAAAAAATTTTGAATGAAAAGAACATCCAACTTTGCTTTATCGGTAGAAACGTGAATCATATTTGGTATAAAATAGGTTTACTCGGACTGGCATCATTTTCAAAAGAAGCGATTTGCAAATTCAATACATAAGAACCATCAAGCACTTCATCGGGTACATAAATCATTTCGGTGATGGTACAATTCAATCTTGCATCTGCATTCAGATTATTCACATCTTTTACATTCCAAAACGCTTTGTGCGCCAATAATTTCCCCTCATCTTTCTCTTTATCGACACTCGGCAAATCGATTAATAAATGTTGGATACCGTTTTCACGAATAAAATGCGCTGCTTCTTCCGTTAGATACGGCGGATTGGTATTCGAATAGTTTAAGTGTTTTTTACGTTTAAAATTGGGCAAAGTCCTAATTACTAAGGCTTCAAAAGGAATACCCGATTGTAATGTCACCTCGAGCGCAGTCGAGAGGCTATTCAATGAAATGACTAAATCTTCTCCCTGTACTTCTGGCACCACAGAAATCAATTCGGCTCGAAAGAAAAACTGTTGCAAACATTGATTCACGCTGTAAAATTCACGTGTGATGTGTCCCAAACATTCGGTATGCGTGCCGTGTCCGTGCGGATTGAAAAAGATGTTATTAAAATTGGTCGATGAGCTTCCTTCCGATACTTTCCCAACCCAATCCCCAAAAACTACTGGTTCAATGACAGGTTTTTCGATATACCAAGCAATAGGATTTTCGTCGGTATTGGTCAAAGGAATCGAAATATCAATGGGTTTTGATAGGTCGATTGTA
>JAGOFG010000155.1:0-3559 GCA_017997335.1 Flavobacterium sp. | reverse complement strand
AATTTATATAAAACAAATCACTCGCAATTCCGTCTGTCAAGAATTTTCCTTTAGAAGTTGGTTTCAAAATATTATTCTCAATAGCGAGCAACTCATCCTTTACGAATTTCTCAGATTGTTTAATTAGATAATCCAAATAGTCCAGACCAAATTCTCTTTCTATCCTATCTAAAGCAACGCCCCAAATCGTTCGCAATCCTGTCATAATGTATTCGTTATAACGGTCAGCTGTAGATAAGATTTCTTTTTCGTTGGGCAATTGATTTTGTTGGATGGCTTTCAAATACAAAGCATTATTCGCCACATTCCAACTTCTCGAAATCCCATCATAACTGTGCGCCGAAGGACCAATTCCGATGTATTTTTTCCCTAACCAATAGGCCGAATTGTTCTTCGAAAAATAATTCTCTTTCCCGAAATTGGACAACTCATAATGAATAAAACCATTTTTCTCGAGGGTTTCGACTAGTATTTGGAAATGCGCTTCGGCTACCTCGTCTTTAGGTGCCTCAATTTTACCCTTTTGAATGAGTGTATTCAAAGCCGTTTTGGGCTCTACCGTCAAGGCGTAACTCGAAATATGAGGCACACCAAAACGCAATGCAGTTTCGATATTTTGTTGCCATTGCGCATTACTCATCCCAGGAACACCATAAATCAAATCGATTGAAATATTATCGAAATATTGAGTCGCGAGTTCCAAACATTTTTGAGCTTCTTCCGAATTGTGCGCGCGATTCATCATCGCTAAATCATCTTCAAAAAAGGACTGAATTCCAATTGATAATCGATTAATACCAATTTTCGAAAGCTCAATTAAATATTCTTCCGACAAATCATCAGGATTCGCTTCAAGTGTGATTTCTGGATTTTGAGCAACTTTATAATTCTCATAAATTGTATCTATCTGCAATTTCAAATCTGCAATCTGCAATCTGCTCGGCGTTCCTCCTCCAAAATAAATCGTTTCCACTTCCCAGAATTCAGCATCATTTTTGTCACTTCGAGCGCAGTCGAGAAGCTCATTTTTACGCATTTGCAATTCTTTAGCAATAGCCAAAACCATCTCCTCTTTTTTCTTCATCGAAGTCGAAAAATGAAAGTCGCAGTAGTGACAAGCTTGTTTGCAAAAGGGAATGTGAATGTAAATAGCCCCTCCCGACCTCCCCGAAAGGGAGGAGGCAAAACTGGAAATATAATTTGAAGAAGCCATAATTATTTATTCTTTTTCGGAGCGTTTATAGACAAGCTATTTCCCCCTTTGGGGGTTAGGGGGCCTATCCTATCTTCATTATTCTTAACAAAAGCATCCCAACCTGAATAGCTTTTTTCACCGATTGTTTTTCCAGAATTGAAGAAATGGCAAACCGCAGCCGCCAAACCATCGGTACTGTCAAGGTTTTTGGGAAGTTCTTTTAGTCCCAAAAGTTGTTGTAGCATTTTGGCCACTTGCTCTTTACTGGCGTTTCCGTTTCCGGTGATGGCCATTTTTATTTTTTTGGGTTCGTATTCGGTAATGGGAATATCTCTTGAAAGTCCAGCAGCCATCGCCACACCTTGCGCGCGCCCTAACTTCAACATCGATTGTACGTTTTTACCAAAGAAAGGTGCTTCAATCGCGATTTCGTCGGGATGGTGCGTTTCGATTAGCTCAATGGTCCGCTCGAAAATGACTTTCAATTTTTGGTAATGGTTGTCGTATTTGGATAAAATCAATTCATTGAGCTGAATAAATTCCATTTTCTTATTGATAACCCGAATCAATCCAAACCCCATAATGGTAGTTCCTGGGTCGATGCCTAATATGATGCGTTCGTTTGACAATTTTTTTAGTTTCAAGTTTACCGTTTGCAATACAAAGTTTGTTGTTTCTTTGCAAAATAATTTTACTCACAATAATTCCACGCCACGGCGGATTAAGGGCAGATGATTTCAATTCCACACAAAACTAAACAATTCCTTGTACTTCTAGTCAAACTTTTGATTGTAGGGGGAGCGTTTTATTTTATCTACAACCAACTCGCCAATAATGACCAACTCGATTGGGAGAAGTTCATAGTGTTGTTTCGCAAAAATCAATCCGTGGGAGGCATTCTTTTCATTCTCTCGTTTAGTGTCTTGAATCGCTATTTCGAAATTTTAAAATGGCAAAACTTAGTGGGTTTTCTGCATCCTATTTCGATAGGCGAATCTACCAAACAAGTGTTGGCTGCTTTGACTGCGGGTTTGTTTACCCCAAACGGTGTAGGCGAATACGCTGGAAAAGCCTTGTATTTCGACAAAAAATCAACCAAAAAAATCATCTTTTTGAACCTGATTTGCAACGGAATACAAATGATTTTGAGCATTGTTTTTGGGATTTTTGGTTTGTTGTATTTCAATGCCATTTTCGCCATTATCAAACCCAAAACCGTGCTGTTGCTCTTTGGAGGACTTTTGTTAGTCGTACTGATTGTATTTTTTTCAAAGAAAATCAACATCAAAGGCTATTCTATCGAAAAACTACTTCACAAAATCAATGAGATTCCCAAAGCGATTCATCAAAAAAACATCCTGCTAGGTACGTGTCGCTACTTAGTATTCTCGCATCAATACTATTTCTTGTTTTTGGCTTTTGATGTGGACTTACCCTATTTAACAATGATGGCTGCGATTGCTTCGGTCTATTTTCTGGCTTCGTCTTTGCCTACTTTTCAGTTTTTGGATTTTGCGGTAAAAGGAAGTGTGGCGGTGTTTTTCTTTGGAATATTGGGCGTAAACGAATGGATTGTGGTTTTCATTTCGACTTTGATGTGGTTTTTGAATGTAGTGCTGCCCGTAGCTATAGGAAGTTATTTTGTTTTGAAATTTAAAAGCCCCTTAGCCTCCGAAGGTGGAAACATTAATCTCAAAGAAAAACAATGATTTTTGTTTTACTCGGCATAGCAATCGTTTATGTGCTCGCTATCAGTTGGCTCATTTATGGTTTTACCAAAGTGCCGGTGTATACCAAAAAAGAGGTAACTCCAAAAACCACGTTCTCTATTTTGGTGCCTTTTCGCAATGAAGCCGAAAATTTGCCGATTTTATTAGAAAGTATTGCCAAACTCAAGTATCCTAAGGATTTGTTTGAAGTACTTTTGATTGATGATGCATCGGAAGAAAAATTCCAAATTCCAAATTCTAAATTTCAAATTACCCTAACCAACTCTATTCGACAATCGAATTCTCCCAAAAAAGATGCCATTACCACAGGGATTCCTTTGGCCAACAACGAGTGGATAGTCACCACCGATGCCGATTGTGTAATTCCCAAAAATTGGTTGCTCACGATGGATGCTTTTATTCAAAATCATACGGTCGAAATGATTGCTGGGGCGGTTACTTATGACTGCAAGCCTTCGTTTTTACATCATTTTCAGCAATTGGACTTGACGAGTTTACAAGGCGCCACTATTGGAAGTTTTGGCATTAACAAAGGCTTTATGTGCAATGGTGCCAATTTTGCTTATACAAAATCTCTTTTTCAAAAACTGAATGGATTTGCAGACAATGACAAAATAGCCAGCGGCGATGATGT
>JAGOFG010000154.1:1315-6025 GCA_017997335.1 Flavobacterium sp. | reverse complement strand
TTAACGGCTAGTAATTCATCGATTTTTTTGATGAAAGTGTTGGTTAAGTTTTGTACTTGCTCTTCGGCGCTTTTGCAAATGTCTTCGGAGGTGCCGTCTTTTTCTAATTTTTTGATATCGGTATTGGCGTCTTTACGAGCGTTACGAATTCCAATTTTGGCGTCTTCGGCCTCGGCTTTGGCTTGTTTGGCCAATTCTCTACGACGGTCTTCTGTCAAAGGAGGAACGCTAATGATGATCATGTCTCCATTGTTCATTGGGTTAAACCCTAAATTAGCCACCATAATTGCTTTTTCTATAGGGTGCAACATGCTTTTTTCAAACGGTTGCAAAGTAATGGTTCTCGCATCTGGTACACTAATTTTCGACACTTGCGAAAGCGGTGATGCAGACCCGTAATAATCTACAAAAACACTTCCAAGCATTGCTGGAGAAGCTTTCCCCGCGCGGATATTCAAAAATGATTTTTCTAAATGTGCAATAGAACCTTCCATAGATTCTTCTGTACTCTCTAATATAAATTCAATTTCTTCAGTCATAATCTTATGTTGTTGTTTGTTGTTGGTGGTTCGCAGTCAACTATGAATTACAAACCTTTAACCATAAACTTATATATTAACTACTGTTCCTATGTTTTCGCCTTCACAGATTTTCAATAAATTGCCTTCTTTGTTCATATCAAAAACTACAATTGGCAATTTGTTTTCTTGACTCAAAGTAAATGCTGTGGTGTCCATAACATTCAATCCTTTGCTTAATACATCTTCAAATGTAATGTAGTCAAATTTTACAGCAGAAGCATTTTTTTCTGGATCAGAATCATACACGCCATCTACGCGTGTTCCTTTTAAAATGACATCTGCGCTTACTTCGATACCTCTCAAAACGGCTGCAGTATCTGTTGTAAAATAGGGATTTCCTGTTCCAGCTCCAAAAATCACAATACGTCCTTTTTCTAAGTGACGATCGGCTCTTCTTTTGATATAAGGTTCTGCAATAGACTCCATTTTTAAAGCAGTCATCAAACGGGTTTTCATTCCGTTATCTTCTAATGCTCCTTGTAACGCCATTCCGTTTATTACAGTGGCTAGCATTCCCATATAATCACCTTGAACGCGATCCATTCCAGAACTTGCACCAGCAACACCTCTAAAAATGTTTCCTCCACCAATTACAATGGCTATTTCTACTCCTTTAGCATGCACTTTCTTAATTTCATGGGCATACTCAGCTAATCTTTTAGGATCAATTCCGTAGTTTAAATCGCCCATTAGCGCTTCACCACTTAATTTTAGAAGGATTCTTTTGTATTTCATTTGTCTGTTGAATTGTTTGTGCAAATATAGCGATATTCTGTTTTTTCTGAAATAATGTGCCTTAAATATCTAAGATTATGTTTTTATAGCTTTTTTTGGCGGCTTCATAGCCAATTTTGAATATGGCATCCATTTTGGTTTTACTGGTTTCAAAAGTACTATAAGCGGATAATTCTTCTGGTTCGATCAGCCAATGACACGTATTGAATTTATTTAAACTTGAGTTAGCGGTAAGCAAATCAAAGGCTCTACTGGTAACTGACTTTATCGATGTTAAATCTTTGGCTTGAATTTTTTGCATTGGACTTACATATACACCTATCAAAAAGGCACATTTATCTTGAATTAATTCGGTTGGAAAATGATTCAAGATGCCGCCATCACTGTATAATTCCCCATTGATTTCATAGGGAGAAATGACTCCTGGAAAAGCACTTGAAGCTAAAATGGCGTCTATTGTTTTAGTTTTGGCATCAAAAACAGTCAAATTTCCTTTTACCATATTGGTTGCAGTTATGTGAATGGGGATTTTCAAATCACCCAAAACGCTATCTTCGAAAATTTCTATAAAATATTCTTTGAAGGATTCAGGGTCAATTAGCCCTGCTTTCGAAAAAGTAAAATGCTTCCAGTGAAAAAAGTAAATGGATTTAAAAAAATCCAGAATTTCTTTGGGTGTTTTTCCGCATCCATATAAAGCGGCTACTATGGATCCAGCACTTGATCCAGAAATTTGTGTCGGATAAATGTTTTGTTCATTTAGAAACTGTAAAACTCCTGCATGGGCAATGCCTTTAGAACCGCCTCCTGATAATACCAAACCTATAGGTTTTGATTGTTGCATTACGAATGTGTATTTTGTTCTGATTTAGGTGATTTTTATCACAATAGTTTTGAACGGATATGTTTAATTTTGTCTAAAAATAATAATAAAATGAAAACTTCAATAGCAAAAGCATTATTTCATAGTCATCCTTATACGAATTACAGAAAAATAGTTTCTGATTTACTAAAAGAAGGAAAATCATCTGGAAACGAACAAAGTGAAGATTTAACGCATTATAGCGCTCTAAACGAAACAAGAATGAATCGTTTAGATAAAACAATAAAAATTGACCCAGTCATTGCTGAACAACTAAAGGGATTGCAAAATGAATATATTTGGTTGGTTTTAGCTGAAGGGTGGTGCGGTGATGCAGCTCAATTATTGCCAATTATGAATAAAATGGCGTTAGAAACCGATAAAATTGATTTGAAAGTTGTTTTTAGAGATGAAAATGATGACTTAATGCAGCATTTTTTAACAAATGGAGGAAAAGCTATCCCTAAGTTGATTATTATTGATAAAGCTACTTCTGAGGTGGTTGGAGATTGGGGACCAAGACCAAAAGGAGCCAAAGATTTAATTTTGAATTACAAAAAAGAGCACGGTGTGGTGGATGAAACAGCCAAATCAGAGCTGCAATTATGGTATTTACATGATAAAGGAATAAGTACTCAAGAGGAAATTTTGGGTTTAATTACTGAATCTGTAGAGGTTTAATTGCTGTTGTAAATTGCTTTATGTCAAATAATTAACAAATATTTTTTATTTGTCAATTGCTTTATTGTGGAATTTAATTAGTAAATTAGCATTGAATAACCCGATCTATCAAATTTAGTTTACTTTTTTTGGTGTTTGAAATAGTGCTTATCATCTAAAAACACACACCTATGAAAAAGCTATTTGAAAAGTTTTATGACTTCTTTTCTTCAATGTTGTTTGGAGGAAAGACAACAATTCATTACTAACTTCGGTTTAGCTCCAGCTGTTAAAAGCTAAAAGTATGATTTAAAAGTACTTTGAATTTTAAGGAAAACACATCGCAAGTTCTAGAATAAGAAATTGTCATGTGTTTTTTTATGGTTTATCCTAAATGTTCTTCAAAAGTAGCTGGTGTTACAGCATTTTGAACATCATAATCTCCAATCTTGGTTCTTCGCAGAGCTGTTAAATGTGCTCCAGATTGCAAAGCTTGTCCAAAATCAAATGCAAGAGATCGGATGTAAGTGCCTTTGCTGCAAACTACTCTAAAATCAACTTCTGGTAGTGCGATTCTGGTGATTTCAAATTCGTGAATGGTGGTTTTTCTGCTTGCAATTTCAATAGTTTCACCTGCTCTCGCGTGTTCGTACAAGCGTACGCCGTCTTTTTTTATAGCGGAAAAAATAGGTGGTTTTTGGTCAATCTCTCCCAAAAATTGTTGTACTGTTTCGTGTATCAACGCCTCAGTGATGTGTGTAGTAGGGAAGTGTTGGTCTACTTCTGTTTCTAAATCGTAGGATGGAGTAGTAGCTCCAATATGAAAAGTACCGGTATATTCTTTGGCTTGCCCTTGTAATTCTGTTATGCGTTTAGTGAATTTACCTGTGCAGATTAATAATAAACCAGAAGCCAATGGGTCTAAGGTTCCCGCGTGACCAATCTTGAATTTTTTTGGCAATCCCACTTTGTTAATCAATAAATACTTCAACTTGTTTACCGCTTGAAAAGAAGTAAAATGCAAGGGTTTATCGATTAAAAGAACTTGTCCTTCTAAATAGTCTTCGGGTGTCATTAAATGATGGTCAGGGGATGAATGAAAAAATGAATAATAAGCAAGACAATCCCTGCCAATATACGATAGTAACCAAATACTTTGAAGCCGTTTTTAGTCAAAAAACCAATGAAGGTTTTAATTGCCAACAAGGCTACTATAAAAGCCACGATATTACCAATAATCAAATAGTTTATTTGGTCGTCGCTCAAAACAAATCCGTCTTTATAATAGTCGTAACATTTTTTGACTGTAGCGCCCAACATCGTAGGAACAGCTAAGAAAAAAGAAAATTCAGCAGCAGAAGTACGAGATAATTTTTGCGACATTCCGCCCACAATACTCGCTCCGCTTCGAGAGACTCCGGGAATCATTGCTAAACATTGAAACAAACCAATCTTAAAGGCTTGTTGATAGGTGATTTCTTTTTCGTTTTCTGTAGTAGTGTGATTGAACCACTCGTCCACTTTTAATAAAATAAAACCACCAATTAGCAATGACACTGCTACGGTAACTGGATTTTCAAGCAATCCGTCTATAAAATCGCTTAATAGCAATCCCAAAACGACTGCAGGTATAAAAGCCACCAATAACTTGAAATAGAAATCTAAGGATTGAAAAAACCGTTTGAAGTACAATATCACTACCGATAAAATAGCGCCCAATTGAATTACGATAGTGAATAATTTGGTGAAATCGTCATGCGCAATTCCAAAAAAAGACGAAGCAATAATCATATGCCCAGTCGAAGAAACAGGCAAAAATTCAGTAATTCCCTCAATGATTGCAAGGATGATTGCTTGTAGTGTATTCATTTT
>JAGOFG010000154.1:0-1215 GCA_017997335.1 Flavobacterium sp. | reverse complement strand
ATTTTTAAGAATAGCATAAATAGTGATTCCAAAACCAATCAAAACCGTTGTTGGAGCCAAGCGAATTCTTCTAAAATCAAAAATAGCTTCACTAAAAACAGCAGGGTCATCACTACCACCGCCAGACATTAGTAGAAACCCAAGGGCAATTACTGCAATACCTATTAATAGGATGATATAGTTGGTTTTTTCAAAAAGGAATTCTTTTTTTATTTCGTTGTTTTTCATTTTATGGCAACTTAATGAATTATCGAATAGTTGTAGCTGAATATTGAAAGACTAATATAAATCGTCTGTTCTTAGGTTCAAGAAACGTTGTGTAGCAAAGTACGTGCTCAACCAAGTGATTAAAACGCCAAGACCAAATACGCCCAAGAGAATCACAGCAATGATTAATTTGTCTTCTAAAATTCCTAAATCAGGGAAGTTGGTTTCGATATAAACTAATAAAGAAATCAAAGCCACGATAGCCAAACCAGCTCCAATCATTCCAAGTTTAATACTCTTAATGACAAACGGTTTACGAATAAAAGATTTGGTAGCTCCCACCATTTGCATCGTTTTGATGATAAAACGATTAGAGTGGATGGACAAACGCAAGGAACTATTAATCAATAATACAGCGATTACCGTTAGAAAACCACTGATGATTAAAATCCACATACTGACTTTTTTGATGTTATCGTTAACCAAATTCACCAATTGTTTGTCATAAACAATATCAGAAATCATAGGGTTTTTACGAAAATGACTTTCAATTCTAGCAATGCTATCACGAACTACATAATCTGCTTTTAGGTTGATGTCGTAGGAATTTTGAAGTGGATTTTCTCCCAAGAAAGTAAGGAAATCTTCTCCGATGATATCTGTGTGTTCTTTGGCTGCTTTTTCTTTGGAAACATAAACAAATTGTTTCGGAAATTTAGCCGCTTTTAATTCTTTTTCAAAGGCCTGAAAAGTACTGTCAGTAGCTTCTTTTTTGAAGAAAACAGTCATCGCAATTTTTTCTCTAAAATCATCGGCTAATTTTTTAGAATTCACGATGAATAGTCCTAATGTCCCCAATAGGAATAACACCAAAAAAACACTCAATACTACCGAAAAATAAGAGGAAATTAACCTGCGTTTTTGAAATTTGTCGAAGTTAGAACTCATAGCATACTTTAATTATGGCGTAAAAATAACAAACAAATTCTTTATTTGAAGTTAATAACG
>JAGOFG010000035.1 GCA_017997335.1 Flavobacterium sp. | reverse complement strand
AAAGCAACAATGCAAACCATACTTCCAATAGATAGCAATGAAGAGAATTTTGTAAAAGTAACGATTAACAAATTTTACCGCATTACTGGCAAAAGTCATCAAAGTATTGGTGTACTTCCTGATGTTCAAGTACCCGTACTTTATGAATCCATTATTCAAAAAGAAAGAGATTACCCCACAGCATTTAAAAATGATGTTTTACCAACCTCCATTTCTTTTACTCCTTATGTAAAGAATAAATTGATTCATCATTTGACAAAAAACAGTCAAAAACGAGTAACGGCAAGTTCCTATTTTAACAATGTCGTTAGTATGAATAAAAGAATAGATGAATTGATTAAAAATCCGAAAACTATAATTCCAATGCAAATTGAAACTGTCTTTGAGGAACAAAAAATGGTCACTAATTTATGGGAAAGCATCAATTCTTTCAAAGATGAAAGTATTAGTTTGAATGTAAAAAACTCTTCGTTTAACGAATCGCTATTAAAAGTATATCCTTCTGAAAGAGCGTTTAAAGAGACACAAATTTTGGCCTTGAAAAACAATCACTACTTAAACGAAGCCATACAAATCATCAATGATTATTTTGTACTAAAATAATCTGGTGCCTACTAAAATTACAACAAAAGAATTGAAATCAATTTGGTAAAATAAGGAATAACTGTATTTTTGCAGTTCAAAATATTTATAGAAATGGGAAGAGCTTTTGAATTCCGAAAAGGTAGAAAAATGAAACGTTGGTCTGCAATGGCCAAAGCCTTTACTAGAATTGGTAAAGATATCGTAATGGCAGTAAAAGAGGGCGGTCCAAACCCTGATGCCAATTCGAGATTAAGAGCCGTAATACAAAATGCTAAGGCAGCTAATATGCCTAAAGACAACGTAGAACGTGCGATAAAAAAAGCAACTGATAAAGATACTGCTAACTATAAAGAAGTGCTTTTTGAAGGCTATGCACCACACGGCATTGCTCTTTTAATAGAAACGGCTACTGACAATAATAACAGAACTGTTGCTAACGTTAGAAGCTACTTCAACAAATGCAACGGTGCACTAGGCACACAAGGTTCGGTTGAATTCATGTTTGACCACACTTGTAACTTTAGAATTCCAAAAGAAGGAATTGATGCCGAAGAGTTAGAATTAGAATTAATCGATTTTGGTGCAGAGGAAGTTTTTGAAGACGAAGACGGAATATTGATTTACGCTCCTTTTGGTAGCTTTGGAACTATTCAGAAAGAATTAGAAAACAGAAACTTAGATATTTTATCATCTGGTTTTGAGAGAATCCCTCAAATCACCAAAAAACTTACTGAAGCTGAAATGGCTGATGTAGAAAAATTGATTGAAAAGCTAGAAGAAGATGATGACGTGATGAACGTTTACCATACTATGGAAGAATAACTTCCTATAGATTCAAAAAAAAACTCCATTTATTAAAATGGAGTTTTTTTTTTGCGGTA
This sequence comes from Flavobacterium sp., assembly GCA_017997335.1. Taxonomy (GTDB): domain Bacteria; phylum Bacteroidota; class Bacteroidia; order Flavobacteriales; family Flavobacteriaceae; genus Flavobacterium. The sequence goes on along the minus strand of JAGOFG010000035.1, from coordinate 17,433 downwards.
AGATTATTAAAATTATTTAACAAACTCTATTTTTTGCTCTTCTTCTTCGTTGACACTATCAAAAAAGCCTTGATCGTTCATCCAATCATCACTAAACACTTTACTCATGTATCTAGATCCGTGGTCTGGGAAAATAGCAATAACATTACTGTCCTTATCAAACTCCCCTTCTTCTGCGTATTGCTTTATAGCTTGCATAACTGCACCAGAAGTATACCCTACAAAAAGGCCTTCTTTTCTAGCCAATTCTCTAGTTGAATGAGCACTTTCCTCATCTGTTACTTTCATGAATTTATCAATAACATCAAAATCTGTAGCTGTTGGTATTAGATTTTTACCCAATCCTTCAATACGATAGGGATAAATCTCACCACTATCAAATTCTTTGGTCTCGTGGTATTTCTTTAGTACAGAACCAAAAGCATCTACCCCTAAAATCTTAATTGCAGGATTTTGTTCTTTTAAATATTTTGCCGTTCCAGAAATCGTCCCTCCTGTACCGCTACACGCAACTAAGTGGGTAATTTTACCATTGGTTTGTTTCCAAATTTCTGGACCTGTAGACAAATAATGCGCGTCTATATTTAATTGATTGAAGTATTGATTAATATAAACCGACCCTTTTGTTTCTTCATGTAGCCTTTTAGCAACATTGTAATAAGAGCGTTCATCATCTGCTGAAACGTGTGCTGGACAAACATATACCTTTGCGCCTAAGCTTCTCAGCATGTCAATTTTATCTTTTGACGATTTGGAGCTCACAGCAAGAATACAATTGTAGCCTTTTATAATACTAACCATTGCTAAACTAAATCCTGTATTTCCTGAAGTAGTTTCAATAATTGTATCACCTGGTGATAGAATGCCCTTTCGTTCAGCTTCTTCGATTATGTATAATGCAATTCTGTCTTTTGATGAGTGTCCTGGATTAAAAGCTTCTACTTTTGCATAGAAATTACCTTCTAATTCCTGAGTAACTGTATTTAGCTTAATAAGTGGAGTATTACCTATTAACTCTAAAACATTATTGTAAGCATTTATTTCTTCTTTCATAAAAAAATAGTTAATCTAAGCTGTTAGCAACCCCTTAGATATGTTGCAAAAATAACAAAAAAAATCCAATTACTTTTTAATTTTCTCCAAATCTAGTAAAAAACTAAACTCTCTGGCTAATTCTTTTAAAGATTCAAATCGACCTGAAGCTCCACCGTGACCTGCGTCCATATTAGTCACTAAGTACAAAACTGTATCGTCATTTTTCATTGTCCTCAATTTGGCTACCCATTTTGCTGGTTCCCAGTACTGTACTTGCGAGTCATGAAGCCCGGTTGAAACAAACAAATTAGGATACTTTTGTTTTGTCACATTATCATAAGGAGAATAGGATAACATATAATCATAGTACTTTTTATCGTTTGGATTACCCCATTCGTCGTACTCTCCCGTTGTAAGCGGAATACTATCGTCTAACATAGTTGTTACGACATCAACAAAAGGAACTTGAGCGATTACTCCATTGTACAATTCTGGAGCCATATTTACTACTGCTCCCATGAGCAAACCACCTGCTGAACCTCCTTCTGCATACAAATGTTCTGTAGAAGTGTATTTTTGTTGGATAACAAATTTTGAACAATCAATAAAATCAGTAAAAGTGTTTTTCTTTTTTAGTAGTTTCCCGTCTTCATACCATTTTCTTCCTAAATCTTCACCTCCACGTATATGAGCTATAGCATATACAAATCCTCTATCTAACAATGTTAATCTTGTAGAAGAAAAATAAGGTTCCATGGTATTCCCATACGAACCGTAAGCATAAAGCAACAATGGGTTTTTACCATCTTTCTTAACAGACTTATGATATACCATCGAAATTGGCACTTTTGTACCATCCGCAGCCGTTGCCCAAACACGTTCTTCTATATAGTTATTTTTATCAAACTTGCCGCCCAATACCTGTTGTTCTTTTAATACCTCTTTGGTTTTGGTTGCCATATTAAAATCAATAACCGAAGAAGGCGTTGCCATTGATTGGTAACCATATCTAAGAATATCCGTATCAAAATCAACATTTGTGGTAGTATAAGCACTGTAGGTTTCGTTATCAAAAGGCAAATAATAATCTCCTTTTCCGTTCCAAGGCATGATACGAATATGATTTAAACCATTAGAACGTTCTTCAACAACTAGGTAGTTTTTAAATATTTCGATGCCTTCTAATAAAACATCCTTACGATGCGGAATTAAATCTTTCCAATTTTCTTTTGAAGTGGCATTTTCAGGCGTTTTCATCAATTTAAAATTGGTTGCCTTGTCCTTATTGGTCAAAACATAGAAAGAATCTCCATAATGAGAAATGCTATACTCCAAACCACGAACTCTTGGTTGGAATACTTTGAATTCTCCTTCAGGTTGGTCTGCATTCAAAATTCTGTACTCACTCGTTAGCGTACTTCCTGAACCAATTACAATATATTTTCTTGATTTTTCTTTGCTCACATAAACATTAAAGGTATCGTCTTTTTCGTCAAAAATCAATACGTCACTTTTAGCATCCGTACCTAATTTGTGTCTAAAAACCTTATCTGCTCTTAAGGTAACTTTGTCTTGTTGGGTATAAAAAATAGTCGCATTATCATTGGCCCAAACAGACCCTCCAGTAACATTTTCTATTTTATCTGAAAGAATCTCGCCTGTTTCTAAATTCTTAATTTGAATGGTATAAATCCTTCTTCCTTTAAGATCTACTCCAAAAGATGCATATTTATTATCAGGACTGATACTCATCCCTCCTAACTGAAAATAGGATTGTCCTTTGGCTAATTCATTACAATTAAAAAGAATTTCTTCAGCAGCAGTTAAACTTCCCTTTTTTCTAGAATAAATAGGATAGTCTTGCCCTTTTTCGTAACGCGTTATATAAAAATATCCGTTGTAAAAATAGGGAACCGACTGGTCATCTTCTTTAATTCGAGCTTTCATTTCTTCAAAAAGCTCTTTTTGAAATTCCTTCGTATCTGCCGTTTTAGCATTGTAATACTCATTCTCTTGATTTAAATAAGTTATTACTTCAGGATTCTCTCTTTCGTTTAACCAATAATAATTATCAATACGGGTATGATTATGTTTTACTAACGTTTTAGGGATAATTTTAGCTATAGGTGCTTGTATATTTTCAGCCATTTTTTGTGCGTTTGCCATTGAAATTGTTAATGCAAAAATAACACAAAGCAAACCCAATCGTATCGATTTTTTCATTATTTTTTTTATTGATTATCAGTCAGCAATATAGTAAATTTGCCTCAAATAATTTAAAAAAATCAAAAATGGATTTAATGGGAATGATGGGTAAGTTAAAAGAAACCCAACAAAAAATAGAGGACACAAAAAAAAGATTGGACACCGTTTTGATTGATGAACAGAGCTCAGATGGTTTATTGAAAATTACGGTTACAGCGAATACAGCTGTAAAATCAATCACAATAGCTGATGAATTACTAGAAGACAAAGAACAACTGGAAGACTATTTGATTTTGGTACTCAATAAAGCTATTGCAAGAGCCAATCAAGTAAATCAAACAGAACTAGATGCAGTTGCCAAAATGGATATGCCGATGATTCCAGGAATGGATAACTTGTTTAAATAATCAAGAAAAAAGGATTTAAAGTACAACTCTAAATCCTTTTTTTTTTATACTACAAACAAACGTTGCAAGGTTTCTATGACGTAAGAATGCATTACTTCTCGGTAATCCAAATGTGTTACAATTCTAAGTTTCCCTTTTCCAAGTGAACTAATGGCTATGTTTTTTTGACGTAATTTTTCGATTAAAAGCGCATCGCTCAAACTTGGAATCACTTTAAAAATCAAGATATTCGTCTCAACAGGCTCTACTGATTCTACCCAAGGAAGTCTGCTCAGTAGCAGTCCTAATTCTTTGGCTCTGCGATGGTCTTCTGTCAATCGCATAATATTATTTTCTAAAGCATAGATTCCTGCAGCCGCTAAATATCCTACTTGACGCATTCCGCCTCCTAAAATTTTGCGCACTCGCAAAGCCCTATGAATGGTTTCTTTATCGGCCAACAAAACCGAACCAATTGGCGCTCCCAATCCTTTAGACAAACAAACTGAAATGGTATCAAACAACTTTCCGTATTCCTTAGGATTTTGTCTTTTGGCTACCAAAGCATTCCAAATTCTGGCGCCATCCATATGAAACTTTAAATTATTGCTATCGCAAACTTGCTTGATTTGCTGTAAGGTTTCGAGGTCATAACAAGCACCACCTCCTTTATTTGTTGTATTTTCTACACACACCAAACTTGTTTTGGGACTGTGATAAAATTCAGGGTCATTGATAGCTTCAGCGACTTGATTGGCTGTTATCATTCCTCTATTTCCATCCAATAAACAGCAAGAAACGCCACTATTAAACGAAACTCCACCACCTTCATAGTTATACACATGGGCATATTTATCAGCAATTAACTGCTCACCAGGTTGGGTGTGTAATTTTATAGCTGTTTGATTCGCCATAGTACCTGAAGGAAAAAACAACCCAGCCTCCATTCCAAACATTGCGGCTACACGTGCTTCTAATTCAATTACTGTAGGATCTTGTTTGTAAACATCGTCACCAACAACTGCTCTAAACATATATTGCAACATTTCTGGAGAAGGTTTGGTCACAGTATCACTCACTAAATTAATTTCCATAAGTAGTATTTATATCAGCCACAGCAAGCCCTTAGCTTGTGCTGTGGTATTTTTTTTATATTTTTGCAAAACAAAATTAATAATAATTTATGACAACTACCGAACAAATTAAAGGTATTGTGGAGCGCCTTGGTGCGTTGAGGAGGTATCTTTGACGTTGATGCTAAACTCATTGAAATCACCAACGAAGAAGAAAAAACTTTTGCTCCTGACTTTTGGAATAATGCAAAAGAAGCCGAAATCATTGTAAAAAACTTACGTAATAAAAAGAAGTGGATTGAAGATTATGACAAAGCGGCTTCTCTTACTGAGGAATTGCAGCTTGCTTATGATTTTTATAAAGAAGGCGAACTAAGTATTGAAGAACTCGATGAACAATATGCTTTAGCTGAAAATTACATCGAAGCCATAGAATTCAAAAATATGCTTTCGGATGAAGGAGATACACTAAGTGCTGTTTTGCAAATCACTGCAGGGGCCGGTGGAACCGAAAGTTGTGACTGGGCCGAAATGTTGATGCGTATGTACATCATGTGGGGCGAGAAATACGGTTACAAAATCAAAGAACTGAATTTTCAAAAGGGCGAATCGGCTGGAATCAAAACCGTTACTTTAGAATTTGAAGGCGACTATTCTTTTGGCTATTTGAAAGGAGAAAATGGTGTACATCGTTTGGTTCGTATTTCCCCTTTTGATAGCAATGCCAAAAGACATACTTCTTTTGCGTCGGTATATGTATATCCTCTCGCAGATGATACTATTCAAATTGAGATTAATCCTGCTGATATTTCATGGGAAACTATGCGTTCGAGTGGTGCTGGAGGACAGAATGTAAACAAAGTGGAGACCGCAGTACGTTTGCGCCACCACCCAACCGGAATTATTATTGAAAATTCAGAAACACGCTCTCAATTAGACAATAAAACCAAAGCCATGCAGTTGTTGAAATCGCAATTGTACGAAATTGAATTAAAAAAGAAGCAAGCGTTACGAGATGAAATCGAGGCTAAAAAAATGAAAATTGAATGGGGTTCGCAAATCAGAAATTATGTGATGCACCCCTATAAACTGGTTAAAGATGTCCGCACTGGCCATGAAACAAGTGATGTCGATAGTGTTATGAATGGCAATATCGACCCATTTTTAAAAGCCTTTCTGATGATGATGGGACAAAAAGAAGAAGAATAATTCTTTGTTACACTAATAGAACGATTACTTTTAGAGGTAGTCGTTTTTTTTTATGCCTTTTTCATACAATCGGGTAATTTTTCACAACATCTCTTTCTAATACGTTAAAAAATTAGGTGTCGAGACTGTAATTTACTTTATTTGGAAAATAATATCATAAAATTCACATCTCATTTAATGAAAACCTATTCCATTCAAGAAATTAATAATGTTCTAAAAGGCTCTCTAATTGGCACATTATCCCAAAACATTACTTCGCCAGAACAATTAGACCTAGCCTCAGAAAATCAAATTTCTTTTATAGGTAATAAAAAATACGAAAAGTATTGGAGTACTTCAAAAGCAAGTGCCGCTATTGTAAATGAAGATATCAGTATTGAACCTGGCACAAACAAAGCCTTCATAAAAGTGAAAAATGCCGAATTGGCCATGTCCCAATTATTGGCTCTTTTTGCTCCACCGCCTCCACAATTTGATTTTGATGTACACCCAACTGCTACTATAGATGATAGCGTAATATTGGGTAAAGGTGTCAAAATTGGAGCTGGTTGCTATCTTGGTCCGAATGTAATTATTGGTGACAATGTTACTATTTATCCCAATGCAACGCTTTTAGATTTTACAAGCATAGGTAGCAGAACTACCATTTGGTCAGGAGTTGTAATTAGAGAACGCTGTCATATTGGTGCTAATTGTATCTTACACCCCAATGCTACTATTGGTGCTGATGGATTTGGTTTTAGCTTTTGCAATGAAAAAGGCTTAGTAAAGATTCCACAAATAGGAAATGTTGTGATTGGCAATAATGTAGAAATTGGAGCCAATTCTTGTATCGACAGAGGAAAATTCAGTTCCACAGTTATTGGTGACGGCTGTAAAATAGACAATTTAGTTCAAATTGGTCATAACAGTAAATTGGGACGTTTTTGCATAATGGCAGGTCATAGTGGTCTTGCTGGCTCTGTAACTTTAGAAGACGGAGTTGTCATTGGCGGGAGTGCCTCTATTAAGGACCACACTACAATTGGCGCTGGAGCTACTGTTGGTGCTGGTTCTGGAGTAACTTGCGATGTACCTGCAGGTAAAGTTGTATTAGGTTATCCTGCGATTGCAGCCAAAGACACCCTAAGACAATGGGCTTTATTAAAACGATTAGTCAACGACACTAGGAAATAGACTCTATTTTGAGTAATTCATAAAAAAGCAGATTTAATTTTCTGCTTTTTTGCGTTATACATAAAAAAAGTAATTATTTTCTAACCAAATCATCTGTATCCTATACTATATTTCAATCCTTTTCGTAAATTAGCTTTCTTAAAAAAACCAGCCACTACCATTATGGATTTAACTTTTAACCAAAACGAAGACCACAATAAGTTACTCTTGTCGCAATTGAAGCATAAATTTGCAAAAATTAAATTAGGAGGAGGTGAAAAAAGAATTGAAAAACTCCACTCCGAAGGCAAAATGACCGCCAGAGAACGAATTGATTATCTATTTGATTCCTCAAAACAAAGCATCGAAATAGGCGCATTTGTTGGAGAAGGAATGTACGCAGAACACGGAGGTTGCCCTTCAGGAGGAGTTGTAATTAAAATTGGATACATACAAGGCAAACAATGCATCGTTGTAGCCAACGATGCAACAGTTAAAGCTGGTGCTTGGTTTCCGATAACTGGTAAAAAAAATCTAAGAGCGCAAGAAATCGCAATGGAGAACCGACTTCCTATTATTTATTTAGTGGATAGCGCTGGTGTTTATTTACCCCTTCAAGATGAAATTTTTCCAGACAAAGAGCATTTTGGACGTATTTTTAGAAACAATGCACAAATGAGTAGTATGGGCATCACACAAATTGCTGCAGTAATGGGAAGTTGTGTTGCAGGAGGTGCTTATTTACCCATAATGAGTGACGAAGCATTGATTGTTGACAAAACCGGCAGTATCTTTCTAGCAGGTAGTTATTTGGTCAAAGCCGCCATTGGTGAAAATATAGACAATGAAACATTGGGAGGAGCGACAACACATTGTGAAATTTCCGGAGTTACCGATTATAAAGCCAAAGATGACAAAGATGCTTTGGATAAAATCAAAAATATAGTTGGTAAAATTGGTGATTACGAAAAAGCTGGATTCAACCGTATTAAAGCCGAGCGACCCGCATTGGACGAAAAAGAGATTTATGGAATTTTACCAAAAGCTCGAAACGAACAATACGATATGCTTGAAATTATTAAGCGATTAGTTGATAATTCTGAATTTGAAGCTTACAAAGAGGGTTACGGACAAACCATCCTAACTGGGTATGCAAGAATTGATGGCTGGGCAGTAGGAATTGTAGCCAATCAACGTAAAGTTGTCAAAAGTAAAAAGGGAGAAATGCAATTTGGCGGCGTTATTTATTCGGACTCTGCAGACAAAGCAACCCGATTCATAGCGAATTGCAACCAAAAGAAAATTCCATTGGTTTTCATTCAAGACGTTACAGGATTTATGGTTGGCTCAAAATCCGAACATGGCGGTATCATAAAAGATGGAGCCAAAATGGTTAACGCGGTATCCAATTCAGTAGTACCAAAATTCACTGTGATTGTTGGTAATTCTTATGGTGCAGGGAACTATGCTATGTGTGGGAAAGCCTATGACCCTAGACTTATTTTTGCCTGGCCAAGTGCAGAATTAGCTGTTATGGGTGGAACGCAAGCTGCAAAAGTATTGGCTCAAATTGAAGCCTCTTCATTGAAAGCAAAAGGAGAAGTCGTAGATACTGAAAAAGAAGCTGAATTATTCGAAAAGATAAAAGCCAAATATGATGAACAAGTTTCTCCCTATTATGCTGCTTCACGATTATGGACTGATGCAATCATTGACCCTTTAGATACCCGAACTTGGATTTCAATGGGAATTGAAGCTGCTAACCATTCCCCTATTGAGAAAAAATTTAATTTAGGTGTCATTCAAACATAAAAAAAAGAGCTGAAAATCAGCTCTTTTTTTATTTATCAAAATCAATTCATTTACAACGAATCAATACTTTCTTTACGAACTATTTTACCAGTTGCGGTAACTGTAAACTTAGGAATAAAAACGATATTTTTTGGTTTTTCATATTTATCCAAAACACTAAAAACTTCTTCATCAATCGCAATTGGTTCTCCTTCAACGTAAAGAACCACTTTTTCGCCCAACACATCATCAGCTTGTCCGTAAACAAAATAACGTCTCGGAATATGTGTTGACAACTTCTCTTCGATTTTTTCAGGAATCAGTTTAATTCCTCCACTGTTAATCACGTTATCAAAGCGACCTAACCAAACAAACTGTGTGTCCGATACAATTTCAACAATATCATTGGTAACAATTGGCTCAGGGTTTATCTTTTTAGCATGCACCACCAAACAATTGTTTTCATTACTAGAAACGGTAACATTTGGCAATACCGTAAATGCTCTTTCCCCTACTCTTTTAGCAGCAATATGCGTTATGGTCTCGGTCATTCCGTAGGTTTCATAAATTTCATTAGGTAATTTTACCAATTCTTGTTCTAATGACTTATGAATTTTTACACCACCAATAATTATTTTTTTAATGTTAGTTAGTTTTGCTAATGAGTTTTTGGCTTGTAAAGGAACCATTGCAGCAAAATCATATTTAACATCATTATATTCTAATGGATTTGAATTGGGTTCTACAAAATCCATATCTAATCCCAAGATAAACGAGCGTACAAACATCATTTTCCCTGCAACATAATCTACAGGCAAACAATGCAAAACTTTATTTCCTGGATTCAAATCAAAAAAATCTCCAGTTGACAAAGCAGAACTTACCATTGCTTCTTTTTCAACTCGAATCAATTTTGGTGCCCCAGTAGTCCCTGAAGTATTCATTTCGATATAGGTTTTATCATCAAACCAATCAATCAAAAAATCTCCAAGCGCTTTTTGAAAATCGGCACCTTCTTTAATAAAAGAATAGGCAACTGTACAAAGTTGTTCACGGCCTAAGTGAACGCCATTAAATTTAAAATGATTATGAACATTCTTATATGTTACTGTTTTCATAGTAGTAGTAATTTATTCTAGTGTATATTAAATCTTTATATTTCCTGTAAGTTTTTCTTTCCAATTATTCCATTTGTATTTCCTCCCAAAGATAAGCAAAAGTATCGGGTATATTAGCACTACTGGCAAGATAACATCAAATCCTAAGGTAGGTTCTGAAACATCTTTCAATATAGAATTCGTTTGAAAAGCAGTCCAATTAGAAGTGACCAATAAAGCTCCTATCAAGTTATTTGCGGCATGAAATCCAAGGGCTAATTCCATACCATCATCCATTAAGGTAATAACACCGAGAAATAAACCTGTCCCAATGTAAAAAATCATAATGGAGTTTCCCATTTTCCCAACTTCGGGATTAAACCAATGCAACAAACCAAAAATAAGAGAAGTCATAAGTAAAGGAGCCCATTTATTGTGAAACAAATTAGCAAAACCTTGCATTAAGTATCCTCTAAAGATATATTCTTCTGTTGAAGTTTGAATTGGAATCAATACTATACCAATTAGAAATAGAACAATGAACGCGTCGAAATTAAAATTTACTTGAAAGAAACTAGGATTCAAATACCATTCAATTCCTGTAGTTATTACTCCTATTACGGCCCATAATCCAAAAGAAAAAAACACACGTTTCCAATCTATTTTTGGTCTCGCTGTAGTTACAGATAGTATGGTTTGATTATGAAACAATCGAATTACCAAAAACATAGCACCTAATGCAAAAACAAAAGAAACTAACATTAAAAATAAAGTTGTATTGGAATCAAAGAAATGCATAATCGCTTCATTTGTAGAAGGAAAAGCGACCTCTTTATTAACAGCTTTAAAATAGATTGCTATCAACATGGGCAATTGACCAACTGATGATGCTATAATCACAGCAAGTGACCCTAGTAAGTACTTATAGAAATGATTTTGGGGAATAACTCCTTGTTCTAAAAACATAGTATTAACAGTTTGTTAAATAGATTTACAATATAGTTAGCATACATTTGCACTCCCTAAAAGTACCTATTTATTTTGCATTAACTATACAAAAAAATCAAAAAAATGTTACAAATTTTTCATAACAATCGCTGCGGCAAATCCAGAAATTGTCTATCAATGCTTGAATCTTCTGGAAAAGAATTCGAAATCATCTCGTATTTAACAACACCTCCAACAGCAGCAGAATTACAAGGAGTAATAGAAAAGCTAGACATAAAGCCAATCGATTTGGTTCGACAAAAAGAAAAAACTTGGATTGACAATTTTAAAGGAAAAAACTTTACAGACGAAGAGCTCATTAAAATAATGATTACCAACCCAATACTAATCGAAAGACCTATTTTGATTTCTGAAGAAAAAGCAATAATTGCCCGAGATGAAGAGAAAATCATCAACTTTCTTAAAAAATAATCTCTTTTTTTAACAAATTTTTACCATTTGTAAATGAAACCTATTACCCTTTTACTAGTCTAAAGGTGTAAACAAAAAATAAAAAATGAAAAAACTTACCAGTACCATTACCCTATTATTGTTCTGTTTTAGCTTATTGGGCTACGCACAACCAGGCAAAGCCAAACTAAAAGTTACAGGAAAAGTAATAGAAAAAAATTCTAAGCAACCCCTTGAATACGCAACAATTACTTTAAAAAACACCACCAATCCAAAAATGATTGCAGGTGGAGTAACCAACAATAAAGGTGAGTTTACCATAGATGTAAGCTCTGGAACTTATGACATCATTGTTGAGTTTATCTCTTTCAAATCAACTACCATTAAAGAAAAGAACATAACAGAGAACCTTTCATTAGGAACAATTGGTTTAGCAGAAGATGCCGCACAATTGAACGAGGTAGTAGTTCGTGCAGAAAAAACAACTGTGGAAATTAAATTGGATAAAAAAGTATACAACGTAGGTTCTGATTTAATGGTAAAAGGAGGAACGGTTAGTGATGTTTTGGACAACATCCCATCGGTTTCTGTAGATGCTGAAGGAACCGTAAGTTTAAGAGGGAATGAAAATGTAAGAATCCTTATTGATGGAAGACCTTCTAATGCCATCAATATTACGGAAGCATTACGATTAATTCCTGCAGACGCAATTGAAAAAGTAGAGGTCGTAACCAATCCTTCTGCTAGATACGATGCTGAAGGCGGTGGAGGATTATTGAATATTATTCTTAAAAAAGGAAAAAACCAAGGCTTTAACGGAACTATTATTGCCAATACTGGCTACCCAGACAACCACGGCTTAAGTGGAACTTTGAATTATAAAACAGAAAAGCTTAACTTGTTTACTACTCAAGGTTACAGTAACAGAAATAATCCAGGAAACGCCTTTACTAATTCAAAATACTTGAATAGTGACGGCTCACCGAAGAGCTATGTATATGAAAATCGTGAAAACGACCGATTTAATAATGCTTACAACGGAACTGCTGGTATAGAATGGTTCATAGACAAATCTACTTCATGGAGCAACAGTATTAATTACAGAAAAAGTAATGGTGACAATACTGATAATGTCTTTCAAGATTATTATGATGCCAATTTTGTTTATGATTACACCCGTAATCGAATAAATAAAGAAAAAAGTGATAGCGAAAACTTAGAATTTGCCTCAAACTTTATCAAAAACTTCAAAAAAGAAGGACACAAATTGAGTTTTGACATTTCTATCTCCAGTAATGATGACAAAAACACTGCTTTCATTACAGATACCAATACTAGTAATTCAAATTTAGGATTAGATAACACAATCAATAATCAAGACCAAAAGAGAAATTTATTCGTTGTTGATTATGTTTTACCTCTTGGGAAAGGACAACAATTTGAAGCAGGTTATCGAGGAGATTTCACCAATTTAACGACTGATTATCGAGTTGAAACCGGTGGTGTTGTAAACCCAAATTTTACAAATACTTTAGAATATAAAGAAAAAATAAACGCTATTTATACTCAGTACGGAATCAAAGTAAACAAGCTTTCTATGCTTTTTGGTTTGCGTTTTGAAGATTCAAATATTGATATCAATCAGTTAGTTACTAGTGATTTCAATACCAAAAAGTACAATAACTTTTTTCCAAGTGCCTTCTTTACTTACGAGTTATCAGATTTGAGCAGTACGTCTATTAGCTATAGCCGAAGAATTCAAAGACCAAGAGGAAGAATGTTGAATCCTTTTAGCAACCTTTCTAGTAACATCAATATTTTTGTTGGAAATCCAGATCTAGACCCCTCATTTACAGATGCTATTGATTGGGGATACATCAAAAGATGGGAAAAAATCACACTTAATACTTCTCTTTACGTAAATAAAACCACAGATGTATTTCAGTTCGCAAGAAGAGAATCGGGAGATTTTGTAAATGGCGTACCGTTAATTATTAGTTCTCCAATCAATATTGGTGAGGAATACCGCACTGGATTTGAATTTACTTTAAACTATTCTCCATACAAATGGTGGAAGTTGAATAGCAATTTTAACTTCTTTGCTGTGCAAACAAGAGGCGACTTTACCTACACTGATTTCAATGGCAACAAAGTAGTTCAGAATTTTGATAATGATGCTACTTCGTGGTCTACTCGATTGACATCAAAAATTACTTTGCCTGCAAAAATTGATTGGCAAACCAATATGTCTTACAACGGACCACAAGCCAATGCTCAAGGAAAAAGATTAGGAGTTTTTGGAATGAATTTAGCATTTAGCAAAGACGTTTTAAAAGATAAAGGAACCGTAGCTTTCAATATAAGTGATGTTTTCAATTCAAGAAAAATGATTTCAGAAACTTATTTGCCAGGAATTGTAAGTTCCTACTCAGAAATGCAATGGAGAGAAAGACAGTTTACGCTTTCTTTTACTTATCGTTTCAACAAACCTAAAAACGAAAGAGAAAAACCTAAGAGAAATATGAATGAAGGCGAAATGGAATTCCAAGGTTAAACATAGATACTTGATTAAAAGAGAGACTCGTGAAAACGAGTCTTTTTTTTGTTTAGCAGTCAATCGCATGCATAAAAAAAAGGACTCGTTGCGGAGTCCTTTTTTTATAGAGATAATTAGATTATACTAATTCTTCTTCTTGCTTCTGTTTTGCTTTTTTCTCTTTGTATGCTTCCCAAGATGCTCCACCTACCCAATAGGAAATGAAACCAACTAAGAAAAACATTAACCAAAATCCCATTGTTAGGATGGTTAAGAAAAGTAAGAAGCCTAAGTACTGTGAAAATTCAAACATGTTTTCCGGAATTTTGAATGTTGCGACAAATATAGTGGGAATATTTTTTTAAACCAATAAAATCCTTAAAAACTCCACTATATTTTTAAATCTATTTTGCCTTGGCTCAAGACTACGCTATACTATTGCTACTCAATAAAAACCGACTACTTTTTTGCGACATAATCATGCAAATAGTTAAAACGTTCTGTTAACACACCGTTTTCAGTCATTTTTGCCCTTGCCAAGATTCCGTCAGCATCATTATTAAAAAATGCTGGAATTACGTGTTGCGTAAACATTTCTCCAAATCCTTCACTCGCATCTTTGGGCAATTCACAAGGTAAATTATCTACAGCCATTACCACAATTGCTGCAGGATGAAAAACATCAACCTCTTTGTTTTCGCTTGGCAAATAACCATACAAAGGCTCTTCTATAGTAGAAGCTCTCAAGGTACAAGCAATTGGGCCATTTACATCACAAGAAACATCGGCTACAATCTTAATCGCACAATCACTGGCTTGTAACATTTTCTGAGATAGAATTTGAGGCGCAGCATTGGCATGAAAATGCCCCGAAATATAAATATCTGCCACTTTTGTAAAACGCTCAAAATCGGACTCATACTCTGAAGGGTTTTTATAAAAATCTTTAGTATCAAATTTTTGACCATCCATTCGTTTATTGTACTCTAAAACATCTATTTGAGTAAATACGGGTTGCGTAAAATTTTTGGTTAAAAAATTTTCAACAGAAACCTCTTTGATTTTCATCGCTAACAGCATCTCCTTCACTCCACTACCCACTTTTCCTGTACCCGTAACTACAATTTTTATAGGAGGAATGATTTGTCTTTTTACTTGCTGTACCAAAGCATCTCTCCCTTTCAAAGCAGATGCTTTAGGCATTTTAAACAATTCAAATTTAATTCCGAAAGCACGAATGGCATTATACGCTCCTACGATACCTGCATAACGACCAAAACCAATTAGTCTTTTATTCGCAGCATCAACGATGGTTTCATGATCGTATAATTCTATGTTTTTCTCTAAAACGGCTTGCAATAACTTTTGATTGTAAGGTTGTTTTTTGATAGTATGCGAAAAAAAGAAGTATTTTTTATTAGGAATTAAAGCTTCTACAGGAACTTCTTTTACACCAAATAAGACTTCGCAGTCGGACAAATCATCAGTAACTTCGATTCCTAAGTTTTGGTATTCTGCATCCGAAAAAATACGAATATCAGAAGGCTCTACTTTAAAAGATACTACAGGAAATTGTTCTTGAATGGTTTTGATTTCATTTGGAGAAAAAACAACTCTTCTATCTGGTGGGTTTTTTCTTTCTTTGATAATTCCAAACTTCATTTTTATAGTATTTAAATTACGTTATTATTTAACTTTATTGAATTTATTTGTTACAAATATAACAATATAATCGAAAAATAAGCATTTCCCATCTATTATTGTCAAAATGCATTTACATTAATTATTGAACTCCAATACTCTAAACTGAAGCCTTATTTTTATGAGGATGAAAAGTGAGATATTTTGAAAAAAACTAGAATTAAAAAGCAATTGATTCTATATATTTGTTTTTTTCAATTTTCCAACAAATGACTCTTATTAAAAAAGCAAATATAGCACAATTACTTGTCCTTTTTTTGGCAATTACTTCCTGTGCAAAAGAAATAAAAAAAGTAGAATTAACCGATGCACAGCTCCCTAAAAACGTACTTCCGATACTCAAACCAGCTGCAAAAGATAGTACTGAATTAACAGCCACTTATATTCAAGAAAAAAGAGCAAAAATTGACGCTTTTTACAAAAAAAACTGGCCCAATAACACTATGAACGGAAGTTTATTAGTGGCGCAAAATGGCCAAATTATTTATGAAAAATACAATGGCTTAGCAAACCTTAGGGATAAAGATACAATTACAAGCGAAACCCCATTGCACATAGCTTCAGTAAGTAAAGTTTTGACTGCGACAGTTATTTTGAAATTGGTGAATGCAAAACGATTGGATTTAGACCAAAAAGTAACCACTTTGTTAGATCGATTCCCTTATCCTGATGTTACCGTGAGAACCTTATTAAATCACAGAAGTGGAATACGCAACTATTCGTATTTTACAGACAGAAAGGCCAATATTTGGGACCGACACAAAACGTTGACCAATCAGGATTTATTGGATTTAATGGCGACCAAAAACATAGGTTTAGAATTTAGAACAGACAGTCGTTTTGCGTATTGCAACACTAATTATGCGATGCTTGCCTTAATTATAGAAAAAGTTACCAAACTTTCTTATATAGAAGCCATGAACAAAATGCTGTTTCAACCTTTGGGAATGACACATTCCTTTGTTTGTGACATCAAAAAAGACAAGAAAAGAATTGTACCGTCTTACAAAGCGAACAAAGTAGAAATCGGAATCGATTATCTGGATGGCGTTTATGGAGATAAAAACATTTATTCCACTCCGAGAGATTTGCTCAAATTTGATTTGGCAAGAAATGCTAAAAACTTCTTGGAGCCTGGATTATGGGAACAAGTTTTTAAACCGTATAGCAATGAGCGAAAAGGAACCAAAAACTATGGCCTTGGGATTAGAATGATCAATTGGGAAACCGGTCAGAATTTTTATTTTCACAATGGTTGGTGGCACGGCAACACCTCTTCCTACATAACTTTGCCAAAAGAAAAAGTTACTATTATTGCTTTATCCAATAAAATGACTAAAAACACCTATGCGGTTAGAAAATTAGCAACTTTGTTTGGCGATTATCCTTTCAAGTTAGACGACATAGAGTAAAAAAAGCCTCTTTTAAAAAAAAAGAACCCCCTTCAGAGATCAAATGAAGGGGGTTCTTTTGCAAAAAACTAATTCAATTACTAATTCGAAATGATCATTTTTGAAGTAAGCACTTCACCGGATCGAATCACTTTCACGATATAATGGCCAGGAACCAAACCATTGGTTGTTGTTCTAATTCTATTCGCCCCTTTTTCAGATTTCACTTCTATATTTTTCTCTTCATTGCCATTTAAAGAAAAAATACGAATCGATACCTTGTCCTCTTTTTCACTATCAAACTCAATAGTAAAATCTTCTCTTGCAGGGTTAGGATACACAGCTATTTTTTTGGAAGTTGCATCATTCTCAACCACAACAGTATCTTCATTGATTGCCTCTTTCAAGACTGTAGCTTTGGCTGCAGAAGTTGTAATGTTTAAGGTGTAATCTTCT
>JAGOFG010000153.1 GCA_017997335.1 Flavobacterium sp. | reverse complement strand
GTGGTTCGATTATGATTGTTGGTCCATTATTAGCTCGTTTTGGTAAAGGTTATATTCCGAAACCAGGTGGAGATAAAATTGGAAGAAGAAGATTGGATACCCATTTTGAAGGATTTATCAATTTAGGCGCTAAGTTTAGATACAATAGAGAAGATCATTTCTATGGAGTAGAAGCTCCAGATGGACTTACAGGTACAGATATGTTATTGGACGAAGCTTCAGTAACTGGAACTGCTAATATCGTAATGGCTGCCGTTTTAGCGAAAGGTACAACTACAGTATACAACGCTGCTTGTGAGCCTTATTTGCAACAATTATGCAAAATGCTTAACTCCATGGGTGCTAAAATTTCTGGTGTTGGGTCTAATTTGTTGACTATTGAAGGAGTAGAAGCATTAGGTGGATGTGAACACCGTATTCTTCCGGATATGATTGAGATTGGTTCTTGGATTGGATTGGCCGCTATGACTAAATCAGAGATTACTATAAAAAATGTAAGTTGGGAAAATCTTGGAGTTATTCCTAATGTATTCCGTAAACTAGGGATTACACTAGAGAAAAAAGGAGATGATATTTTTATTCCAGCACACGTAAATGGTTACGAAGTTAAAACAGATATTGATGGTTCTATTTTAACCATTGCTGATGCACCTTGGCCTGGTTTTACTCCAGATTTATTGAGTATTGTTTTGGTAGTAGCTACTCAAGGTAAAGGTGACGTATTGATACACCAAAAAATGTTCGAAAGCCGTTTGTTCTTCGTAGATAAGTTAATCGATATGGGAGCAAAAATTATTTTGTGTGACCCACATAGAGCGGTAGTTATTGGGCATGATTTCAAATCGCAATTAAAAGCTACTACAATGTCTTCACCAGATATTCGTGCGGGTATTTCGTTATTGATTGCTGCTTTGTCAGCGAAAGGAACAAGTACTATTCAAAATATTGAACAAATTGATAGAGGTTACGAGCGCATTGATGAGCGTCTTAGAGCTATCGGAGCCAATATTGTAAGAGCTTAATTTTTTTTTTGAGTACTTAGTAATTAGTCCATAGTGAATAGCGCAATGGACTAGTTGCTAAATCTTGATTAAATACAAGTTTAGTTTATACTAAAATCAACAATTCGCTTAAAATTAATAATTAGCTTTAGTCCTTAGTAATTAGCCAAATTGACTAATTGCTAAGGACTAACTGCTAAGGACTAATCACTAATTTATGACTAACGAACAAACAGCTATAAAAGCAACTTACTTTAGTATTATTGGTAATACGTCTTTGGCTATAGTAAAAGGATTGGCTGGTTTTTTCGGTAATTCTTATGCGCTAATTGCTGATGCGATTGAATCTACTACTGATATTTTCGCGTCCTTTTTGGTCCTTTTTGGAATCAAATATTCTAATAAACCTGCGGATGACAATCATCCTTACGGTCATGGACGTGCGGAACCTTTGATTACGTTTCTAGTGGTCGGTTTTTTGATTACTTCGGCAACGATTATTGCGTATGAGAGTATTCAGAATATAGGAACCCCTCATGAATTACCTAAATCTTGGACACTTTATATTTTGGGAGCCATCATTATTTGGAAAGAATATTCCTTTCAACTAGTGATGAAAAGAAGTAAAGAAACCAATAGTTCTTCTTTGGAAGCCGATGCTTGGCATCATAGAAGCGATGCTATTACTTCGGTAGCGGCATTTTTAGGTATTTCTATCGCACTTTATTTTGGTAAAGGTTATGAATCTGCCGATGATTGGGCGGCTCTTTTTGCATCTGGTTTTATTTTGTACAATAGCTATAAAATATTTAGACCGGCTTTGAGCGAGATAATGGATGAACATCTATATGATGAATTGGTGGAGGAAATTAGAGTTGTTTCCTTAACGGTTCCAGGGGTGATTGATACTGAAAAATGTTTTATTAGAAAAGCAGGAATGCAGTATCATGTAGATTTGCATGCAAGGGTTGAAGGTACCATTACAGTTAGAGAAGGACATGATATTGCACATGATTTGAAAGATACGCTCAGAGCTCAAATCCCTTCTTTGGGACATGTTTTGATTCATGTAGAACCGAATTAAATTTAAGTCTCCATGAAAGCAAAAAGGTAAGATGCTTCCTTTTAGCCCCGGTAGTAGCGGCATCCTTTTTTTATTTTACCCTGTCAGGGTTCAAAACCCTGACAGGGTAAAATAAAAAAAGATATAGCGGATGACGGGACTTTGCCCACAAGAAAGCCTGTTCTTGCTGCTCCTAATCTAAAATATTCAATAGTTTTAGTCCAAAAATTACGCCGTCACCTTGAAAACCATTTTGGTAAGAACGGACATAATCTACTCTGAACTGTTTGAATTTCCCTATTCCTAAGTTATCGAGTCCTATGCTGATTTCTTGGTAAGGTTTGCGATTTGGAATGGCTAAGTTGTGAAAACCGAGCATTAAACTGCTTTTTAAAAGGTTGAGTCCTGGTATTTTGTTCATTATAAAACCATTGTCGCTGTACTCTGAATGAAATTCAAGATATGCATCGTTTGTGCTATTACTGTAATAAGGTAACAGGTTGAAAACGTTTAAATAGCGTTCGGTTTGGCCAATTCGTGTTTGATTGCCATTGAAATGTTTGTAATCCATAAAGGCAATATTTTCGGCATTGAAGAATTTACCTGCTCTTAGATTTACACCCAAATCGCCTTTGTTGGATAATGAAAGGTCATATAGCACACGAGCACTAATTAAATCATACTCGTAGTTTTTTTGGCTAGCAGCAAAGGCTTTTTCGTAGCCTAAAAGCACGGTTGGATACTTGTCGTTTCGGAGGTTGAATTTTCCGTCAGGGCGCGAAATGTATTGGTTGCCAAAGTTAATGCGCCAGTTCAAATTAGCTTTTAGTAACTGATGAGTTGTGAAACCAGCAGTTGAATAATCATTAGAATCCAAAGGATTGTTTGAAGAATAAAGGTCGTCATTTTTGATAAAGGTATAGTTAGTAGTATTAAATAATGGTTTGCGTTGGCTGTATTCTAGTTTTCCGGTAAAGTTGATGCCGTTGGCGATGTTTTGAGAATATGCTATATTGAAAAACTCTTTGTTGTACAATTTCATAAAATTGTTTTTGAAAAAGAGTGTGCTTATCGAATTGATGAAAGGCGAGATTGGATTGTTTTCGTTGAATTGTTTAACAGCCGTTCCTCCTGAAACCCAAATTGTGGCATAATTTTGATTATTAAATCGGTGACTAAAGTTTCCGACTACGCGAAGACGTTCGTCTGAAAAGCCATAATTGAAAGTTGTTGCAAGGGCTGTGCTTTTTCCAGATTCATCATCCCATTTTCTATAGGTAAAGCCAGAGTCTAGATTGAAACCTTGAACCGTATTGAACGTTAATGAACTTATGTCCATTAATCCAGCATAATCGAACGACCATTTTTTGAAGGTGTTTCTATAGTTATAACCTGTTATGGGGTCTAATAGTTTGAATTTATTTCGTTTTTGGTCAATAGAATCCAAATAGGTTTTGGATGAACGAATGGTTTGAATGCTGTCTTTTTTGATATAATCTTTGCTTTCTTCTTCGGTGAGTGGAATAGGTCTTGTGCTTTCCCAGAAAGTATCTTCTTTTTTGTTGGCATTATTTTCAAAACTAACAATTTCATTGCCAAAGGTCTTTTTATCAAAAGCATCAAAGAATTCATAATTGCTGTACACATAGTTGAAAGTGCCTGAGAATCCGATTCCGAATGCACCAGCTGTAAATGCTAAGCTTTGGGCATTTTTGCTCCAAATTTTAGTTTTGGAATTGTAATTGAAGTTTTGTTTTAAGGTCATTACTTCGGTGAATTCATTACGCATACGATAGCCTTTGATATCGAAATCAACGGCATAAATCGCCCAACTGTCTTCTACAATATAAATGTAACCTTCAAAAACGGGTTCTTTGTCGCGTCTTGGAATGACTTTAATCTTGTTGATTTGATGATTGCTTTCGTCAAAAAAAGTGCTTTCGAGTTTGTATTTGTAATATTGAAAAGCATTGCTAGCTATGGGTGAAATCATTTTTACATCAAAATCGACGGTATTGTCATAAAAATCATAAAATGAAGAGCGAGCGGTATTGTAACTAAAGCCTTTGTCGTTTCCTGATATTTTTGAGGCAATAATTCTTTCTTTATAGTTGTTTGGTTTTTCGAAGGTGAGTTTTGATACGGTTTCAGATAAGTACAAAATGCCACTTCCGGTAGAATCTAAGCCAGTGGTCATTTCGTCTGGCATTTCTATTTTCATTCCTAAAATCTTTTTAGGTAGATTTTTGATTTTGAATAATCCTCGCGAATAGAAATCGGCGGTGAATCGGGCTGTTTTTTCAGCGTTTTCTTTTCGTGCTGCAATCGCACTTTTGATAATGGCGTTGGCAGGATTATTTTTGGGATTGATAACTACTTCGTTGAGGTTGTAATTTTCTTCAGACAACTCAATGTCAATTATTATTGGTGTTTTTTCGTAGTGAATCGTTTTCTTTACGGTTTTATATCCAAGGAACTGAAACAACAAGGTATAATCACCTTCTTTTTTCAGATTTAGTTCATATTTTCCTTTGTCGTTGGTGGTAGTTCCTGAATAGGAATTTTGAATGATGACAGAAACAAAAGGTAATGGGTTTCCTTTTTCGTCAGTAATAGTACCTTTTATTTGTGCTATAAAAGGCGAAGAGATTAAAAATAAAATAAAAACGTAAAATTGTTTCATCTGCTTTTTTTGTAAAATTAAACAGATGAAAAAACTTACATCATAAAAATTTGTTAATTTATTGTGTTAAAAATGGTAAGGTTATACAAAAGATTGAATCGCGAGTTCGTAACTTTTTAGACCGAAACCCAAAATAACCCCTTTGGCATTTCCTGAAATATAGGATTGATGTCTAAAACTTTCTCTTGAAAAAGTATTGGAAATATGCACTTCAATAACTGGTGTCGTTATGGCTTTTACCGCATCGCCAATGCCAATTGATGTATGGGTATAAGCACCAGCATTGAGAATGATTCCAGTATAAGAAAAGCCAAATTCTTGAATTTTATCGATTAATTCTCCTTCGATATTGCTTTGAAAATATGAGAATTGAATATGAGGAAACTTGGTTTTTAAACTTTCAAAATAATCTTCGAAGGTTGCTGTTCCATACACTTCGGGTTCACGTTTTCCTAATAAATTTAGATTGGGGCCGTTAATAATAGCAATTTGCATAATGGTTCTTTTTGGTAAAAATAAAAAAACCGTACTAAATAATAGTACGGTTTTGTAGTTGATTTTGTTATTTATTAAAACATAAATCCAGCAGAAACTTGCACAACAGAATTTTTTGCTTTTGAATTGGTTGAAACTTCTGTTAATCCAAGTCCGTAACGAGCTTGTACAAAGATGCCTTTTGTAATTTTCACACCTAAACCACCAGCAACCGCAAAGTCGAATGTTTTGGAGTCTTCTATGTTAACATTGTCTTTTTCGCTTAATAAGAAAGAAGCTTGTGGACCTAATTCTAAGCTGAAGGTGTTGTTTAAATAGATTTTTGCCATTACAGGAATAGCTAAGTAGCCCAATTCATTTTTGAATTCTTTGGTGGCGCTTTTGTAAGAGGCTCCTTGAGTAGAGTACAATAATTCAGGTTGGATGCCAAATTTCTCTGTTAATTTTATTTCGGCTAATAAACCAATGTGGTAACTTGTAATAGCATCAGATTTGTAATTTTCTGAATTAACAGTAATATCAGTACCTGTTAGATTTGCATAATTGATACCTGCTTTTGCTCCTAAGCGTAATAATTGTGCTTGTGAATTCAATGTTCCTAAAAAGATTAAAGCTGCAATAAGAATGTTTTTTTTCATTTTTTTTCTTTTTTAAATAGGGTTTTATATTTTATAAACTGCATTTTGAACTAAATATTGTTTTGCAAAAAGCCAAGCTTATAACTAGATAGTTATTATGTTGCGAAATAACAATAATTTTAATTGGTTTCCAATATTATTAAAATAAGTT
>JAGOFG010000152.1 GCA_017997335.1 Flavobacterium sp. | reverse complement strand
TTTTGCATCAAAACAATACCGTCTTGAAACCAAAACTCTTTCTTATCACGCCACCGTTTACGCAACTGAATACCCCGTATCCAGCGACGGCGTATATCAAAGGTTTTTTGAATACCCTTGAAGTACCCTCGGAACAAGCGGATTTGGGTATTGAGGTGATTTTGAAATTGTTTTCGAGAGAGGGATTGAGCCCCCTAACCCCCAAGGGGGGAACTAGCAACTTGTCTGATAATGCGAAAAGAATAGTAGCACTTTGGGACGAATATGTCAAAACCATAGATCCTGTAATTGCTTTTTTGCAGGGCAAAAATCCAACTTTGGCATTGCAAATTTGTCAAGAAGATTATTTGCCCGAAGCGTCACGTTTTGCGCAATTGGAGGAGTTGGATTGGGCTTTTGGTACGATGGGAACACAAGATAAAGCCAAACATTTGGCAACTTTGTACCTTGAAGATATTTCGGATTTTATAGTCGAATGTGTCGATGAAAATTTTGGTTTTAGTCGCTATGCCGAGCGTTTGGGTCGAAGCGCCAATTCATTTGACGAGTTGTACGAAGCTTTGCAAAAAGAACCTACTTATATCGATGGAATTTTACTATCTATTTTGGAAGAAAAAATAGCCAGAATTCAGCCAGAATTAATGCTGATTTCTGTACCCTTTCCTGGAAATTTGTACAGCGCTTTTCGTTCGGCACAATGGGTGAAAAAGCACTATCCGAATATCAAAATTGCTATGGGAGGTGGTTTTCCCAATACCGAATTGCGTTCGCTTTCGGATGCTCGAGTGTTTGAGTTTTTTGATTTTATTACTTTAGATGACGGGGAACTTCCTGTTGAATTACTAATTTCTAATATTCAAAATCCAAATACCAAAGAATTCAAACGAACTTTTATTTTAGAAGAGGGAAAAGTCGTTTATAAAAACAATGCTTCAAGACCTGATTATAAACAATCGCAAGTTGGTACTCCAGATTATACGGATTTGCTGTTGGATAAATACATTTCGGTAATCGAAGTGGTGAATCCGATGCATCGGATGTGGAGCGATGGGCGTTGGAACAAGTTGACGATGGCGCATGGTTGTTATTGGGGCAAATGTACTTTTTGTGACATCTCTTTGGATTACATCAAAATCTACGAACCTATAGCTGCCAATTTGTTGTGTGACCGAATGGAAGAAATGATGACACAAACGGGTCAGAATGGCTTTCATTTTGTTGACGAAGCAGCACCACCAGCTTTAATGCGAGCTTTAGCACTCGAAATTTTACGCCGAAAATTATCGGTTACTTGGTGGACGAATATCCGTTTTGAGAAAAGTTTTTCGGCCGATTTATGTCGATTGCTCAAAGCTTCTGGTTGTATAGCAGTTTCAGGTGGTTTGGAAGTGGCTTCTGACCGATTGTTGCAATTAATTGATAAAGGAGTAACGGTTGAGCAAGTGGCCAAAGTGACTCGCAATTTTACGGAATCAGGTGTTATGGTACATGCGTATTTGATGTACGGTTACCCAACCCAAACGGTTCAAGAAACGATAGACAGTCTCGAAATGGTGCGTCAATTGTTTGAAGCAGGAGTGTTGCAATCTGGATTTTGGCACCAGTTTGCGATGACGGCTCATAGCCCAGTGGGATTGTATCCTGAAAAATTTGGTGTTACACCAGAACTCCTTCCATTACAAGGTTCAGAGAAAGGGATTTTTGCCATAAATGACATTAATTATACAGACAAGATAGGTATTGACCACGAAAAATTTAGTTTCGGACTGAAGAAATCCTTGTTCAATTTTATGCACGGTATTTGTTTCGACTTTGAGCTGCAAGAATGGTTTGACTTTAAGATTCCAAAAACCAAAATTCACCCTGATTTTATTTTTAATGCACTTCAAGAAGAAGAAAATTTCACCACAAAACCTACAGCCAAAGTAGTTTGGTTGGGAGGAAAACCTTCTGTTGAATATTTTACTAAATCCAAAAAAGGTAATTCTTGGGAACTCGCAAAATTGACCTTTCACGACAAGAAAGAAAGTTTTGCTGTTCAAACCAATAAAGCTGAAGGCGAATGGTTGGTTGCTATTTTAGATAAAATTGCGGTTTCGCAATCCAAAGTGTATTCTTTTCAAAAAATTAAAGCTGATTTTGAAGACCATTTATCCGATTTTGAGCTGTTTTGGTACTCAAAACCGATGCAAACGTTGCGCTCCTTTGGATTATTAATTTTGTAATTTATTTACATTTTCTTTCGAAATCTGTCGTTAGAAAAACCAATTTTCATTATTTCTTTTAAAACAATTTACTACTTAGTATTTTTTGTATTAAACTTACTTTAACTGCGTTACGAAAACGTTTTCTTTAATTACATTTACCAGTACTAAAAACGTAAACATGAGTAGTAGTTATCAACTAAAAGTAAATGATACTTTTCATTTCGAATGCGATGCAGCCTCAGCCAATGCGCTAGATGTGGTTGCGACAACTGACAATCAATTTCATATTTTAAGTGAAAACAAGCGGTATCAAGCTCAGATTGTAGCTGCTGATTTTCATAAAAAGGAATACACTATTGAAGTGAATAATTCAGTGTATACTGTAGCCATTGCTGACGCTTTGGACCTTTTGATTGAAGAAATGGGATTTGATACCAGCACGGTACAAAAAGTAAATTCCATCAAAGCACCAATGCCTGGTTTGATTTTAGAAATCAATGTTAGTGTGGGACAAACCGTTCAAGAAAACGATAATTTACTCATTTTGGGAGCGATGAAAATGGAAAACAGTTTTCAATCGCCACGAAATGGAGTAATCAAATCGATTGCTGTAGCTGTTGGCGATGCTGTTGATAAAGGACAATTGTTGGTAGAATTTGAATAGAAAAAAAATGAAAAAAATACTAGTTGCCAATAGAGGAGAAATCGCGATTCGCGTGATGAAAACTGCTCGAAAAATGGGAATCAAAACAGTGGCGGTGTATTCTACTGTAGACCGAAATGCACCTCACGTTGCCTTTGCAGACGAAGCGGTTTGTATAGGTGAAGCACCATCCAATCAATCCTATTTGTTAGGAAATAAAATTATAGAAGTGGCCAAAGCGGTCCAAGCAGATGCGATTCATCCAGGCTATGGTTTCTTGAGTGAAAATGCTGAATTTGCCGAAGAAGCCGAAAAAAACAACATCATATTCATTGGTCCAAAATCCAAAGCCATTCATATAATGGGTAGTAAATTGGCCGCCAAAGAAGCCGTTTTAAAATACGACATTCCAATGGTTCCTGGAGTGGACCACTCGATTACCGATATTGAAGAGGCTAAGCGAACCGCAAAAGCAATCGGTTTTCCTATTTTAATCAAAGCTTCTGCTGGAGGTGGCGGAAAAGGGATGCGCGTCGTAGATAATGAAGCCGATTTTGAAGCGCAAATGAACCGTGCTATTAGTGAGGCTGTGGCTGCTTTTGGTGATGGAGCGGTTTTTATTGAAAAATATGTCGCTTCGTCAAGACATATCGAAATTCAAGTGATGGCTGATAGTCACGGCAATGTATTGTACTTGTTTGAAAGAGAATGTAGTATTCAACGTCGTCATCAAAAAGTAGTGGAGGAAGCACCCTCTGCGGTTATCACACCCGAAATTCGAAAAAAAATGGGAGAAGCCGCCGTATTGGTAGCTAAATCTTGTGATTACTTGGGAGCAGGAACCGTGGAGTTTTTGGTGGATGAACAACTGAACTTTTATTTCTTAGAAATGAATACGCGTTTGCAAGTAGAGCATCCAGTTACCGAAATTATTGCTGGAGTCGATTTGGTCGAAATGCAAATTCGCGTGGCTAGAGGCGAAGCGCTTACCATTCAACAAGATGATTTGAAAATTCACGGTCACGCTGTAGAATTACGTGTGTATGCCGAAGATACTTTGAATGGTTTTTTACCGAGTGTAGGTAATTTAGAAGTGTACCAATTGCCCGAGGGCGAAGGTGTCCGAGTAGATAACGGATATGCTCAAGGAATGGATGTGCCTATTTATTATGACCCGATGTTGGCCAAATTAATCACTTACGGAGCCACTCGTGAAGAAGCTATTCAGCGAATGGAACAAGCTATTGCGGATTATAAAGTGGAAGGTGTGCAAACCACATTACCTTTTGGTGCTTTTGTAATGCAACACGAGGCGTTTCGTTCGGGAGATTTTGATACCAATTTTGTAAAGAAGTATTACAATCCTGAGATTTTAAAAGAACAAACTCAGAAAGAAGCATTGATTGCAGCAAAATTGGCGTTGCAACAGTATTTACAGGACCAAAAAGTGCTTCGATTGCCTAATTAAATGAGTGCTTGGTACATTTTAATAACAAACCGTTGGGTAAATTCAAATAAAATATAAACTTAACCACATAGGAGATTCATAGATAAACTAAATCAACAGAGGAAAAAAGAAATAACACTATTTTTCACAATAGATGAGCTATGTGAATAGTAAAACGTCTATTAATTTCTCTAAATAAAACAACAAATTCTATGATTCTATGTGGTAAAAAGTAATTTCACCAATGGGTTAATAACAAAAAAAGTATGGAATCTAAAATAAAAGTATTAAACGAAAAAATAGCACTAGCCCAATTGGGTGGTGGTCAAGCACGAATTGATAAACATCACGCCAGTAAGAAGCTAACCGCAAGAGAGCGAGTGATGTATTTGTTGGACGAAGGTTCTTTTGAAGAAATTGGGATGTTGGTTACCCACAGAACTACCGATTTTGGTATGGAGAAGGACCTGATTTACGGAGATGGGGTAGTTACAGGTTACGGAACTATTAATGGAAGATTGGTCTATGTTTTTGCACAAGATTTCACCGTTTTTGGTGGTTCTTTGTCCGAAACACACGCCGAGAAAATTTGTAAAGTAATGGATATGGCGCTCAAAGTGGGTGCGCCAATGATTGGATTAAACGACTCAGGAGGTGCTCGAATTCAAGAAGGCGTTCGTTCTTTGGGAGGTTACGCAGATATTTTTTATCGCAATGTACAATCTTCTGGGGTGATACCTCAGATTTCAGCAATTATGGGACCTTGCGCGGGTGGTGCAGTGTATTCCCCTGCGATGACCGATTTTACTATGATGGTAGAAAACAACAGTTATATGTTTGTTACGGGACCCAATGTCGTGAAAACGGTAACCAACGAAGAAGTAACTTCAGAAGCTTTAGGTGGAGCCGTAACGCACGCTTCCAAATCGGGAGTGGCGCATTTAACAGCTCCCAACGGAGTGGCTTTGTTGAACAGTATCAAAAATCTTTTGAGCTATTTGCCACAAAATAATAAAGAAACAACTCCCAAAGTACCTTATGTTTTGGGCGATGAAGTGCGAATGGAATTGGCTACAATTATTCCAGACAGTGCCAACAAACCGTATGATATGCACGAAGTGATTCGAGGGATTATTGATGCCGATTCTTTTTATGAAATTCATAAAGAGTATGCCGAAAATATAATTGTTGGATTTGCCCGTTTGGGAGGAAGAAGTATCGGAATTGTAGCCAACAATCCAATGTTTTTAGCAGGGTGTTTGGATGTAAAAAGTTCCATCAAAGCTGCGAGATTTGTTCGTTTTTGCGACAGTTTCAATATTCCGTTGTTGGTGTTGGAAGACGTTCCAGGTTTCTTGCCAGGAACCGATCAAGAATGGAACGGAATCATTGTGCACGGTGCTAAATTATTATATGCTTTTAGTGAGGCTACAGTGCCAAGAGTTACAGTGATTACTCGAAAAGCCTATGGAGGAGCTTATGATGTAATGAACTCCAAACACATTGGTGCCGATATGAATTTTGCTTGGCCTACGGCAGAAATTGCGGTAATGGGTGCCAAAGGTGCTTCTGAAATTATCTTTAAAAAAGAAATTAGCGAAGCCGAAGACCACGAAGCAAAACTATTAGAAAAAGAAGCTGAATATGCTGAGTTATTTGCCAATCCGTATACCGCAGCACAACGCGGATTTATAGATGAGGTTATTCTTCCAGAAGATACCCGCAGAAAGTTGTTGAAAGCCTTCAGTATGCTCGAAGGAAAAACTGTTCATAGACCAGATAGGAAACACGG
>JAGOFG010000034.1 GCA_017997335.1 Flavobacterium sp. | reverse complement strand
TTTTTGAGTGCCGAATTTTGATTTTGAACCAAATCAATAATCAAACTTTTTACTTTTTCAACCTCTTGTTTTTTTTGATCTTTGATAATCTCAAAACCCACGTTTTGAAGAGTTTCAGCGATAAGTTGTAGATCATGACTAGGAAGTTGGGTATCGAAAGTAATCTCGCCAAGCAAAACGTTAAGGGGAGCAAACCCTTTCTTTTCTAATTCGGATTGTACCACCATGATACAACGGTGGCATACCATGTTTTTGATGTAAAGTTTCATCTAATTTTCAAAAAATAACTAATATTGTTTCTTTAATAATTCAAATTAAGCCCAAAACCTAAGCCCATATCACTATCATAATGTGTGGTAATGCAAAAATTTCTTTTGATTATATAGCGCAATCCTGCCATATATTCTTTATCCGTATTCCACATCAGATTCATTCGCAAACGTTTTGAAATTGGAATATCCTTTCTTTCTAATTGTAGTCGAATATTTCCATCCGAATACACTTCAGTTTGTAGTTTTACCAACATAGGTAATACATATTCTATTCCCAAACTCACAACAGAACGGTTATCTTTTGTATTAGATTGTCCGAACAGATTTTTTTCCTGTTGCCCTAAATTCATTTTTCTGTATCTCCAATCAAATCCAACAAAGGGCATAATCCACTGCATTTTACCCAAGTACCGCCCAACATGTGTTTCTGTTTCATACCCATGATGATCGTTGTATCCTAATCTCCATTCGGTTCCAATGCTCCATCGTGTATTACTAAACATGGCTTCTCCATCGTTTCCATTGGTTGCGAAATCATTTTCGGCCATAAAATGAAACATTCGATCTTCTGCGAACAATTGCTTTTGCGCCAATTTAGGATTGGGAATCAAAGGATTTGCAGCCTGATTTTCATAAGTAAAAACCCTACCCATTCCTGCCATCATGTGGTACAAGATATGACAATGAAAAAACCAATCGCCCTCCACATTTGCATTAAATTCCAACGTATCTGTTTCCATTGGCATGATATCAACCACATTTTTCAAAGGAGCATAATCGCCTTGATTGTTAAGTAACCTAAAATCATGACCATGCAAATGCATTGGATGTCTCATCATGGATCCATTATAAATGGTAATCCGAACGTTTTCGCCCTTTTTAATCAATATTTTATCGGTTTCAGAAACTACTTTATTATTTAAGCTCCATACGTACCGATTCATATTTCCCGTAAGTTCAAAACGCAATTCTTTTACAGGGGCATTCTTGGGCAAACTAGTTTTCCAAGGTGATTTTAACATAGCATAATTGAGCGTTACAATATCGGAAAGGGCATTACTATCATATTCACTTTCAGACATATTCATAGTCTTTTTACTCGTAGCTTTTTTTGCTTCACCCGTAATTTCAGGATACATTACTACATTCATATCCATTTGATTCAAACTCATACTCATTCCCATATCATCTAAATCCCCATTCATTTTCATCATACCATTCATCATTTTCATTCCCTCAAAATACTTTAATTTAGGTAATGGTTTGGCTAATTGCTTTGGGCCATTTCCTAAATACAATGAAGTTGATTTCGTTCTGTCTTCTGCAGTTGCCAAAAATTCGTAGGACGCTCCATCATTTGGTATAGTAACTACTACATCGTAGGTTTCAGAAACAGCTATAAGCAAGCGATCCACCTCGATAGGTTCAACATCATTTCCGTCGTTAGCCACAACTGTTATTTTTCCGCCAGCATAAGTTAGCCAAAAATAAGTAGAAGCGCCTCCATTCGAAATGCGTAAGCGTACTTTATCACCGGCCTTGAATTGCGATAATTGTGTTTCCTTTTTACCATTAATTAAAAAGGCATCATAAAAAACATCGCTTACATCCATAGCGTTCATGCGCTTCCATTCATTATTCAATTTAGTACCAAAGTGTCCTTGGTTAATTGCTTCAGCATAACTTTGAGTAGTCCCTTTTTTTATAGCAAACCAATCGGTCGCATTATGCAACATTCTATGCACATTATTAGGATTGATATCGGTCCACTCACTTAAAATAATGGGTACAGTAGGCAGATTATCTATTCCATCTCTAAACCGCTCATCCGTCGAACGCTTTTTCAAAACCATTGATCCATACATTCCTATTTGCTCTTGTAAACCTGAATGGCTGTGATACCAATGCGTTCCGTTTTGTATAATGGGAAAAGTATATTTGTGTGTGGTATTAGGAGCAATAGGCATTTGAGTCAAATTGGGAACGCCATCTTCTTGGTTGGGCAAAAACAAACCGTGCCAATGCAAAGAGGTGGATTCCTTTAACTCATTATGCACATAAATTTCCGCAATATCACCTTCGGTAAAAGTTAAAGTCGGCATTGGAATTTGACCGTTTACTGCAATAGCTCTCTTGGGGTTACCGGTAAAATTGACTATAGTATCACGAACATACAAATCATATCGAACCACATTTTGAGCAAAACTTGCAACTGAAAACAGCATTAACACTAAAGAGACTTTCAGTAGTCTCATGCTTTTTTTTATATCTATCATAGTATATCTAATTAATAAGGCGAAATGAAAACATTTCGCCTTAAAATTATTTTATAGTTTCCACTACTTTACCACAAGTTAGCATCATTGATCCATAATATGGATTTTTGACAGCGCTCTCTTTACTAAGCCAATCGGCTCCTTTTCCTCCATTTGCCATTGGACAACGTTGGATGTAAACAGGTGCAGCTTGTTTGGATACTTTCATTAATTGATATACATTTTTAGACAAGGTAATAAAATGATCTCTTTGGTGTTTTGGATCTTTTGTCTCCGAAATATGTTCAGCATCTTCAGTCAAATCTTTCACAACCTTCATCCAAACCATATGAACTTTCATGTCCAATTTTTCCATTTTAACGCTTTTAATAGCCAAAAGCATTTGCTTTGCTTTTCCCGCCGCATCGTTACCGTTACTACTAACTAAAGCGTCTTTAACAGAAAAATAGGTGTCGAAAACTGAAGTGAGCTGATCCTCTTTTTGTGCCTCACCCATTGATTTGATACCTACTGACTCGGTATTAGTATTTTGAAATTGTTTGGTTCCTTTTGCAGGAATTACATGTTTTGCCTGTGAAGTTACGGTTGATAATAATACAGCGATTACTACCAACATTTTTGATGTTTGTTTCATTTTTTTTATATTTAGATATAATACTTTTTTTCTCATAAGTGTCCATTCTCAAGAAAACAGACCTATGGCTAGGAACAAAAAAATTATATTATTTTTGGGGGTAACCAAATAGAAATATGAACTGAAGAAACGAAAGGATCTACATAGTAAAAAGTAGTTTTTTGAATAAAATTTTCAAAGATGCTTGATTCAAATGTAAACTCAATATTTAGAAATAAATTAAATGAAGTGCAAGAAGTTATGCATTTGGTGCTTCCACATTTTCCTGAACATGGATTAGCCTTCTTGTTTGAATGATTTTCGCAACATACTTGCTTTTGCATTTTTAAAGACTCGCATTTTGTAGTACTGATTTTATGAGTCGATTTAGTTTTAGTACAAGCATAGCCTTTCATTGGAACACAAAAGAGTCCAAAAAAAACAAGTAGTAGCACAAAAAAACTTTTTTCCATGATGCAAAACTAATCATTTATTTGTTTTTATTCTAAATTGTGGAATTAATTATCACTTAAACTAAGCATTCACTTCAAAATCCCTGCTTTGTATGTAGCGATTGCGCGGTCTCTTGCCATAGCGTGTTCCACCATAGGTGCGCCGTAACCTAAGTCAAACTCAGGAATCCATTTTCGGATGTAGTGTCCTTTGGCATCAAATTTTTGCAATTGAATATCGGGGTTGAACACTCTAAAATAAGGAGCGGCATCACAGCCAGTGCCTGCAGCCCACTGCCAATTGCCCACATTGGCAGACAAATCATAGTCTAAGAGCTTTTGAGCGAAATAGGCTTCGCCCCATTGCCACGGCAATAACAAATGTTTGCACAAAAAACTAGCCACCACCATACGCACTCGATTGTGCATATAGCCCGTCGCATTGAGTTCACGCATACCTGCGTCAACCATTGGATAACCTGTCGTTCCGGAACACCACCGTTGAAAGTCGGCTTCGTCATGGCGCCATTGTATGCCGTCGTAAGCTGATTTAAAATTGTGTTGGACTACTTTGGGGAAATGATACAAGATTTGCATAAAAAATTCTCTCCAAATCAATTCGCTCAAGAAAACGTCATTTTTACGCGCTGCCCAATTCACTAATTTTCGAACACTAACAGTACCAAATCGCAAATGTGGTGACAAATAAGAGGTTGTATCTAATGCTGGAAAATCACGGGTTTCGTGATAATTTGCAATTTTAGTCAAATTGTGGGGTTTGACTTTGATGCTACTCGTTTCAAAACCAATAGCAGACAAGGAAGGAAATACGAAGGAGCTAGCCAACCAATTTTCTGAAAAAACTGTCGTTTCGTGCTCAGTAACGGGTGCTATCGTTTTATATTTTTCTAACCATTTGTTTTTATAGGGCGTGTAAACCGTGTAAGGCAAACCGTCGGCCTTGGTGATTTCGGCTTCTTCAAAAATGACTTGGTCTTTGAATGCCTGAACTTTTACACCATTTTGAGCTAATAATTCAGTAATATGTTGGTCTCTGTTTATGGCATAAGGTTCGTAATCTTTATTGAAAAAAAGCACTTTGACCTCAAATTCGGTTATTAATTGTTGCCAAACATCTTGGGTTTTTCCTTTTTTTACTAAAAGAGAACTTCCAAATTCGGCTAATTTTTCGTTGATTTTCGATAATGATTCGTAGATAAAAGTGACTCTAGCATCGTCTTTGGGTAAATGCTCCAAAATGGCATCATCAAAAATAAAAAGAGGAAGTACTGGATAGCCACTTTGTAATGCCTGATACAAGCCTACATTATCTTCTAAGCGCAAATCGCGACGAAACCAAAAAACAGTAATAGGCTGGGCAGTCATTATTTGGTATTAAAAAGTTCATCTACGGCTTTTTCTCGATAAGAGAATATTTCTTTTAACTTGCTTTTGACCACAAGTGTGTTCATAATGCGACCCAAAAAACCAAGAGGAAGGGCGTAATGAACAACATCCGTCATTTTTACTCCGTTTTCGGTGGCTTCAAAGAAATGTTTGTGATGCCACAACGTATAGGGACCAAAACGCTGCTCGTCTATAAAATAGCTTTTGTCTTTTACGGCTGTAATGATGGTCATCCAACTTAGTTTTATTCCTGCTAAAGGCGACACTTTGTATTGTATCACTTGACCTGGATAGGCGGTTCTACCATCGAAATCTACGATTTGAAATCCCATATCTAAAGGCGTTATTTTTTGCAGATTTTGTGGACTGGAAAAAAAAGCCCAACATTCGTCAAGTGTTGCGTTGACGTGTTGCACGGTTTCTAATTTATATACTTTCATAATGTATGCGATAAATGGTGTTGATTTCCCTGCGTGAGGGGTAGTAATGGAGCTCTTGTTGTAGGGGCGATAAAGGCCACTACAACAAAGCGGGAATGGATGACCCGACCCCCGATTGGAGAGTCGTGTTGTTAGTATACTCGTGTTTCGGGGGGCACGCCCAAAAACTACATTTTATAATATTTGAACGGAACGAATAGCATTCCGAAACATTCACCGTGTTCTTTACCTAAATGTTTGTGGTGTACTTTGTGTGCTTTTCGTAGCCCAATAAGATATTTGTTGTTGGTGTTTTTGAACCATTTGAAGCGTTGATGAATCAAAACATCGTGGATTAGAAAGTAACACAATCCATAAAAAAAGATACCCAATCCGATAAAAAACAAATAATTAAGACCACCTTCTACACCAAAATAAAAAAGGAGAATACTAGGAATGGCAAAAATAACAAAGAAAATATCGTTACGCTCAAAGATATGTGCATATTTTGGCTGATGGTGGTCGGCGTGAAAATACCACATAAAACCGTGCATCACGAACTTATGTGTACACCAAGTGACGCACTCCATAAAAAGAAAAACTCCTAGAAATATGAAAAAATTAAGCATTTTGAATGAATTTGAAATGAAATATTAAACTAATCGCAACTTGTAGGTTACGAAAGATTGCGCCAATAATCCCGCTTTGGAATAATTGGAAACGCGTATTCTTGATGTGCCGATTTTGTGTGAAGGAGTACGCTCTAACTTATTCAAAAGTTTTTTGTAATAGACATAGGCGGTAAAAACACCAAATTTAGCTTCAAGCGGTAATTTCTTAATGCCTTCTCTTGCTGCTTTAAAGTCTTCATCAATTTCAGCAATAATCGCTTTTTTTGCTTCATCATCAAAAGAACGAAGGTCTACTCCTGGAAAATAATTACGATTCAAAACTAGATTGTCGTCTTTTAAATCTCTCAAGAAATTCACTTTTTGAAAAGCAGAGCCTAATCTCATCGCTTCGTCTTTGAGGGCATCGTATTTTTCTTGATTGCCTTGAACAAAAACCTTAAGACACATTAAACCCACCACATTCGCTGAACCGTAGATGTAATCATCGTATTCCGCCTTGGTATTATACTCTGATTTTACCAAGTCCATTTTCATACTTTTTAGAAAAGCTTGTACCAAATCATCTGAAATATTGTTCTTTTTTACAGTGATTTGAAAGGCATTCAGAATAGGATTCAAACTAATATCTGATTCCAATGCCTTGTAATAATCGGTTTCAAAATCTTGAATCAATTGTTCCTTTTGATATCCGTGGAAAGAGTCTACAATTTCGTCAGCAAAGCGGACAAAACCATATATATTATAGATATCTTCTCGAATACTTGGCGCTAGCATTTTTACGGCCAAAGAGAAAGAAGTACTATAGCTTTTGGTAACTAACTTACTACACTTAAAAGATACATCATCAAATAATTGCTTCATAATTTACGCTTCTGAAAATTTTTTATTAATTAACTCTGATACTAACTTTCCTGAAATTAATGCAGGTGGAACGCCTGGTCCTGGCACTGTTAATTGTCCAGTGAAATATAAATTGTTTACTTTTTTACTTTTCAATTTTGGTCTCAAAAAAGCCGTTTGGAGTAGCGTATTGGCCATACCATAGGCATTTCCTTTGTATGAATTATATTCAGAAACAAAATCATTTTTACAGAATGATTGTTTAAATATAATATTATTTTTTACAGTTTGTTGTGTAAGTTGCTCAAAACGAGTAATTATTTTATCAAAATACTGTTCTCTCAACGCTTCGCTATCATTAATTCCTGGAGCTAAAGGCACCAAAAAGAAAGCAGACTCCATACCTTCTGGTGCCGCTGTTGGGTCTGTTAGAGAAGGGAAATTAGCATAAAACAAAGGTTCTTTTGGCCATTGTGGTTCATCGTAAATATCTTTTGCGTGTTGGTAAAAATCAACATCAAAAAATAAAGCGTGATGCGAAATATTTTCTATTTTTTTATCAAAACCTACATAAAACAATAATGAGGAAGGTGCAAAAACACGGCTTTCCCAATACGCTCCTGAGTAAGCTCGATGCTCTTTATCCAATAAAGTTTCTGTATGATGATAATCGGCACCGCTCAAGACTACATCAGAGGTGATGGTCTGTCCGTTGATGACAACCGCTTTGGCTGTTTTGTTTTCGACTATAATTTTTTCGATGGCTGCATTGGTAACAAACTTCACGCCTAACTCTCTGGCCAAACTTTCCATAGCTAAAACTACATCAAACATTCCTGTTTTGGGATGCCAAGTTCCTAAACCAAAGTCTGCATAATTCATAAAACTATAAAACGAAGGCGTATCGGAAGGTTTGGCTCCAAGAAACAAGACTGGAAATTCAAGAATCTGAATCAATCTTGGATTGGTAAACTTTTTGCGAACATCTCTACTGATATTGCTAAAAAATTGTCCAACTTTTTGGGCTGTTTTTGTAGTAACCAATTCTAAAGGAGAAACACCAGGTCGGTACACCAAATCCTTGATGGCAATATCATAATTGCTTTGCGCTTCGGCCATAAAAGCTCTTAGGACTTTACCACTTCCTTTTTCGATATTTTCAAAAGTGGTTACAATTTCGTCAAGATTATCTGCAATAGCTATAAAATCATTGATTCCGAAATATACTCTGTAAGCTGGAGAAAGTTTAATTAACTCGTAATAATCACTTGGTTTTTTATTAAAATCAGCAAAAAAACGTTCAAAAATATCGGGCATCCAGTACCAACTCGGCCCCATATCAAAAGTAAAACCAGCGGCTTTCATCTGCCTTGCTCTTCCGCCAATTGTTGCATTTTTCTCAAAAATAGTAACATCGTAGCCGCTTTTGGCCAAATAACAAGAGGCGGATAAAGCAGAAAAACCTGAGCCAATAATTGTGATTTTTTTCATTATAGAAGGGGCGTTTTTTTTGTATTTTAGATTGCGTCAACTAATTCTGTTATAGATTGAAAAACATGCGTTTCAGAGGCAATTTTATCTCTATCAATGTTCTCAACCAATCGACCAATAAACCACAATTGCGTACCATCTCCCAACAACTCCGACTCCATAGTCGAAATATAATTATCAATCGCTTCGCGGTCTGGCTGAACAGTCATGTAAGTAATGTATACAATAGGTCCAAAATTGTTTTTCAACACCTTTAGATTGTCAATTGGCATACTTTCGCCCAAATAAACCGTTTTGTAGCCTTGCAACAAAATTTCATAATGCAAATACATCAAACCTAGCTCATGAATTTCATTCATTGGCAAAGACAATACAAATACTTTATCGTGATGTTGCACAGGCTGCGTTTGTAATTGCTCAATATTAATTAGTAATTTTTGTTTAATCAAATAGCTCACAAAATGCTCATGTGCTGGTGTAATAGTGTCAGTTTGCCATAATAAACCCAATTCATTCATCAAAGGAACAAACACTTGCAAAAAAACCTCTTTGAATGTTTTTTTTGCAATTAACCAATCGTACGTTTTAAAAAACAAATCTTGGTCAAAGTTCATCATTGCCATTTTAAAATCACTAATTGCGTGATTATTGGCATTCTTGGTGGTGATAATTTCACGAACCAATGAAGGAATTTTTTCTTCAGAATAGGTAGCAATCTTGGATATTTTGTACCCATAATCATGAAGCAAAGTTATGTTTAGTAACTTCTGAAGACTATGAAGGTCATATAAACGAATATTAGTATCTGTTCGCATAGGTTGCAAAACATTGTATCGTTTTTCCCAAATACGAATCGTATGTGCTTTAATCCCTGAAAGGTTTTCTAGGTCTTTGATGCTAAATACATTTTTAATATTGTTCATTGTTTTTTCAAATTTATTAAACAAAAGTAAAATATTTTTTTCGATAAACAATAAAAAAAATAGTAATTATAATGTTACTTTTTCAAAATCATTGAGCTGATTTAAATGAATTAGAGTATGCGTGTGTTTTGTACTACTTTCAAACATTGGTCTAAACTTGGCGCCATAGACAACTTCTTTAAAAATATAAGAAGTTCTTGTGGCAACAGTTGTGCTGTACATATCATCAAAAGTTTTAATAAAAACTAATATTTCACCTTGTAAGGTTTCAAAATCTTGGGCAGTAAATTGATAGAATGGGCTTTTTTCGGTAATTGGATGCACAATTGTCCAACTAAACATTAAGGTATTCACTTTGCTAATCTCTAAATCTAACGTATAAAACTTATTCGTAAATACGCCGTTTTCTTCGATGCTCAAACCAAATGTAGCGTTGACTTCTGTATCCAAATAATTCGTGTTTTTGTAGGGTGCCATTCTGAACATTAACGCTGTTCCACCTTGATATGGTGCGATAATCGCATTTTCCGAAAACTTCAGATATACTCTAGGCTTACTAAAACGCCCAAAAAACAAACCTGTAGCAATTGCAAAACTTAGTAGACCAATTAAAGCTTCGGCTGCAGAGAGCGAACTGGTTAAAAAACCAACAGGGCTTATATGACCATATCCTACAGTTGTAAAGGTTTGCGCACTAAAAAAATAAGCTTGTCCAAACTGCTCCCATTGACTTTGAGAAGTCGCTATCCCATTCAAGTGCTCAATGCCAATAGCGAAATACAAACAAGCAAAAACAAAATTAATCCCTATGTAAAACAACAACAACAAACCTAAAAACTTCCAAGTAGGTAAATCCAAAAGCGTATGGTACCAA
The DNA here is from genome assembly GCA_017997335.1 of Flavobacterium sp. Classification (GTDB taxonomy): domain Bacteria; phylum Bacteroidota; class Bacteroidia; order Flavobacteriales; family Flavobacteriaceae; genus Flavobacterium. The sequence continues at coordinate 8,913 of JAGOFG010000034.1, read as the reverse complement.
CTATTTCTTTCAAAAAAAGTTAAGCCTAAGCGTTTCACCCTAGAACTACCTTCCTTGTCCAAGAAGCGTTTTCCGTTCACAGTGGCATTAGTCCCAAATCCAGTATTGATAATGGGCGTTAATTTGGAATTCAATCGTTGAAAAAGTGCCATAAAATTTGATGATTATTTACCAAAAACAATATTTTAGTTATTTTTAATGCATTAAAAATAACTAAATAACGCTAGAGTTTGCAATGACTCATTATGTAAACGAAAAAAAAGTTAATTTTATGTGCTAAAACCTTCTATCTATGAGAACATTATTTTTCATAATTGCATTTACTACCTCTCAAATGAATGCTCAACACTTCAAAATGCCCATTCCTCTTGCTACTTTTCAACCTAAATTGGCGTTTTCAAATTACAACAGCATTCAATTTACTTATCCGAATTTTAGTTTCAAAACACATACTACGCCCTATTCGTTGAATGTGTATAATCCCGCTAGCGGTTTGAACGATACATTTTATTTAAAAAACCAAGAAGCAAAATACAGTAAATCGTTTTTTATTTCACAAAATGCAATGTATCCTAGAGGGGCAAAAATAGATTCTTTTAACCCATACGGAACTAATAACATTGGAGCCGCCTTAGCACTAGGAGTCATAGATTTGATACTTAACAAATAAAACCTACATAACCAACCATGAAAGAAATCACCAAAGCTGATATTAGCCAAGAAGTTTTTGATTTGTATGATGATTATGTTCATAACAAAATTGAGAGAAGGCAATTTATTGAAAAATTATCGCTTTTTGCAGTGGGCAGTTTGACTGTTCCTACGCTTCTCAATTTTATGACACCAAATTACAAGAACACTCAAACTATAGCAGCCGATGACCCAAGATTAGAATCAGCTATGATTAGCTATTCGTCCCCAAAAGGAGGTGGAACCATCAAAGGATTACTTTCTAAACCAACCGACAAAAAGAAAAAACTACCAGGCATTATTGTCGTTCATGAAAACAGAGGCCTAAATCCTTACATTGAAGACGTTGGAAGAAGAGGGGCGCTAGAAGGTTTTATCACATTAGCTCCCGATGCTTTAAGCCCGCTTGGTGGATATCCTGGAAATGATGATGCTGGTCGTGAATTACAAAAAAAGCGTACCCGTGAGGAAATGCTTGAAGATTTTATTGCTGCTTACGACTTTTTAAAAAATCATAAAGATTGCAATGGCCATGTAGGTGTGGTAGGATTTTGTTTTGGCGGATGGATTGCCAACATGATGGCCGTTCGCATTCCAAAATTAGGTGCAGCTGTTCCGTTTTACGGAGGACAACCAAGTGCAGATGATGCTGCTAAAATAAAAGCACCGCTTTTGATACAATATGCAGCCTTAGACACTCGAGTAAATGAAGGTTGGCCCGCCTATGAAACCATTTTAAAACAAAACAAAGTTGATTATACAGCCTTTATCTATCCCGATGTAAATCACGGTTTCCACAACAATACTACGCCTAGATATGATGAAAAAGCAGCCACTCTAGCTTGGACAAGAACCATTGACTTTTTCAAAAAAAATCTAAAATAAGTCGCATTTATAAAAGACATACCACAAGAGCACTATGCAATACCCCAATAAAAATCAAAAATTTCCACTCGAAAACTACACAAGATTATGCTTTTTAAAAAACATCATCACCAATCCCAACATTATCGTTGGAGATTACACCTATTATGATGATTTTGAAGATGTAGCTAATTTTGAAAAAAATGTAAAATATCATTTTGATTTTATAGGCGATAAATTGATTATTGGTAAGTTTTGCATGATTGCCTCTGACGTAACTTTTATTATGAATGGAGCCAACCATCTAACCCAAAGCATTAGTTCGTATCCATTTGCAATCTTTGGTCACGATTGGCAAAATGCTATGAAAGACAAAACATATCCCAACAAAGGAAATACAATAGTTGGCAATGATGTTTGGATTGGCTACAACGTTACAATTTTACCAGGAATAACAATTGGTGACGGTGCCATAATTGCAGCCAATACAACAGTAACCAAAGATGTTCCTCCATACTCAATTGTTGGTGGCAACCCCTCAAAAGTGATTAAAAAAAGATTCTCAGATGAAAAAATCGAAACACTTTTAGAACTTAAGTGGTGGGATTGGAATATCGAAAAAATCACAGCCCATGTTACTGAGCTAACAGGAGATAGTATCACTAATTTGAAAGCTATAGCAAATGAGAAATAGCCTCCTTCTTGTATTTTCTATTTGCTTTACTTCCTTTCTTTACCCACAAGAAAAGGTGGTAACTATTGACCCCGAGGGCATCATTATAGAAGAAGTCACCAATGGAAAAATAGAAAACAACATATTCATTTGTAATCTATTCGATTGGAAAATTGCTATACCTGAAGGATTCAAAGTAACCGAACTCAAAACAGCAGAAGAACTTCAAAATAAAGGCTATACTTTTATCAAAAACAATGTTCCAGAAGGCACAGTTGTCCATTCCACACCTCCTATTTTGATTGGTTTTGAAAGAAATAAATACAACTATTTCAGTTCAAGTTACGAATCCCTTAAAGGAGATAAAAAAGTAACTTTGGAAGAGCACAAGAATTTTTCGGTTCAATTATTAACCAATACCTATACTAAAATAAAAGAACTCAAATCCGAAATAAAAGCTTCAAATCTAAAGTTAGGACCACGCCAATTCTACAAAATTACTATTAGACTCTACAATGCTAAAAATGACAGACTTGTATTAACACAAGAAATCTATAACACTTTCATCAATAATCATTTGTTTAGTGCCTCCATAAACTACACTAATGAAATTACGGGAATGTTATTATATTATAGTTTGAAAAAATCTTTTGAAACCAACTAAAAATTGAATATGTCAATATCCCCAATTATAAACGCAACAGAGTTACTAACTATTTACAAAACCGAAAACATCCTCTTGGTTGATGCCAGCAACGGTCCAAACACTAGACTTAATTATGATAGCAAGCATTTGGAAGGAGCCATTTTTGCAGATGCTAATACACAATTGGCTACTATCGAAACTGATGTTGCTATCGGAGGAAGACACCCATTACCTAGCATTGAAGATTTTTCAAAAACTTTAGGAGATTTAGGAATAACTCCTCAAACTTGGGTGGTGATTTATGACGATAAAAATGGAGCAAATGCTGCCGCTCGTTTTTGGTGGATGCTACGTGCTATTGGTCACGAAAAAGTACAAGTCCTTAATGGCGGAATTCAAGCCGCAGAAAAAATAGGTTTCCCAGTAAATTCAGAACCCGTTTCTATAGCAAAAACAGAAAACTATCCTTGTACAACTTGGCAATGGCCTATAGCTTCAATTGATGAAGTCGAAAAAGTAGCCGAACTTCCTTCACATAAAGTAATAGATGTTAGAGAAGCTTATCGCTATAACGGAGAAAGTGAGCCCATTGACTTAATTGCAGGTCATATTCCAGGTGCCATCAACTTTCCTTTTACTGAAAATCTAGATGAGAATGGTTTGTTTTTGGCTCCAGAGGTAGTAAAAGAAAAATACAATGCCATCCTCGAAAAATCTTCTACAGAGAATACCATTGTTCATTGTGGGTCGGGAATTACAGCCTGCCATACTTTACTAACAATGTATTCTGCTGGTTTTACTATACCCAAATTGTACGTAGGTTCTTGGAGTGAATGGAGCAGAAACAACAAACCAATAGCTACGAACCAATAAAAGCTGGGTATTTCATTTGAAACAAAAACAAAATCCTCAATAGTAATTATCAGACACGAAAAAAGCCCCAAAAAGGGGCTTTTTCTATCAATTAGTTTGAGTTTATTTACTCAAGTACATTTTCCTTCTAGAATACAATTCATAGAATTGGTCATCTTTCAAGTCATCAATAAACAAAATACTTTCTCCAGTAGATTTCATTTCTGGTCCTAAAGCTTTGTTAACATTTTTGAACTTACTAAATGAGAAAACTGGTTGTTTGATTGCATAGCCTTTTAACTGTGGATTGAAATCAAAATCCGTTACTTTATTTTCACCTAGCATCACTTTTGTAGCGTAATTCACGTAAGGTTCGCCATAAGCTTTTGCAATGAATGGTACTGTTCTAGAAGCTCTAGGATTCGCCTCGATAATGTAAACCATATCATCTTTTATCGCAAACTGAATATTGATTAATCCTACCGTTTTCAATGCCAAGGCAATTTTCTTAGTATGGTCTTTAATTTGTTGCATTACAAATTCCCCTAAATTAAAAGGAGGCAAAGTAGCATTACTATCACCAGAGTGTACTCCACAAGGCTCAATGTGTTCCATAATTCCGATGATGTACACATTTTCACCATCACAAATCGCATCTGCCTCAGCTTCAATAGCTCCTGCTAGGTAATGGTCTAACAGTAATTTATTACCTGGAATAGACTTCAACAAGTTGATTACGTGTTCTTCTAACTCTTGTTTGTTGATTACAATTTTCATTCCTTGACCACCCAATACATAAGATGGACGAATCAACAATGGAAAATCTAATTTATCCGCTAAAGCCGAAGCTTCATCAGCAGTCTCTGCAATTCCAAATTGAGGGAAAGGAATTTCTAATTCGGTCAAAAGATCAGAGAAACGTCCTCTATCTTCTGCTAAATCCAAAGCTTCAAAACTAGTTCCAATAATTTTTATGCCATATTTAGAAAGTTTTTCAGCTAATTTCAAAGCTGTTTGCCCTCCTAACTGCACGATAACACCTTCTGGTTTTTCGTGTTTGATGATATCATAAATATGTTCCCAGAAAACAGGTTCGAAATACAATTTATCCGCAGTATCAAAATCGGTAGAAACCGTTTCTGGATTACAATTAATCATAATCGTTTCGTAACCACACTCTTTGGCTGCTAAAACACCGTGTACACAAGAGTAATCAAACTCAATTCCTTGACCAATTCGGTTTGGTCCTGATCCAAGAACAACAATCTTCTTTTTATCTGTAACTATACTTTCGTTATCAACATAACGCTCTCCATTGGCTTTTTCTATTTCGGCCTCAAAAGTAGAATAGTAATATGGTGTTTGTGCTTTAAACTCAGCCGCACAAGTATCAACCAATTTGAACACACGATTGATGTTCATCTTTTCTCTCAACTCGTGTACTTGACTCTCTAAGCAACCCATCATATGGGCAATTTGTCTGTCTGCAAAGCCTTTTTGCTTCGCTTCAAGTAGCAATTCTCTCGATAAAGTATCTACTTTATAGTTAGAAATTTCTTTTTCCAAGATATAAAGTTCTTCGTATTGTTTTAAGAACCACATATCGATTTTGGTAATTTCGTGAATACGACTCAACGGAATTCCCATTGCAATAGCATCATAAATTACAAAAACACGATCCCAACTAGCAAACGTTAGTTTTTCAATAATTTGCTCGTAATTCGTATACCCTTTTCCGTCAGCACCTAATCCATTACGTTTAATTTCTAATGACTGTGTGGCTTTGTGTAATGCTTCTTGAAACGAACGTCCAATTCCCATCACCTCACCTACAGATTTCATTTGAAGTCCTAACGTTCTATCAGAACCTTCGAATTTATCAAAATTCCAACGAGGAATTTTCACAATTACATAATCTAAAGTTGGCTCAAATAAAGCTGATGTAGATTTTGTAATTTGATTTTGTAATTCATCTAAGTTGTAGCCCAAAGCTAGTTTTGATGCAATTTTAGCAATTGGATATCCAGTAGCTTTAGATGCTAAAGCAGAAGAACGAGATACACGAGGGTTGATTTCGATAGCAACGATATCTTCTTTTTCATCAGGAGAAACCGCAAACTGTACGTTACAACCTCCAGCAAAATTTCCGATAGAACGCATCATTAAGATGGCCATATCACGCATTTTTTGGAAAGTAGTATCCGATAAAGTCATCGCTGGAGCAACTGTAATCGAGTCTCCCGTATGGATTCCCATAGGATCCATGTTCTCAATAGAACAAATGATTACTACGTTGTCATTTTTATCTCTTAAAAGCTCCAACTCATATTCTTTCCAACCTAGCAGCGCTTTATCAATCAATACTTCGTGAATTGGTGACATTTCTAAACCATAGGTTAGTTTTTCGTCAAATTCTTCTTTAGTATGCACAAAAGCAGCTCCAGTTCCTCCTAAAGTAAACGAAGGACGAATTACTAACGGAAAGCCAAATTCTTGAGCAATTTCTTTACCTTCAAGGAAAGAAGTAGCTGTTTTAGCAGGAGCCGTAGGAACATTAATCTTTTGAAGCAGTTGTTTGAACTGCTCTCTATCTTCGGTGATGTTGATTGCATTTACATCAACACCAATCATTTTTACCCCAAAATCATCCCATATTCCTTTTTCATCAGCCTCCAAACATAAATTCAACGCTGTTTGACCTCCCATTGTAGGCAAAACAGCATCAATTTGTGGATGCGCTTTAAGAATTTCAATAATAGATTTTGTAGTTAAAGGTTTTAGATAAACGTGATCCGCCATAGAAGGATCCGTCATAATTGTAGCTGGATTCGAATTGATAAGAATAACTTCTATTCCTTCTTCACGAATAGAGCGTGCCGATTGCGAACCTGCATAATCAAATTCGCAAGCTTGACCAATTACAATAGGTCCTGAACCTATTATTAAAACGGATTTTATCGATGTGTCTTTTGGCATTTTGTATGGGATTGTGTTGTTATTGTACTTATTCCGAGGAAACTAATCTACGCAAGTCGCGTTTGGGTATAAAAAAAGGCGATACTAACAATAAGTAACGCCTTTATGATGTTTATGAAAACATTATTTTTTGTGTCTAGGTTCGCTAGAAACAGTCAATTTATGTCTTCCTTTAGCTCTTCTACGCGCTAGAACTTTTCTTCCATTCGCAGACGCCATTCTGTCCATAAATCCGTGTTTATTTCTTCTTTTTCTTTTCGATGGTTGAAATGTTCTTTTGCTCATTGCTTTGTATCTTTAAAAATCTTGTTTATGTATCTTTATTTTGTTTGGACTAACCCTTATTCCAAAACCGAGTGCAAATATACAAAGACTTTTTTTTCTAGCAAGTAGTTTTATAAAAATATTTTTAATTCCTTTTACTATCTTTGCAATCTAAATTTAACACCTATTATGTTTCACAGAAATATCAAACTTATCTTAGCTGCATTAATCATCATTGCAGGAATTTGGCAATTTACAGAATCTAATATTGGAAACGGAATTTTCCTATTATTCCTTAGCGCCTTCCCTATTTTTCTTTATTATAAAAATGAATTTATTTTACTTGCCTTTTTAAAATTAAGAAAACAAGATTTTCCTGGCGCTCAAAAATGGTTAGCGTATATCAAAAATCCTGAAACAGCATTAGTAAAAAAACAACAAGGATACTTTAATTACCTTCACGGGATTATGGTTTCTCAAACCAATATCAACCAAGCTGAAAAGTTCTTCAAAAAAGCTATTGAACTTGGACTTTCCATGGATATGGATTTGGCAGTAGCCAAATTAAACCTAGCGGGAATTGCTCTTTCTAGAAGAAGAAAATTAGAAGCCACTAACTTATTGAATGAAGCAAAAAAGTTAGACAAACAAAATATGTTGAAAGAACAAATTACTTTGATGAAAGAGCAAATGAAAAAAATCTAATTGCTACATCCTATTTATAAAAGGCGATTGACTGATAAAGTTAATCGCCTTTTTTAGTTCCAGTAAGAATTAATTCTGGCAAATACTCGTTCAACCAACGGAATCTAAACAAAATCATCGCGTGATTTCCACCAGGTACTACAATTGCATTTGAAATATACTTTATAGGGAACACATCATCTTCATCGCCGTGAACGTGAATCACTTTTGCATCAACCTCTGTTCGTTCCCAAAGAATCACCTGTTCTATAGCCCAATCTAAATAAGTGATATCCCTTACCGAAAGGAATTTTTCATACAATTTGAGTCGGCTTTTTATTTTTTCACCAAAAGAAAATTTTGCTAAGTTCTCTACATTCAAAATCAAACTCGTAGGAATCAATTTGTAGGCTTTGGTGGTCTTGGCAACTTTCATTCGTCTCGGGAATTCCAAATTTGTTTTGACACTCGAAATTATTATAATCCGAAAAGGATTCAAAAAAGCGGCCATTTCTTGAACCAAAATACCTCCAAAAGAAACCCCAATCAATACTGGGTTTGTATGAATAACTTTTGTACTCATTCGCCTAGCATACTCAGAAAGTGTTTCGTTGACCAAGGGAATCTCCCATTCTAACAAAATGACTTCAAATTGCTCCTTAGGCAAATCAATTCGTTCAAAAATAGCAGAACTGGCCGCCAAACCTGGCATAAAATAAACAGGGATTTTACTCATTACATTTCAAATCTAATACAAGCTAAAATTAGTTTTAAAAATACAAAGACAAGCCATCCTTTAAAAATAATAATCAACTTTCTTTAGTTTCGTTTCTTTAAAAAACAAAAAAGAACCTCAAGAAACATCACACATTCACTATTTATTGATTATCAATTCCTTACCTTTGCGAAATAATATTCTTTAACCACAAAAGAATAATCATACGTTTCAATCCAAATTTCTGAAAAACAATCTCATCAATGGAAGTTAAAGACAATATTTTTGCAAGACAATTTGAAACCATTGTTCCTGAAGGACTTTTAATAGTTGAATATTCCTTTCAAGAGAAAAAGATATTTTTAACAAAATTCAATGCCCCCGATTCATTTTCTGATGAAGAAACAATTCAGCAATTTTTCAAAGCAATCCTCGACAATATTAGCGAACGCAATTTGAAAGCAGTACCAATCTTACCTAAAATAGTTCTTTTCTTTAAAAAAAATCCCTCCTATAAAGAACTTCTACCACCAGGTATTCGTCTATAAA
>JAGOFG010000151.1 GCA_017997335.1 Flavobacterium sp. | reverse complement strand
ACCCGTTCCTTTAGTATAATATATTTTATCTCCATCAATATCCATGTTCAAAGCTTTCTTTAGCGTAGTAGTTTCTATGGAAGTGGCTGTATCTGCTGTTGTGTTAATTTTAAACAACATACTTTTTGTTGTATTTCCGCATAACACATATACCGATCCGTTTTTCTCTTCGATAGAATTTACGCCATTTTCAACCGTAATTATACTCATAGCATTATTACTCTGAGGATTTACAACTGTTACTGTATTACCGCTTCCATAAGCGCCATTCGTGATGTATAATTTACCATTTGCAGTAATTATTTTCTCTGTTGTTTTACCAATAGTTATAGTCTGTAAATACGTAAAAGTTTTTGCGTCATAGACCGTTACAGCCTTCGTACCTGCATTAGTAACATATAGTTTACCGTTTAAAACAACACTATAACGAGGGTTTTTAAGGTTTTCAGTGATTGTCCCTAAACTTTTAAAAGTGTATCTATTCACTACTTCTACAACATTTGAATTGTTCATTACAATAAAGGCTTTATCTTCAGAAAAACTTAATGATTGTGCTACATCACCTAATTTTTTATCGTTATTCTCAATGCCAAAAATATTCTGAGTCAGCACATTGAAATCATTCGAAATATACGTCACAGAAGCATTTGGTGTACCAAAATTTCCTTCATTCAAGACAAGAACTCCGTTATCATAAGTACCTAACGGAACGTCTTTTTCAACTGCGTCGTCGTTACTACACGAAGCAAGCAACAAGGTACTTGCGAAAATTCCAAGAAAAACATTTTTTAATTTCATTGTTTAATAATTAAGGGTTAAATAAAGAGTTAAATTCCTTCCCGGCATCAAGCGGCTAGGCAAAGATTCATATTTTTCGTTCCAAAGATTGGCAACTTTAAAGCCTATCTTACAAACGTCTTTTTTGCTAAAATTATAATCCATTCCTAAGTTGGAGACATTATAATCGCTTAAAATATTTTTTGGATCATTATCTGAAGTAGTAAAAACTTCGCCTATAAACATAAATTGATAGTATGAAGTAAAGCGCTTATAGGAATGAGAAAAAGCGGCTGTTAGTTTATGATAAGGAACATAAAAAAGCTGCTTATCATTTTTATCATCCAAAGAAACGGTATAAGAGTAAGTGCCATTAAAATCTAAGGAATGTCCGTTGAAATTTTTATTCCATCCTAACAAAGCCTCAGCTCCATAAATAGAAACATTATCCGTATTTATTGGCGACCAATTACCTGAATTGTTTGGCAACCAACGAATCATATCATTAATTTTGGAGGTATAAATAGTAGCATTCAATTTAAAAGCTTTGTATCGAAATTGATTCCCCACTTCTGCCTGATAGGAATCCTCTGGTAACAAATTGGGGTTTCCGCTACCTTCCCAATACAAATCATTAAAAGTAGGGACTCTATAATTTCGAGAAATAGTAAATTTCAACTGATATAATTTGGAGAAATCAATGGTAGAGCCAGCCGAAAAAAGAAAGGGACTTTTATACACATCCGATAGCTCTTTTCGAGCACTAAGTTCGTAATTCCATTTATCGCTAATACTTTGTTTCAACAAAACACTCAGACCTCCAATTTGTCTACTATTCGTACCGATACCAGACCCAAGACCGTTACTTTTATTGTAATCTAGAATCGTGTTTAGACTTATTTTTGGCGCTAATTCATACACAAAATCATATTTTGCAATAAAACTTTTGACACCTCCCGAAGTATAACCTTCATTTTCTATGTCTGCAAAATAATTGTAATGTTCTGTAATGTAAGCCAGTTTTAAATTAGAGACTGATTTCTCTATGGAACTGGTCCATGCCAATAAATTTCTAGTGTTGAAATCTTGATATTTTGTTTTAACAGCATAAGGTGAAGTCAATGAAAAATGGCGTTCTCCATCATAAATCTCACTGTAAAACTTAATACTATTAGTAGCATTTAACTTGTAACCAATAGCGGTGCTCAAATTAGTATTGTAATACTGCCCATTCGTGTTTTTACCTTCTTCTCCTATGAATTTAAAATCATTATCAGAACTGTTTCTTGTAAAACTAGCGTTAGTACTCCATTTATTTGTCGCAGCAGTAATCCCATAAACGGCACTCAGCGTATTAAAATCACCATAATAAATTGCTAAATTATTTTTGAAAGTATTGGTAAATTTTAAATCGTTATTTAAATGAATCGTCCCTCCTATCGCTCCACTTCCGTAAACAACACTTCCGCCACCCGCTTTCACATCAATCGAATTATATCCTCTAGTTGAAATCGTATTAAAATCCGTTTGCCCTAATAATTGGGAGTTAATGTTAATTCCATTCCAAACAACAGCAGTTTGTTGCGCAGTTGTTCCCCTAAATGAAGGAGAAGAAACCATTCCCAAACCATTTTCTTTAAAATAGATAACTGTATTGTAATTTAATAGCGAAGTTAACGAAGACTGATTTTTACTAATAATGGAATCAGTCAATTTCAGCACGGATTGTGAGCTAGAGAAGTTTTTGAGTTGACTGTCAGAGACAATAACTTCGTTTAAAGGTATTGCGGGTTTATCTTGAGCCAAAATTAATTGACCAAATAATACAATCGAAAATAAAAGAAAATTTTTAGTTGCCATAATTTCTGAACCTTTTTCCCGAAAGTTCGATATTAGTTAAGAAAAAGGCAGGTCTCCTGGCTTGCGTCTTGTTGTTTACCTTCCCACTCGCCGCGGCGAGCAGTGGTTTGTAGATAACAACAAGCTTTGTAGCTTACAGTTGCGGGAACAGCTTAGGTCTTGAACCTAATTCCCTTTTAATGAGTTTTGCAAAAAACAAAACACAACCTCAATTCGGGTACAAAGGTAAAATGATTTTATAAAAAACCTAATAAAATGTTAGGTAATAAAAAAATAGATTGCCATTCACAAATCTAACAACATAAAAAACAGCTATATAAAAAACTTATTTATCCTTATCATTCTTTTTTGTCAATTTAAAAACCAGCCACGCAAAGCCTATCACAAAGTGCAATAGAATTATGCCTGCTACAATATAAATAAAGGTGTATGAATTGTCTCTCATGATTTATTTTTGGATAAAATTACGTTGTAACTATTAAAAAATAGGTGCCAAAAATCACACAAGACTATTTTTATGAAAACAAAACGATACTTTTGTAAAAAATTTAATTTTATGAAATTCGTTAAAAATACCGTGCTCTTTTTTCTAACCTTTTCATTGTTTATCCAATGTAAAAAAGAAATTCAGCCGGAAACAAAATCAGGTGTAAAAAACGAAATTACTTATGCCAAAGGACTAGAAATTTACAAATATGAAGGCTATACTATCGTTAAAATCACCAAACCTTGGCCTGGAGCCAAAGAAAATTTTATCTATGTTTTACAAGAAAAAAACGGAATTATTCCAGATAGTTTAACACAGCTTACCATTGTTCCAATCCCTTTACAATCAATAGTAGTAACCTCAACTACACACATTCCCGCTCTTGAAATGTTAGGTGTCGAAAATACGCTTGTTGGCTTTCCCAATACCGATTATATTTCGTCTGAAAAAACCCGGAAACTAATTGACGTAGGAAAAGTTAGAGAAGTAGGAACTAACGAAACCTTAAACACTGAAGTTCTAATTGATATGGCTCCAGATTTGATTGTTAGTTTTGGTTTAAATAACAACAATCCAACTATAGATAATTTACAAAAAAGTGGTTTGAAAGTCATCTATAATGGCGATTGGACTGAACAATCTCCACTTGGAAAAGCGGAATGGATAAAGTTTTTTGGTGCTTTATATGGCTTAGACAATAAAGCAAATACTATTTTTAAGGAAATTGAAAAAGAATATACAAATACTTTAGCTTTAGTCAAAAAAGCAACCTCAAAACCAACTGTACTCAGCGGCGCCATGTATCAAGAACAATGGTACGTACCTCAAGGCGAAAGCTGGGCCGCTCTATTCATGAAAGATGCACAATCCAATTATTTATGGGCAGATAGCAAAGGAACTGGCAGTTTAGCTTTACCACTTGAAACCATTTTAGATAAAGCTCAAAATGCTGATTACTGGATTTCTCCAGGCGATTTCTCTTCGTTGAAAGAACTAAGTGACAACAATCCGCATTACAAGCAATTTTCTTCGTTCAAAAATAAAAAAGTATATTCGTACAGCAAAAACAAAGGCGCAAAAGGAGGAATTTTATATTTTGAGTGGTCACCTACTCGTCCGGACTGGGTGCTGAAAGATTTAATTAAAATTTTTCATCCAGAATTAATGCCTAATCACACACTTTTTTTCTATCAGAAATTAGAATAAATTGACTAAAACAAACCGAAACACCATTCTCTTTCTACTCCTAACCATCGGAGTAGTTTTCTTGTTTCTTATTAACATTAGTTTGGGGTCAGTGTCCATTCCTATGAAAGACGTTTTTAATAGTCTTACAGGAGGTCATGCCAGCAAAGAAACTTGGCACTATATCATTCTTAATTACCGTTTACCTAAAGCTATTGCCGCTATTCTTGTAGGAATGGGTTTGTCCATAAGCGGTTTATTAATGCAGACCTTATTTAGAAATCCGTTGGCCGGTCCTTATGTTTTAGGATTGAGTTCGGGAGCAAGTTTAGGTGTGGCAATAGTCATTTTAGGCGCTGCTCTTTTGCCACCATTTCTAGCAACATTTTTAGTGTCATACGTCGGAATTGTTTTGGCGTCAAGCCTAGGAAGTTTTGCGGTTTTATTGGCGGTTTTAGCCGTTTCTCATCGTTTACGTGACACCATGGCCATCTTAATCGTAGGGCTTATGTTTGGCAGTTTAACCAGCGCCATTGTTGGAACATTAACTTATTTTAGCACGGCTGAACAACTACAAAAATTTACTTTTTGGTCTTTAGGAAATCTCGGTAATTTATCGTGGACCGCCATTGCGCTTTTATCAAGCTGCGTAGTAATTGGTTTACTGTTCAGTCTTTTTAGCATCAAACCTTTAAACGCATTACTTCTTGGGGAAAATTACGCAAAAAGTTTGGGGTTAAATTATAAAAAATCAAGAATTATTATCATTTTGGCCACTAGTATTTTGGCTGGAAGTATAACCGCTTTTGCAGGTCCAATTGCCTTTATAGGATTAGCAGTACCACATATAGCAAAACTGGTTTTTCAAACCAGCAATCACACTATTTTATTTTGGAGCACCATTCTTTTTGGAGCGTTAATTATGTTGATTTGTGATAGTATTTCGCAACTTCCTGGCAGTGACATTACGCTCCCCATAAATGCTGTTACTTCTATTTTTGGTGCGCCAATCGTGATTTGGTTATTAATAAGAAAGCGTAAAATGATGAACTAATGAAAAACGAAATCATCTTACAGGCTTCAAAAATCAGCATTGGTTATTCTCATAAAAAAGAAACGACCGTTGTTGCTTCGAATATCGATTTAGCTTTGAAAAAGGGAAAATTAATTGCTTTAATTGGTGCCAACGGAATTGGAAAATCTACTCTTTTACGAACGATAACCGGCATACAAAAACCCATTTCAGGAAGCGTTTTCCTTAATGACAAAAACATTCAAGATCTAGATGCTTTAACCTTGGCACAAAACCTAAGCATTGTTTTGACCGAAAAGCTGCCTCCAAGTAATCTGACTGTTTTTGAATTAATTGCTTTAGGAAGACAACCTTATACCAACTGGATTGGAACTTTATCTGATATTGATATTGCTAAGGTGAATGAAGCTATGGAAATGTCGCAAATCAGCCATTTAGCAACCAAAAAGCACTATGAAATCAGTGATGGGCAACTGCAAAAAGTACTGATAGCAAGAGCTTTGGCACAGGACACTCCGCTAATAATTTTAGATGAACCTACAACTCATTTGGATTTATTACACAAAGTGGCTTTATTCAAACTTTTGAAAAAACTCACGAATGAAACTGAAAAATGTATTTTATTTTCAACTCATGACATTGATATGGCGATACAATTGAGTGACGAAATGATTATTATGACTCCTGAAACAGTGCTTCAAGATGAGCCTTGTAATTTTATTTCAAAAGGAAGTTTTTCTACTCTATTCAAAGATGAACATATTATTTTTGACCCCGAAAAAGGAAAATTTATTATCGTTTAACCAACTATCTTTTTACTGAAATTTGTCG
>JAGOFG010000150.1 GCA_017997335.1 Flavobacterium sp. | reverse complement strand
ATCACATTGTTTTTTGAAGATGCTTTCCATTTCCAGTTCACGCTCTCCACTGAATACTAAAAACTGAACACTGAACACTTTCAAAGCATCCTCAAAAATCAAAATACTACAAGAGTGTGTTTTTCTTTTTTCTCCTATTCACAAAGAAATATTGTCAAACCGAGCGTAGTCGAGGTCGTCTAGCAAAAAAAGAAAACCACACCCTTGTTTACGAATCCCGATTGAACACTCCTAAAACCATAGTTCACAATAACATTTGAGGTAAACATTTTTACAAAAAAAAGGATAAAAAAGAAGCCAAAGGTTTGTTCCGGGTATTCAAAAAAGCAAGTTCAAGCCTCCGGTTCCGGATAAAATCTCCACCCATACATTTTCAATAGCACCACATCCACTTAGCGTTTCCACAGACGCTTGTGGGTAGTATTTTACCCGTAAAACTTGCTTTTTTGAAACCCTCCACAAGGCAAGAAGGCTTTCTTTTTTTTCCTTTTTTCTTTTGCAAAAATGTGTGTGAGGTATCTCGGTTTCCATTCACATTTCAGGCAGTCACGAAGGAAAGACGAAGGAAGTTAACCTTTTAAATCCTTGTATTATGGACACAATTTTTATCAAAACCCACCAACCTGGGGCGCACTATGCCAAACCGCACTTTTTCGTATTATCAAAAGGACTAAATAGCGGAAAACCTAGCAATGAAGCTTTTACAAACAGCTTTGTTTTAGTATTTCAAACCGAAGCTCAAAAAGAAGACATTTATTGGATAGCCATGAGCCTATGGAAATCCAAATTCTGGCACCAATACCTCAGGGGTTCCGTTATTCCGTTCTTATCGCTATATGAATTCAAAAAAGAGTTCAACCCAAAAGCAACCCGATTAATGCGTGAACACGAGCTGCACCATAAAAACATCCAAGCACTCAAGCTGCTGCAAGAACAAGAAGCCCATCACGCAAAAAATATTCACTTAATCAATGAACTTCGTAATGCGATTTTGATGAGGTATCGCAACAAATAAAAAAAGCCAGATCTTACGACTTGGTTTTTTTAAATAATTAGCATAATATTAATTAAAAGTACTATTTTCGTTAAATATATTATTACTTGAATGGATTATCGTTTAGAACTTTTAGATGAAGACACTTTTGAAAAACTTGTAAATAGGATTTGTCAAAATATTTTAGGAATGGGTGTCGTTTCTTTTACTCCTGGGAAAGATGGAGGGAAAGATGGTAAATTTACAGGTCAAGCAAATAAATATCCTTCAGAAGTTAAATTTTGGAACGGGAAATTCATAATACAAGCAAAGCATACATCAAATCCTATTGCTTCCTGTTCTGACTCTGAGTTTACAAGTATTATTGATAAGGAAATTATAAAGGTAAAAAAATTAAAAGATGGTGGTGAAATAGATTGTTATTTAATATTTACTAATAGAAAATTTACGGGTATTAAAGGTGATGATTTAGTAAAAAAGATTAAAAATGAAACTGGTGTAGAATATGTTGCAATTATAGGAAAAGAAACATTAAATGATTTATATATAAATTCAAATAAGGATATAATAAAAGAATTTAAACTAGATTTACATCATATTCCTTTTGATTTTTCAGAAGAAGAGATAAAAGATATAATATTAGAATTTCACAATGAGTTACCAAACATTAAAACACTCCTAGAAGCAGAAGTTGACAGGATTAAATTTAATTTCGATAGAGTCAAAATTGAAGAGAAGAATAAGAAAAATCAATTGAGTAAAGAGTATTATGAAAATGAAATATTAAGTCATTCTTTGCAAGATTTTGAGAAAATAGAATCCTTCCTTGGAGATACAAGAAATGAAGAATTTAAAGAACAATACTTCGATATAGCTGCCGAATTAAGAAATTTAATTCAATTAAAAAGAACTAACTTTGCATCGTTTGAAGAAATATTTGTTTTTATATTTAAGAAAATTTCTGACGGAAATAAATTAAAAGGGAAAAGACATATTTTTACTTTATTACATTATATGTATTATGAATGTTTAATAGGAGTTAAATGATAAAGCCAGACAGACATACTAATCCAAAATATTCTATTCTAAACATAAGTACGGTTATTTTATCTGAACTTAATGTCTTCTATTCTATTCAATACGACAATTTGTTAAATAAAATTACAGACACGCTTGGAGATGAGGCAAAAATGAATTTTCCTTATGCTTTAAATTTTTTATTTTTATTGGGTAAGTTGAACTACGAACAAACAACAGATTCTTTTAGAGCTAATGAAATTAAGTAAACTATATTGTAACGATAGTCGATTTAAAAATATCACGTTTAATCTTAAAGGACTAAACGTTGTATACGCTGATGTATTAACAGACCTAAAAGATAAAAAAAATTCACATGATTTAGGAAAAACTAAATTAGCTGAGTTGATTGATTATTTGTTAATAAAACAAATAGACAAAAACCATTTTTTGTTAAAGTTAAAAGATGAAAAAGGGAATTCAATTTTTGTTAATCATGTTTTTTACTTAGAAATTTTTTTGAATGATGGTAGTTTTTTAACTATTAAGAGATCAATAGATACTCATTCTAAAGCATCTTTTAGCATTAATAATCAAAGAACTGAAGGTTACACACCTCCATCAGTTTGGCAGTTTGAAGATTTAGGTGGTGATGCTGCTAAAAAGAAATTAGCTGAATATATAAGATTTGATTTTTTTAAAAATAAACTTTACGACTACAGAAAGGCAATAAATTATTGTATTCGAATGCAGCCAGATTATGAGGATGTATATAGATTGTCAAAGTTTAAAGGAGGAAAAGATATTGATTGGAAGCCCTTCATGTTTGATTTGTTAGGATTTGATGGTGAAGTCTTGCGGAAGAAATATGAAAATGATGCGGAACAAGAAAAAATTGACATTCAAATAAAACATTTAAAAAAAGACTTTTCAGTTAACGAAACTGACCGTGATGAGATTATAGCACAAATAAGTCTTCAGAAAAATAAGACCGATGAAGCCGGACAGAAGATAGATCAGTTAAATTTCTATGAGCAAGATCAGAGTTTAATTGAAAAAGGGATTGATGAAATAGAGAATAAAATTTCAAGACTTAATACTCTTTCTTATAACTTAAGTTTTGATATAAATAAACTACAAAATTCAATTAAGAACAATTTTGCTTTCGATTTAGCAAAGGTTGAAAAAGTATTTTTAGAATCTAAAATATACTTTTCTGATTCCTTGAAAAAGGACTATCAAGAGTTAATTACTTTCAATGAAGAATTAACGAAAGATAGAAACAGATTGCTAAAGAAAACACTCAAAGATAAAAGTGATGAGTTAAATCTGATTAATAATGAATTAAAAGAATATAATGATAAAAAAGAGAATTTATTAAGTTTTTTAAAAGATACAGATACTTTTAGAAGATTAAAAGAATATCAAAAAGAGTTGGCTAGGCTTGAATCGGAGCTAATTCAATTACAAGAGCGTTTGAGAATCATTGATGTAATTATCGAGAAAGATGAGTTAAAAGAAATGCTTAAAAATGAAATTGAGGGTACTGTAAAGCAACTTAAAAATTTCAGTAATAATACAGAAAAGAATGTAAAGTATAAGCAAATTAGAGATTTGTTTTCAAAGTATTTTTTAGAAATAATGAATGAAGACACTTATATTTCGTGGTCTATAAATTCGAATAATAATGTAGATTTTAAACAACCTACAATAAAAACCAAAGATCATTTATCTAAAGATACAGCCAAAGACGAAGGAAGAACATATAAGAAAATATTATGTGTAGTGTTTGACTTGGCTATTTTAGTAGCATATAATTTTGAATCATATTATCGTTTTGTTTATCATGATGATGTTTTATCACAGCAAGATAACGGAATCAAAATAAGGTTATTAGAATTAATTGATAATATTGCAAAGGTCAATGATATTCAATATATATTATCTGTTATTAAATCTGATTTACCAGTAAATGAGAGTGATGAATTTATTTATTTTAATAAATCTGAAATTGTATTGGAATTAAATGACAAAAATGAATCAGGTACATTATTTGGATTTGAATTTTAGACAATAATTTTCTAATCAAATAGTATAAATATTACATACATTAATATCATTCAAAATTAATTTATATCATAAAAGCCTAGTCTCACAACTAGGCTTTCTTTTTGTTTAACCCAAAGGTCACCACAACTTGGGCTAAACTTATTTTTTGTGCTTCTTATTTAGACTTTTAAGCAGTAACGAAATCGTAAAACTGACAACGGCTCCAACGGTAGCTAAGATAACCGTTTTGGCAATATCATCAGAAGAAAGATTAGGTACAATACTTAAAAATGTGCCTCCAGCAGTTCCCATCAATATGGGATTATTGGCTGTCATCAGTTGTAGTAAGCTGACTTGCAGCTGACAAAACTCCACCAGCTACTGCAACATAACCACCAATGGTAGTTACAATCGCGGGTAAAGCAATTGGAGCTGCTAAAATAGTTCCTCCAACGGCAGCTAATGCCAACCCAACAGTTCGAAGCACTTTGAAAAACTTTGGTGTGGGAGCTTTTGCTCTATTAATGATTTTTTTCATAATCTATTTTTAAGATTGGATAATTAATTCAACACTTTCTTTATTGTCCAAAGCTTTGTAAACAAAGTCTTTTAGCTTCGTAAAAGCTTTTCTCGACATTAAACCTAAACCAGGTCCAGAAAGTTTAGTAACAGGAGCAATACAACCTTGCAATTCTTTTTGAGCATTATTAGCAGGATGAAAAAGAATAAACTTTCTATTCGGCACATCCACTAATTCTAAATGCCATTTGTATTTTGCACTGTATCGCTTTCTAATAAAATATTTCCCTTCTGGAACAGAGGAAACCTTCGTTTCGTTCATCTTCCACGGCAATTCGATTGTATTGCAAATCAATTTGCCTTCGCATTCGAGTTTACCATTCGTTCCTTCAGGGAAATAAGTTCTAGTTAACCAAATAACCATTACACACCGCTATCAACTTTCGCAACAGACAATGGGTTAAAAGCACCATTTTTCAATGGATACATTTGCCCATTAATCTCTTGATAGAACTCAACACCTAAAGCCAAAAACAATGGCTTAGTTGAGTTAGCAGTAACTGCATTCACTTGGTTAATTGGAGCAGTAGCAGTTCCATCCCAAGGCAAAATTGCCGTTTCAGAAGTAGCAACCACATACGTTTCAGCTTCAAAATCAATTTCAGCTCCACCAGAAATGATTTTGTAGTGAGTAGTTCCACTTGGAGCAGCAATCATATTCGCAGGAATAAATGATGCCAAATCCACAGTAATTTCACCAGCCACACGGTCAATAGTTGCCACAAACGGAGCAAACAAAGTGGTTCCTAGCTTACCACGAATATTAAATTCAAAACCAAATAACAATTCAGCTTCTCCATCAATAACGTTACGCAAACCTCTATCACTAGTTGTATCTGCTTGGATAACTTTAACCATTGCTTGTGTCAAACGACTTACCATTCTACCATCAGCAGAATTTAAAAGCAATGGTCGTAAAGCAGTTCTTAGCATTTTTCCTGCCTTACCAGCTCTACCAAACTCGGAGCCATTCTCACGAGTTCTTTGAAACGCAGGATCACTCGCAATTCTACTCGCGTCAATTCCACCTTTTTCTCTTGCCAAGTGTCCATCTTGCGTTTTGTAAAAAGTAATATCTCCGATAGTACCTTTCAATTTAATTATGCCTTTCTGTCTAGCCATAACTTCAAAATTTTGTTAAACATTCATCTAAAATCTCCTTCATTCTTTCAATCAGTTGCAACCACATTTTGAATGATTAAGGCAAAGTTTACAAAGCATTAGCTTAAATAAAAAGTCACAAGTGTACCATATGTCCAAAATCGACACAAGTGTCTTAAATGAACATAAAAACACATTAAATAATTATGAAAAATTATAACTAAATTGCAAAAGATTTTCTGCACGTCAGAAGTATAGCATAGCTATATCAAAGGTATAGATAAAGTATGAAATTGAATAATCAGAGGGTATGCATCTATCCGAAGGACATACAACGAATAACAGGCAAGAGTTATCGTCAAAGTACTAGATTGATGCAAAAGATAAAAAAAGACCTCAACAAGCTCGAAAATGAGTTTCTAACGATTGAAGAGTTCTGTACATATAGTGGCA
>JAGOFG010000149.1 GCA_017997335.1 Flavobacterium sp. | reverse complement strand
ACTGGCAAAGAGTAGGTTTTGTTCACGGAGTTATGAATACAGACAATATGTCAATTCACGGTATTACTATTGACTATGGCCCTTATGGATGGCTGGAAGACTATAATCCCACTTGGACACCTAACACCACTGACAATCAACACAAAAGATATCGTTTTGAAAATCAACCCCAAATTGGTTTATGGAATTTGTATCAATTGGCCAATGCCTTATATCCTTTAATTGAAGAAACGCAACCGCTGGAAGCTATTTTGGATGCTTATACCAAAGCGTATGATTTAAAATACCTGCAAATGATGCAATCAAAATTGGGATTACAAATAAACGATAAAGAAGATCGCGACTTAATTCAAGAACTTATTGATTTGCTACAAGAAATAGAAACTGATATGACTATTTTCTTTAGAAACTTGAGTTTAGTTCTTAAAAATGATACTCCAGAAACTGCTTTAACAAAAATTGAATTTGCCTTTTATAATGCTAATGATTGTAATGAAAGTATAACTCTAAAATGGCACAATTGGTTCACTAAATATAGCAACAGACTTCAACTAGAAACATTCTCTGATGCAGAAAGAAGTTCCGCTATGAATCAAGTTAACCCAAAATATGTCCTTCGCAATTATATGGCGCAATTGTCCATTGATGCTGCTGAAAAAGAAGACTATTCTATACTAAAAGAATTGTTTGAACTTTTACAAAAACCTTACGAAGAACAACCCGAATATGAAAAGTGGTTCGCCAAACGACCCGATTGGGCAAGAGTTAAGATAGGTTGCTCTATGCTTAGTTGCAGTTCTTAAAAGTTTCAGAACTAGAACACTTTTTAAAACAGATAGATAAAATTCATTTCGAGTCCATTTCTGAACAGAGAAAAAAAACGCTTTTTTATACGCTATCAAAAATCAAATGGATAGTTTTGCATTTTATAGAACAAAATCAAAATAGTAAAATAAAATGCAGATGAATCAAGAGATTATCAATGCTTTTGAAGTAATAAAAAACGGCGGTATCATTCTTTACCCAACAGATACCGTTTGGGGTATAGGCTGTGATGCCACTAATCCTGATGCAGTTGCCAAAATATATCAGCTAAAACAAAGAACCGAAAGCAAAAGTATGATTTGCTTGATGAACGGTGAAAAAATGATGTACAACGTATTCAAAGAAATTCCCGAAGTAGCTTGGCAAATTCTAGATTTATCCGAAAAACCCACCACTTTAATACTAGATAATCCAAGAAATATAGCACCTAATTTAATTGCCGAAGATAAATCATTAGGCATTCGACTGATAAAAGAGCCTTTTTGCTTTAAGTTATTGGAACGTATGAAAAAGCCATTAGTATCTACTTCTGCTAATATTTCTGGGCAACCTACACCATTATCTTTCAAAGAAATTAGTCCAGAAATTATAAAAGGCGTGGACTATGTTGTAAATTTGCAGCACGAAAAAATTGCAGGAAAACCTTCTACGATTATTAAATTGACGAATGATTCTCAGGTTAAAATCATCAGAAAGTAGTAGTTAACCGCAAATTCGCAAATTGTATTATTTATATGGAAGAATACATTTATAGAGAAGAAAATTATGCAATCGTAGGAATACTTTTTGAAGTTCATAAAAATCTTGGAAAAGGATTTTCTGAAATTGTTTACAAAGATGCAATAGAATTTGAACTTCAACAAAACAACATTCCATATCAACGTGAAAAAGAATTTGCAGTAAACTATAAAAACACGACTCTAAAGCATAAATTTTATGCTGATTTTGTGGTTTATGACAAAATCATTCTTGAAATAAAAACAGTTGATTGTTTCAATAACAGTCATTATAACCAATGTTTAAATTATTTAAAAGTTTCCAAAAATAAATTAGCCATATTGGCAAATTTCAATTTAGTTTCTTTAGAATACAAACGCATAATAAATTCAAAAAATTAATTTGCGAATTTGCGGTAAAAATTATGAATTATAAATCAGCACTTAATAACACAATATTCGAAGTAATATCAAAAGCTTCCCAAGAACTAAACATAGAAAGCTATGTAATTGGCGGGTTTGTTAGGGATTTACTTTTACAAAGAGGCTCCAAAAAAGATATCGATGTGGTGGCTGTAGGCAGTGGCATCGAATTGGCGCTCAAAGTTTCAGAACTTTTACCTAAAAAACCAAAGGTGCAAGTGTTCAAGACTTACGGAACTGCTATGCTCCGTTTTGAAGATACCGATATTGAATTTGTAGGTGCCAGAAAAGAATCCTACAACCACGACAGCCGCAATCCAATTGTTGAAAACGGAACGCTACAAGATGATCAAAACCGCCGTGACTTCACGATAAACGCCTTGGCTTTGTCTTTGAATCCATCTAACTTCGGAGAACTCTTAGATCCCTTTGCTGGTATTTCTGATTTAGAATCTAAAACAATAAAAACTCCGCTTGATCCGGATATTACCTTTTCGGATGACCCGTTAAGGATGTTGAGAGGCATTCGTTTTGCTACACAATTAGGTTTTAAAATACATCCAGAATCTTTAGCTTCCATTACCAAAAATGCAGAAAGAATAAAAATCATTTCAGGAGAACGCATTGTAGAAGAGTTAAACAAAATTCTTCTGACTGAAAAACCTTCTTTAGGCTTTTTGTTGCTTTACAAAACGGGATTATTAGAGCTAATTCTACCTGAATTAACCGCCTTGAATCAAGTAGAAGAGATAGAAGGACACACACACAAAAACAACTTTTACCATACCCTTGAAGTAGTCGATAATATCTGTCCAAATACGGAAGATGTTTGGTTGCGATGGGCGGCTTTATTGCACGATATTGGAAAAGCACCAACGAAACGCTTCAACAAAAAACAAGGATGGACTTTTCACGGTCACGAGTTTTTGGGCGGTAAAATGGTTAAAAAAATCTTCGAAAGATTGCATATGCCTTTGAATCACAAAATGAAATTTGTACAAAAAATGGTCGTAATGAGTTCGAGACCAATTGTCTTGGCGCAGGACACTGTTACCGACTCAGCAGTACGTCGTTTGGTTTTTGATGCAGGAGAAGATGTAGAAAACTTAATGACACTTTGCGAGGCCGATATCACCACTAAAAACCCAAACAAGTTCAAAAAATACCACAGTAATTTTGAAATTGTACGTAAAAAAATTGTTGAAGTTGAAGCGCGCGACCACGTTCGCAATTTTCAACCTCCAATCAGTGGTGAGGAAATAATGGAGCTCTTCAATTTAAAACCATCCAGAGAAATTGGCATCCTAAAAGAAGCGGTTAAAGAAGCTATTTTAGAAGGAGAAATACAAAATGAGTACCAAGCTGCTTATGAATTTATCTTAAAAAAAGGAGCCAAATTAGGCCTAAAGATTAACGATTGTTAGCCCTTTTTTTCATTGCCAAACCCATAAATTTGCAATTAAATAATTGATTTTTTATCACTAAAAAAATGACTAAATCTAATAAACCTGTTATCATTTGGCTGCTTTCTGGTTGCCTACTTTTATTTTTAATGGTTGTGGTTGGCGGAATTACCCGATTGACTAATTCTGGACTCTCAATGACCGATTGGCATTTGATTACCGATACCTTCCCTCCTATGACAGAGGCGAAATGGAGTCAAGCTTTTGAAGAATACAAAAAGTTTCCTGAGTATCAAAAAATCAATATTCATAATGATTTTACCTTATCTGATTATAAGTTCATTTACTTCTGGGAGTGGTTTCACCGTTTTATTGGTCGAATCATCGGTATGGTATTTTTAATCCCTTTCTTTTATTTTTTAGCTAAAAAAAGATTAGACAAATCAACCATCAAAAAATGTATTGTTCTTTTGTGTATGGGAGGATTTCAAGGCTTTTTGGGTTGGTTTATGGTAAAAAGTGGCTTGATTGACAATCCAGATGTGAGCCATTTTAGATTGGCGTTGCACCTTACTTTTGCATTCATCACCTTTGCTTATACCCTTTGGGTGGCTTTGGATTTGATTTACCCTAACAAAGACAACTTTTATCCTCAATTGAGAACTATTGCTCGATTTGCCTTTGTGTTTTTGATTATTCAAATCATTTACGGAGGTTTTGTTGCAGGACTCAACGCTGGATTAATTCACAACCATTGGCCATTAATGAGCGATGGCCAATTCATTCACGACAGTGTATTTATCGAAAAAAACAGTTTTATCCTCAATTTGATTGAAGGAAAAAGCGGCGTACAATTCGTGCATCGTACAACCGCTTATCTTGTTGTGGCGTTAATGGTTTTGTTGTATTTCAAAAGCAAAAAGTACACTTTGTCAATAGCGCAACAAAACGGACTCAATGCTCTAGTAGTACTTGTGTTTGTACAATTTGCACTAGGCGTTTTGACTTTGTTATATAGCGTACCCCTTTGGTTAGGATTGGCACACCAAATCACGGCTTTCTTTTTATTGACGGCTATGACTTATACGCTACACCGTTTCACTAAATAAGATAAAGAGATGGTCTAATACACCATCTCTTCTCTTTCAAACGTTGGTAAAACGATGTGATTTATGTTTTGTTCCATCCATTGGTTCTCTAACAAATCTGCCCATGCATTCATATATTTTACCGTATCTGACATCACATTTCTATTGAAAGAAGTCACACCAGCTTGAGCTAAAATCTCGGGATTGGACAAGTTTTCGAGTTGTCTCAAATCTGATTGTGTAAAACCAAATTCAATCATTCTACCAATAATTAAATCCATAGGATAACCACTCGTTGGACAATAATCTATAACTTGTTCCGACCAATCGCCTCGTTTTTGTAAGGCAAACTGCTGAATTTCTGCTCTGGTAAACGAAGTTATATTTTGTGCCAAATGCCCACAATTACAACTTCCCATATGCCCCCATTCATAACGACCGCTAGTTGCTATTTGTGTCGCTGTTTCTCTAAGGGCTTGAATTACTTTTAAATTTGGTACCGCCATAATACAATAAATTTGGTTTTTTAATACCATAAAAGTACTAAAACTCGAAACGCGCTTTTTTTACTTTAACACAAAGTAAACTATTGTTTAGGCAACTATTCCGCTTAAATAGAGCTACTTTTGCGCCTCGACTATATTGTCATTCTACTTTTACAGCTTATAATGTCAAAACTTGCAACACAAGATAAGTTCTTCGACCTCTCCGATTATGGTCGCCCATTTGGTAAATTTCTGGCGCAACAATTAAAAGAAACTCGGTTTACCCCAATTCACGTAACGCTACTTTTTGGCCTTTCTGGCTTAATTGCCATTTTTTGCATACTCACCAATCATTATTTTTTAGCCGCCTTTTTCATTGTACTAAAATCAGGAATTGACGCTGCAGATGGTGAATTAGCCAGACTAAAAAACAAACCTTCATACGTTGGTAGATACCTCGATAGTGTCTTTGATATCGTCTTAAATTTTATGATTTTTATGGCCATTTGTTGGGTCTCAAAAACGACATTTTGGTATGCGTTTGCAGCTTTTTTCGGCATCCAATTACAAGGAACTTTATACAATTATTACTACGTAATTTTGAGACATAAATCGGTTGGAGGAGACAGTACTAGTAAAATATTTGAGTACAAAACACCCAAGGCTTTACCCGGAGAAACACAAAAATCGGTGACTCTTTTGTTCCGAATTTATACAATCGTTTATGGGCTTTTTGACAAAATAATTCACGCATTAGACCAAGAGGCATACAAAGTAAAAACGTTTCCGAATTGGTTTATGAGCTTGTTATCCATTTATGGTTTAGGCTTTCAATTGCTAATTATTGCCGTGATGTTACCGTTGCATCTTATTGAATACATAGCACCATTTTTTATCGCCTACACACTGATGATTTTTGTGCTTATCGCTATCAGAAAACGGTTTATTTGTGAATAAAAGCCTCATAGACAAATCCTATAACAAACACATAAACAACTAATAACCAGTATTTTTAACAAATTTTATCTAAACTAAAAAATGAAGTCATTTTTTAACCAATCCAGTTTTTGAAATCCGCTACTTTTTCTCGGCTTACTATCACCTCTTCTGCTTTATAAGTAGGCAAAATAATTTTCAAACGGGAGTTACTATACACCACAATCTCCTTTATGGCTTTTAGCGGAATGATAAATTTTCGGCTGATTCTGTAAAAAGCAGCAGGATCTAATTCTTGTTCCAAAACCTCTAAAGTGGTTTCCAAAAGATAATCTCTGTTATCAAA
>JAGOFG010000148.1 GCA_017997335.1 Flavobacterium sp. | reverse complement strand
TTAAAAATCAAATTTATAACTCGCTCCAGCTACAATTTGAAATCCTTGAACGGGAAGATTGAGCCATTTTTGATAGGTTTGGTTGGCAATATTGTTGGCTTTTAAAAAAGCGGTAATGCGCTCGCTGTATTTATAACCTACATTCAAGTTTACATCAAAATAAGATGGTAAAGTAATACTAGTAGAATTGGTAACCAAATCGGTATTGAATTGATTCTCTTTTCGCTCGCCTACGAAAAAGACTTTGGCGCCTGCAAACCATTTATCTGTAATGACAACATCTAATGTCGAATTGATTTTCATAGTGGGCAAATTCCAAGCCTCTGCTTGCACATCTGTCGTATAGGTATTTAAAGTAGCATTGATTCCGAAGGCCACGTTTCTTGAAAAATCGGCTTTTAATTCTGCAAAAAGACTCATCGTTTTTACATCATCATAGACTATCCCTAATGAATTTCCGAAAGCGTATGGCTCATTGGCACTGTTTTCTGTATAATTATTTGCTTTGAACAAGGCTTTGTTTCCTTCATTCAAGTAAGACGCGCTAACATTATAACTAACTGAATTCGCCAATTTCCCCTTTAATCCAGCAAAAAGATTGTACTTGGAATCTGTGGGCTGAATTAATAAAGTAGGAGAAAGAAATGGATTTTCATTTACAAAATCCATATATGTATTCTGTTTTAAACTACCATCGGCACCTAAATAAAAAATCATCAAATCATCCACCACTTTGTACGAGGCTTTGAAATTTGGATAAAAAAACAATTTGTTATTACTAGTTATTGGTGCCAAACTATAATACAAGCTCGCTCCAATTTGTAACGTCCAATCGTTCTCTGCAATGGCAAATCGTGGTGCTAAACCTAAATTTACAAAACGATACGCAATGGCATCTGTATTGGTTTTTGCGTAATTGTTTTCAAAAGAACCACCCACATAATCCAAAATAATAGAAGAAGTAACTGCTTCGTTCCAAAGGTCCAATCCAAAAATAGGCTGCACTGAAAATCGATTTTCTGAAGAGCCAAAAGCATCCGTAAAATGATGAAATTTCATTTTTGTTTCATCTAACATACTTTCGTCCATAGCAAAATTTCCTGACAGCGTAATGGTATTGTATTTTTGTTCTGGAGCAATTCCGTTGATTAAATCGTTACGCTCACTTGGAGTTAAAGAACTTCCAAAATCAGCTGGTAAACCATACCAATTATAAGTTTGACTTTGAAAACCACCGGCAATATCCCAAGAATAATCACTTTCTTTTACTCCATAAAACAAATCTAATTTGGTGTCATAAAAATGGTCATCGAGTAGCACATCATTTATACCACCTTGAGAGGAATGATGCTGAAAGCTTGCCCCTATAAAATCTCTGGCTTGTAATTTTTTATACACAAACAACGAACCTTGAAGCGTTCCATAATTCCCAATACCCAATGACGCATAATTTTCGAACAAGCGTTGCGCTTTTGCTTTTTCCACACTAGCAGCAACTCCCTTTGCAGGAGTAAAAGTAGACGCTACAGGAAAAGGCAAAACTGTATATTTTACTGTCTCTTTTTGAGCATTTCCTTTATCGTCAAGCATCGGTGTCTCTTTAATCTTGAAAGCATCCGATACGGTAGGCGAAAAAGATTTCACAACATTTACCTCTTCTGCACCAATGGTTCCTTTCTTTTCTTGAGCAAAACCCAAAGAAGAAACAAAAAGCATTGTAATGATACTGGTAATGCTATTGATTGGAAAATACTTTATTTTATCGTGTAAACTCATATTATTTTACTCTTTTGAACTAATTTTTAGTAGGATTTTCTAGGAATCTTTACAACTCCCTAATTGCATTTGAACTATTTTTTTAACTAATATAAAGTGATAAAAACAAATGCTTTTTGATTGCCTTATTTTGAAATAGAAGCGTTCGTTTTAGCTTCCTCTTTTTTTATGGTATCCAATTCAGTTTGCGCTTCAGCAACCACATCTTTATAATCGGTGAAATTTTTGATGACACTTTCTAAAATATAGGTCGCTTGAAAACTGTCTTTCAAACCATAAAAATTACTTGCCATAACGACCAATCCTTTGGCACCCAAATAACGATAGCTAGAATAATTTTTGGCTAATTTTTGAACTGCTTCGTTTGAAGCTTCAAATTTCCCTTCTTTATTTTTAAAATAGGCATCATAATAAATCGCTTCGGCGGCTAATTCCCCTTTAGCAATAGGCATTAATCTCGCATAAGCTTCTTTTGCTTTTGTTTCGTTTCCAGCTTGAATAGCGCTTCGTGCAATAATTATTTGCGCATCGCTTTTTACCATTTCGTCAATCTTGGCTTCAGCTAAAACTTTTTCTGCATAAACAACTGCTTTTGGGTATTCTTTTGTATCATAATACAACTTCATCAAATTAGAGAGTGCAAAAAACTTATTTTGTGCAATATCAGATTCTGTTTCTAAACGCAACAATACTGGAATGGCATAATCTGTTCTTTTATCTTTTAAATGAATTTGAGCCAAGCGAACCAACGATTGCTCCGTATATTCAGAACGTGCTTGTTGTACTACAAAATCAAAATGTGGAATCGATTTACCTGCAGCACCTTCATCATAATAGGCTTGTGCCAACTGATAATTGGCTTTCAAGGCGTGAACGCCATTAGGAAAAGAGGTCACATAAGCATTAAACCCAGCTATCGCTTGCTTCGTATTGCCTTGTTGCCATTGTTTTTCGGCGGCTTCATAACTGTCATTATCTAATTCTACATCAGTAACCGAAACAAAAGATAAGGTACGAACCCAAGTAGCATATTCATTTACTTTCCCGCTATCTACATAAATCAAACGCGCCGAAGCCACTGCTTCTAAAGCTTCTGGTGTTTTCGGAAAATCTGTGGCTATTTTTTTGAACTTGGTTAAAGCCAAATCATCTTTATCATCATTGTAATATACTAAACCTTGTCGTAGTAAAGCTTTTGAAGTAAAGGTTCCTTCTGGAAATTCGGTTATTAACTGGTTGTAAGTAGTTATAGCCAATTCGTCTTTTTTGTCTGCTACGTATGTATTTCCCAATTCGAACAGCACATCATCTCTATAAACAGATTGTTTGTAACGCTCCAAGAAAGCTTTCAACTCCACTATTTTTTTATCATTTTTGGCTAAAAAACCATAACAAAGTGCTTTTTGAAAATAGGCATAATCAGCATCTACACTTTTTAGCTCGATAGCTTTTACATAATTATCAATGGCTGGCCAATATTTAGACCCGACAAATCTGCAATCTGCCAAACGTAAGTAAGCGTCTGCTAATCGGGCTTTATCTTCTGTATTGGTATCGATTTGTTTTTGAAAATAACTCGCTGCCGACTCGTACTCTTTTAATTTAAAACAAGAATAGCCCAAATTATAATTGCTGTTTTTAAACTCCACTGTAGTTGCTGCACTAGGCAAAACAGCAAATTGTTTGAATCCTGCCAAAGCCGATTTAAAATCTTCTAAAATAAAATCAGATTCGGCTTTCCAGAAAGTAGCTCTTGCGGTGATATTCGCATCTTTAGATTCATTTATTGCACGATTAAATAATTTGTTGGCAGTTGCATAATCGGCAGCAGTAAAAGACTCTAGTCCGCTATAAAACAACACTTTTTGATAAGCCAGTTTATTCTCAGCCGTTTTATTTCTTTCTAACAAAACCAATGCTTCTTTATAATTTTTAGAGGAGATATAAGAATCTATCAACAAACGCTCCACCTCAGCCACATTTGGATTACGAGGATATTTATCTAAAAAAGCCAACAAAATAGAAGGCACACTTTCGTATGAATTTCCAATTTCATAACTCAATTTGGCATAATTAAGCGTAGCATCCTCCTGCAATTCGGTATTAAAATCCATTTCAGAAGCATTCTTAAACGCATTCAATGCCTGCGTTTTTTGGCCTAAATCTAAATACGATTCTCCTAAATGATAATACGCATTTTGAGCCACAAAATCTTTCCCATCAATGATTTTATTAAACTGAGCAATGGCATTTTCATATTGCTTTTGTTGGTAATACGCGTAACCCAATTGGTAAAAATCGGTATTGTTCCACTTGCCTTTTTTCCCTTTGTATTCGGACAAATACGGAATCGCTTTCTCGTAATTTTTTAAGTTGAAATAACTCTCACCAATAATTTTATTCAATTCAGACAACTCCATTTCATTTGATTGTGTCATCGCTTTCACACCCAAATCAATCGCTTTTTGGAAATTGCCCAACTTAAAATTCATATCAGCCTGAAAATACGACAACTTCTCTTTGTATTTTTCTTCGCCAGAAACCTCGTCAAAATATTTAGTTGCCGCTTTGTAATCATCGCCTTCATAGGCCATAAAACCCAGATAATATTTGGCCTGAGCACCATATTCTGGCGAGTTCAAAACCATATTCAAATATTTTGTAGCTTCTTTTTTCTTTCTCGTGGTGTAATAGCTATACCCTTTTTGAAAATTAAATCGCTCCAATTCTTGTTTTGTCAATTCGTCAGCCTCCACTTTATCAAACCAATACAAGGCTTTTGGGTAATTATTTTGTTCAAAATAGTAATGTGCAGCTTCAACATAAGCCTGATTGCGTTTAGAACTAGTAGGATATTTTTTTACGAACAATGCCACCAAATCCTCAGCATTATTGGCATTAGTTCGGATAGCACAATTAGCAATGTAGTACGCACAATCACCTTTGATATCCTCATTAGAAGCATTTTGTTGCACTTTTTCAAAAACTAGTTGAGCGCTAGCATATTGCTTATTCGTATACAAATCCATTGCTGTATCAAAACGCTGCAAATCGTGAGTATAAACAGTAGATTTTTGTGCAAAAACACCAGAAAAACAAAGTAAAAAAGGTAGAATTAGGAGCCAATAAAAGGTACGCATTGTGCTATTTTTTTGATGATTCAAATATATCATATTTATCGTATTACAAACGAGAAGAAACAACATTTTATTATCTCACTCCAATCGAGAATCGTAATTAGGAACAGAAAAATAAGGTTTTTTTGTATACATCGTCCTGCTATACACTATATCTTTTGTTACGCTATCGCTTCACAAAAGGATGCCGTTTCTATCAGGGTTAAAAGCCAACATTAAGGCATTTTTGGATGCATTAAAATCCGACTTAAACTTCCCCAAATTACTTTACAAAACAAACTAAAGCCTTTCGCTATTACCATTACACAACGAAGCAACAATCAAACTGATGATTTTAGCTCATTAGCTTCGAATTTATTTTGAATACAAAGGCTAACTTCTTACTTTTACGCAATAAATCACTTCAATCATGTCACAAACCGTATTAGCTTTAAACAACGTAACCATTTATCAAGAAGGAAGAACCATTTTATCTGATGTTAATTTAGAAGTAAAACATGGTGAATTCATCTACTTAATAGGAAAAACAGGTTCAGGAAAAAGTAGTTTACTCAAAACCTTATACGGTGACTTGCCTTTAACAGAAGGCACTGGACATATTGTAGATTTCAGTCTAGAAACCCTAAAAGAAGATGAAATCCCATTTTTGAGACGTAAAATCGGAATCGTTTTTCAAGATTTCAAACTCTTACCAGACCGTTCTATAAATGACAATATGTTGTTTGTACTCAAAGCAACGGGTTGGACAGATTTGAACGATATGAATAACAAAATCGAAGAAGTGCTTACCAAAGTAGGGATGCAAGATTTTGGCAACAAAATGCCACACCAACTTTCTGGAGGAGAACAACAAAGAGTTGCTATTGCAAGAGCTTTGCTTAACGACCCTGAATTTATTCTTGCCGATGAACCTACAGGAAACTTAGACCCACAAACCAGTGCCGAAGTACTTGAGGTGCTAAAAACCATCAATGCTCTTGGCAAAACCATCATCATGGCCACTCACGATTATGCGTTGTTAATGAAATACCCTTCTAAGACCTTAAAATGTGAAGACACCAAAATTTTTGAGGTAGTTCAGCGCACGGTATAATGCTTTCTATTCTTATTCCGGTATACAATTATGCGGTATTTCCATTGGTTTTGGAAGTACACAAACAATGTATTGCCGCCGGAATACCGTTCGAAATCCTTTGCCAAGACGATTGCTCTTCTTCATTTATCGAAGAAAATCGAACTGTTGAACAATTATCGAATTGTACATTTTCACAAAACACAGTCAATTTAGGTAGAGGAAACAATAGAAATTTACTAATTCAAAAAGCACAATTTGA
>JAGOFG010000033.1:6440-19501 GCA_017997335.1 Flavobacterium sp. | reverse complement strand
GTCTGGATTTTTGAATTCAAAAGTTGCATTAAGTGTTCGTTATCTCGGCAAATGATTTTAATCAAAATAGACCAGTTACCAGTGGTGTAATGGCATTCGAGTACTTCTGGAATTTTTTTTAAATCTTTTACCGCTTCTGAATTTCGGGCGGCTTTATCGAGATAAACGCCTACAAAAGCCATCGTATTGTAGCCTAATACTTTGTGGCTGACAGTGAACTTAGAGCCAGAAATCACTCCAGATTGTTCAAGTTTACGCAAGCGTTGATGGATAGCAGCTCCCGAAATTCCAATTTTGTTGGCGATTTGCAAAATGGGTTTTCTGGCATCTTCCATTAGGTAGCGCAAAATTTCTTTGTCGATTCCGTCAATTTCAACTATAAGGGAATTGATTTTCATGTTGTAATTTTTAACTAAAATAATGATTTTAGTTTAGATTTGAAATTAAAATCAAATTTGAGGATATAAAAAAATCCAAATTCCGTTTAGTAATTGGAATTTGGATTTTATATTTTGAAAGTTGAATGTATTATTTTCCTTTGTTAACTTCGGCGATGTATTTTTCTAAAGCCATAGTCATTGAAGGTGTTCCTGGAGTTGGTGCCATAATGTCAACTCGTAAACCACAATCTAAAGCTTCTTTTTGAGTAGTGCTTCCGAAAACAGCAATTCTTGTATTGTTTTGCTCAAAATCTGGGAAGTTTTTGTACAATGATTTGATTCCAGTTGGACTGAAAAAAGCCAAAACATCATAATAAACATCGGCCAAATCAGATAAGTCACTCATTACAGTTTTGTAAAAAGTAGCTGGAGTCCAATCTACTTTCAGTGCGTTCAATGTTACAAGAATATCTGCATTCAATTGATCTGATGCGGGTAATAAGAATTTTTCGTCTTTGTATTTTTTGATTAGCGGAGATAAATCGGCGAAATCTTTTGGTCCAACGTAGATTTTACGTTTTCTATACACTACATATTTTTGAAGGTAAAAAGCAATAGCTTCTGATTGACAAAAATATTTTAAATCTTCGGGAACTTTGTATCGCATTTCTTCGGCCACTCTAAAAAAGTGATCTACCGCATTACGGCTGGTTAAAATAATGGCGCTGTAATTGTGTAGGTCGATTTTTTGCAATCGAATTTCTTTTGCGCTGACTCCTTCTACATGAATAAAAGGCCTGAAATCAATTTTTACTTTATGCTTTTGTTGCAACTCAAAGTAAGGAGAGTTCTCTACTTTAGGTTCTGGTTGTGACACCAAAATTGTTTTCACTTTCATAGTTGATATTGTCTAAGTATTCCCTTTTGTAAACCAATAATACATAAAATAATAGGGTGCTATTTCAAGTGCGCAAAGATATAAAATAAAATAAAACAATTTACCCATAATTAAACTTTGGTAGTTTTTTATTGTGAGCAAATAAGTGAAGATGTTTATTATCAATGCGATAGTGAAGATTGGTAAAAAAATGTTTTTTGAAAAGGTGTCAAAATAATATAGAATTAAATCGATAGGTAAGATAATTAGCCCAATGTAAGTACGATAGGTAACTTTTTTAAGATTGAACTGCTCCATAAATTCTTCGATTTTGAATGCAGTAGCAATAATCTTCTCAATCAAGAATTTAGCCAAAATAAAATAGGTGATAAAAGTAAATAATTGGATGAACAGCATCCAATCCGATTTTGAAGCACGACCATAATAGCTCAAAAATAGTTGCAGAAAAAAAGAGAATGAAATGATTTGGACCACAAAAAGCGCTATGGTGAAGCCACTCATTAAATGGCTACTATCGCGATACATTTTGATGTACTTGTCCGAATAAATTAATTTGGTAAAATCATTAAATCGATTTTCAAAGACCGATTTGGTCAAAGCAATTAATATTAAGGAAAGGACAAAAAGTGCTGTTGCCCAGTCTTTGTTCTCTATTATTCTCGGGTGAAGTACAGGATCCATCATAGCCAACAAAATTACTAATTTTTTGTTTGAATCTTTTTATTATAGATTTATTATGAATCAAATGCTATAAAAAGTTTACTTTTGCCGTGAAATTGCTACAAATATGAACGATAGTATTGTTATAATTCCAACCTATAACGAAATTGAGAATGTCGAAAAAATCATTCGAGCTACACTTTCTCAACACAAATCTTTTCATATTCTAATTATAGATGATAATTCACCCGATCACACTGCTGACAAGGTGGCTTTGCTTCAAGAAGAATATCCAGGAAGATTATTTTTAGAAAAAAGAAAAGAAAAATCTGGTCTTGGAACGGCATATGTTCACGGATTCAAGTGGGCGTTACAACACAAGTATCAGTTCATTTTTGAAATGGATGCTGATTTCTCTCATAATCCAAATGATTTAGAAAAACTATACGATGCTTGTCATTTTGGCGGAGCAGATTTAGCCATTGGTTCTCGATATGTAACGGGAGTAAATGTAGTCAACTGGCCTTTGAGTCGTGTTTTGATGTCGTATTTTGCTTCTGTTTACGTTAGAATGATCACTGGAATGAAAATTCACGATGCTACAGCGGGTTTTGTTTGTTACAAAAGAGAAGTTTTAGAATGCATTGATATTGATAGAATAAAGTTTGTAGGCTATGCTTTTCAAATTGAAATGAAATATAGAACGTACTGCAATAAATTTGAAATCACCGAAGTTCCAATTATTTTTACGGATCGAACCAAAGGGGTTTCCAAAATGAGTAACTCCATTATTATAGAAGCTGTTTTTGGAGTAATTTCACTCCGACTCCGTCAATTAATCAAAAGACTTTAAAAACATAAAAGATGAATAAGATTTTAATAAAGAATGCTAAGATTGTAAATGAGGGGACCATTTTTGAAGGCGATTTATTAATTGAAAATGATTTGATTGTAGAAATTGCTGAAAAAATTAGTCCAAAGTCATCCGATTGTAAAATTATTGATGCCGAAGGAAACTATTTGATTCCTGGTGCTATCGATGATCAGGTGCACTTTAGAGAGCCAGGTCTAACCCATAAAGGGGATATTGAATCTGAATCTAGAGCGGCTGTAGCGGGAGGGATAACCTCGTTTATTGAGCAACCCAACACCGTTCCAAATGCTGTAACACAAGAATTATTAGAACAAAAATACCAAATTGCAGCGGACTCTTCTTTTGCCAACTATTCATTTATGATGGGTGGAACCAACGATAATTTGGAGGAAATTTTAAAGACAAATCCGCGAAATGTTGCGGGACTTAAGCTTTTTTTGGGTTCTTCAACAGGAGATATGTTAGTAGACAGTACGGATTCTTTGGAGAAAATATTTTCAAGTACCAAATTGTTAATTGCTGTGCACTGTGAAGATGAAAGTACAGTGAAATCGAATTTAGCCAAGTATAAAGAACAATACGGTGATGATATTCCAGTGGAGTGTCATCCTTTGATTCGTACTGAAGAAGCTTGTTATTTATCCTCATCTCGAACTGTAGAATTGGCCAAAAAAACAGGAGCAAGATTACACGTTTTTCATATCTCTACTGCTAAAGAGTTGGATTTGTTTACCAATAAAATTCCATTAGCTGAGAAAATGATTACTGCTGAAGTATGTATTCACCACTTATGGTTCTCAGACGAAGATTATAAGACCAAAGGAAACTTTATCAAATGGAATCCAGCAGTTAAAACAGCCAATGACCGCGAAGCTTTATGGAAAGCAGTAAATGATGGAAGAATTGATGTAATTGCTACAGATCACGCTCCTCATACCTTGGAAGAGAAAAGTCAAGTGTATACCAAAGCTCCTTCTGGCGGACCATTGGTACAACACGCGGTAGTGGCGATGTTTGAAGCTTATCATCAAGGAAAAATAACCATCGAAAAAATTGTGGAAAAAATGTGCCACAATCCAGCATCGCTTTTCAAAATCGAGAAACGTGGTTTTATTAAAGTAGGATATTATGCCGATTTAGCCATTGTGAATGCCGGCTTGCCTTGGAGTGTGAAAAAAGAAAATATTTTAGCCAAATGTGGTTGGTCGCCTTTTGAAGGTTATACTTTCAAATCTAGAATTACGCATACTTTTGTTAACGGACAATTGGTGTACCAAGGATTCAAAGTAAGTCCAAAAAAAGCTGGTAAACGATTATTATTTGATAGATAAAAATGAAAAAAGGAATCCTATTTTTTGCACTCTTAGTTTCATTCGTTGGATGTCGAAAAGAAGAAACAGTCAAAGCTCCAAAAAAGTTGATTGACAAAGCGGTTATGGTCAATGTTTTTTATGATTTGGCCTTGCTAGAAGCTTCAAAATACCAAATGATGTCTAAAACGGAGTACCAAAAAATTTCGCCTAAAGAATTCATTTTTAAAAAATACAAAATCGATAGTGCTCAGTTTTCGCAAAGTAATATTTATTATGCGTCTTCTATTGAGGAGTATAAAGCTATGTTTGAGCAAGTGCAGAAGCGACTACAAACCAATAGTGATAAAATGGATACCATCATCAAGCAGAAACAGAAAAAGTTAAAAAAAGTAACTCCAGTATCTCCAGAAAGTAGAGCAGAAAAATTAGCGCAATAACTTAAAACGTAGGCGCAATCTCTTGAATGTAAGCTTTTATGTTCGTAAAAGTAGGCTCTAGTTGGGAAACGATTTTCTGGTTGCTGTAAGGTATTGCAGAATGCGAAGCTTTGGCAGTTACACGACTAAAAGTACGTTTTTTGATGGATAAGAATGCTAAAAGCGCATCTATTTTCCAAGCAATAGTAGTAAGTAAAGGACTGGCATATCGTGTCGGTCTTTTTACTTTTAAGGCATCAGCGATAGTAAAAAAAACATCTTTGAAGACTAAATTTTCGGCAATCAAAGTGAATCTTTCGTTACAACAATCGCTTTTCATTAAGCGGTACATAGTAGTTATGACATCTGGAATAGCGATGAAAGCCGTAGTTCCTAAAGTATGGTAAGACAATCCTTTTTTTATAGTAGTAAACAAAGTCCCACTTCCTTGCGATGGAAAACCTGGACCTAAAATCACACCCGGATTTACAATAATGACCTTCAGACCTTCTTGCTGACCACGCCAAACTTCCATTTCGGCGCCGTATTTTGAAATAGCATAATCACTATGCGGTTTTTCTGGGTTCCATTCGGTAGTTTCGGTGATTTCTGATTCGTGAGGGGCTAAGTCGCCCAATGCGGCAATCGAACTCACAAAACATAGTTTTTCAGTTTTTTTTGCCAAACAAAAATTGACAATATTGGCGGTTCCTTCGATATTCGTTTTTCGGATGGCGTCTTCGTCTTTGGGGTCAAACGAAATCAAGGCAGCACAATGATAGACTTGTTTAATGTCTTGGAATGCCATTTCAAGTGAGGGAATGTCCAAAATATCTCCCGGTATCCATTCAATTGCACCAAACAAATGCTCTTTTTGGTAATGGCTAAATAGCGCTTTGGTTTTAACACAATTTGCTTCTGTTCGATAGATTGCTCGAACTTGTTCTCCATTTTCTATCAAATGAAGTAATAAATGTGCGCCAACTAAGCCAGTTCCTCCTGTTACTAATATCATATGGGCAAATATACTATTTTGACTCATAACTCAAATTGCCATTGCCATCGAAATTGTTATCTTTGTCAAAATTGAAAAAAAAATGAAGAATTTTATTGAAGAAGTGACTTGGAGAGGAATGCTCCACGATGTTATGCCAGGCACCGAAGAACATTTGTTGGAGCAAATGCGTGTGGCATATGTGGGTATTGACCCAACTGCCGATTCATTGCATATTGGTCATTTGGTAGGCGTGATGCTATTGAAACATTTTCAGTTAGCTGGACATAAACCATTGGCTTTGGTTGGTGGTGCCACTGGAATGATTGGAGACCCATCTGGGAAATCAAATGAGAGAAATTTATTAGACGAAGCTACTTTACGTCATAATCAAGAAGCGATAAAAGGTCAATTGGCTCGTTTCTTAGATTTCACTTCGAATGCTGACAATGCTGCCGAATTGGTGAACAACTATGACTGGATGAAAGAATTTTCGTTTCTGGATTTCATTCGCGATATCGGAAAGCACATTACAGTGAATTATATGATGGCGAAAGATTCGGTAAAGAAACGTTTGTCTTCGGAAGCAGCCGAGGGAATGTCTTTTACGGAGTTTACCTATCAGTTGGTGCAAGGCTATGATTTCTTGCATTTATACAAAGCCAAAGGTTGTACGCTGCAAATGGGAGGAAGCGACCAATGGGGAAATATTACCACTGGAACTGAGTTGGTTCGAAGAAAAGAAGGGGGAAAAGCCTATGCTTTAACTTGTCCTTTGATTACCAAAGCCGATGGAACTAAGTTTGGAAAATCCGAAGGAGGGAATATTTGGTTGGATGCGGCTAGAACTTCTCCATATAAATTTTACCAATATTGGTTGAATACTTCTGATGTTGACGCTGAGAAATATATCAAAATTTTTACGTTCTTGACCAAAGAAGCCATCGAGGAGTTGACGTTGCAACACCGAGAAGCACCACATTTGCGTTTGTTACAAAAGAAATTAGCCGAAGAAATCACAATTATGGTGCATTCTAAGGAAGATTTAGAAAATGCGATTAAAGCATCTGGAATTTTGTTTGGAAATGCTACTGCCGATGATTTGAAACAATTAGATGAAGCCACATTTTTAGAAGTTTTTGATGGTGTTCCTCAAGCTGAGATTACAAAAAGTGAAGTAGAAACTGGCTTGGATATCATTACAGTTTTAAATGAAAAAACAGGTTTCTTTAAATCGAATGGTGAAGCGAGAAGAGCTTTGACGGCCAATTCTATTTCGGTAAATAGAGAAAAAGTAAAAGAAGATTTTGTTTTGACAGCCAACGACTTAATCAACGATAGATTTGTCTTGTTGCAAAGTGGTAAGAAAAATTATTTTGTGATTAGAGTGGTGTAACACCCGAAATTTATACACTAAAAAGTCTGCAATTTTTATTGCGGACTTTTTTGTTTAAACCACCATCAAATTACACCCACGAATATCCGAATTGTCAAAACGACCTAACACTTCAAAAGTACCGTTAGCGTATTTTTTACCCAAATCTTGAGTTGCGATAAAAGCACAAGAATTGCGATTGGCTAAGTCAATCACATTGATTCCGCCGGTTTTTCCGTTGGTTATATAACTTAAAGCATCTTCGGTATCCCGAATGAGGATTTGCATCCAAGAAGGGCATTCAAATATACCTTCTCCAAGCGAATACGCCTGTGAGAGTAATTCGGTCATCCCGTATTCTGAATGAATGCTAGCAACACCAAAACCAGCGCATAATTGTTGGTGTAATTCTTCGCGTATCATTTCTTTGCGCTTGCCTTTCATACCGCCCGTTTCCATAATGATGGTGTTTTGGAGCTGGAATTTTCTTTTTTCAATCAAGTCCAATAAGGCATAGGTAACACCAATCAAAATCACATTTTGTCCCTGACTATCCAATTCGATTAGCTTTTCTATTAATTCGTCGTGATTGTTGAGGTAAAAACCACTTTCGGGTTGATTGGATAACTGAATCAAATCTTCGACCATATAAATCAAAGAGGAGCCTTCGCGTTCTAAATAAGAAGGTAAAAGCGCTAAAACGACATAATTTTCAATGTTGCCATAAAATTGAGAAAATCCTCTACGATAACTTTCTTCATAAAGGGAAACATCAGTAACAAGGTGTTGGCTGGTGGTCATACCTGTAGTTCCACTGCTTGTAAAAATAGCTTGAGGAGCTTCGTTATTGCTCACAACTGTATGACTTTTGAAAAACTGAATGGGTAAAAACGGAATTTGTTGCAATGTTTTTACCTTTTGCACATTAGTATGTAGTAAATCACAAAATTCTTGATAAACCAAGTTGTTTTCGTATTGGTAACGAAACGTTTTTAAAGCGATTTTTTCAAATTGCTTTTGGTTGGAAATCGAAAAAAGATCAGAATTTGAGACCAATGCAGTATTTTTTTAGCAAAGGTATACTTTTTTGCTCTTTTTTGAGTTTATAATCAAAGTGGAGTAGACAAAAAAAAGCTCCAATTTTGTTGGAGCTTTTTTTGGGTGGTTAATTATAGTTATCTGATGATTAGTTTGCGTGTTGCTGTGGCTTGATTTTCATTGATTTTTATGATGTACACTCCAGGAGAAAGCGAGGAAACATTAAGTTCTCTTGAACTCAATTGCGTTTGAAGTACTTTTTTTCCTAAAACATCAAAAATGGTGATTTCTTTTTCTAAATCCTCCTTGGTAGAAATGTATACTTTACCATTAACCACAGGATTGGGATACAAGCTCAACCCTTCAATCGAAGTGTTTTCTTGTGTCTTTGGTTGTTGTTTGGCTTCTTGAGCCGAAACACTCACAGAAAAAAACAAAACCAATAAGAGTATAATATAAGAGTAGTTTTTTACCATTAGCTTAGATTTAATAGTAAAGATATAAAATTCATTTTAAATAAATAAAAAAATGCCTTTCAATTTTGAAAGGCATTTTGTGATGTACAAAGAAAGAAACCTGAAATTATTTGATCAAGCTAACTCCGTCAACAATTGCCCACGCGCCAGCAGTTAATGTAGCTCCTGTAGCTGTACTGCTTGTAGTGTAGTTTCCTGTTGGGAAAGCTACTGTAAAAGTTGTTCCTACACCAGCAAACTGAGAAGTACCGTCATTGATTTTTACATTCAACATTTTGATTTTACCACCAGTTACTTGGTTGTCATTTGTTGATTTATCTTGAATTCTAACAGCAGTAGCTGTAAGTGTTGTATTAGAAGTTGTATAACCAGAGATTACTACGTTTGTATATTCTCCATTTCCTTCTTTTTTGAATTGGATAGCATCAAATTCATTAGCAGAAGAACCTCCTTCAGTTACTGTTCCAGCAGCTCTTGTTAAAGTAATGTTGCTTACTTTTGGTCCGAAAGCATTGTTAATAGATTTTGCTTCAATTTCCATCCCGTAATTACCTGTTACAACTTGGTACGCATACCAGTTAGTATTAGCATCACCTCTCCAACCATCTTGCCAGTCGAAAGAATCATCAAAGTTACCGTAAGAGATTAAGTTTTTAGCACTAACAGTACCACCATAAAATTCAAAACCATCATCAGCTCCTTTGTAAGCTACTAAGTTTTCTAAAACCGTTCCTGATCCTACAGAATAGAATGAGAATCCGTTCATTTCACTAGTGTTGTCCGTTAATTTTTTTCCAGCATATTCTACTCTTACATATTTTAAAGTACCACCATTGTGTGTATCATTTGTTCCACCATAAGGTAAGTTATTTCCATCTTCAGTTGTTGCAGTGGCTACACTTTTAGCTCCAACAATTGGTGCATCTCCAACCATAATAATTCCTCCCCAAGATCCAGGAGTTTTAGAAGCTTCAGTAAATACGATTGGTAAAGCTGCTGTTCCATTTAAGAATAATTTACCTCCGTTTTCTACCAATAAAGCATCAGATCCATCTGTTAAAACGGCTGTAATAACTGATCCAGCTTCAATTGTCAAAGACCCACCGTTTTTTACTTTTACAGTTCCTTGTATAGTATAATTTCCTTTTGGGTAAGATTTAGCAGTTGTTATCTCTCCCGAAATTGTTCCTGTAGGGATAGGATCTGTTGTGATCTCTTCATTATCAGATGAACAACTACCTAAAAATAAAGCTACGATTGATAAGCTTAAAACTAATTTTTTCATTTTTTTACTATTTGTTTGTTGTGATTATTTGATACAAATGTAGCTACGACTTCTAAGAAGAAAGTTAACGTAACATTATAATACCATTGCTAAAATTTGAACTTTAGGTAAATTTTATGTAAAGTCTTTTTTTGTTTTTTGTGTTACTGTTTTCCAAAAAAAAAGCTACCTGTTTTAGGTAGCTTTTTTTTTTAGAATGTGTAAGAAAGATTCAATGAAAATCCTCTTCCTTTTTTGAAACTCTCTAGTAGCAATGAGTTCTCGTTTATGGTAAATCGATTTTCATTACCTAGTTCCATTTTGTATAATGGATTTAAAAGGTTATCGATGGCAAGTTTAGCATCTATGTTTTTGGTTAATTTACTAGACCAAATTAAATCTAATTTGTGAAATGGTTTCTCGTAAATGTGATCCATTCCTGCTGAACCCACTGCGAAAATTCTAGGACCAAAAACACCATATACTAATGAAATAGAGTTTTTCATTACTTCATTAAACTCAAAATCATATTTTAAATCTGAATTGATGATCCATTCTGAAGCTCCTTGTAATTTTCTGTTTGGTTTATTTTCTATAGAACTAGATCCAAATTCAACATTTACTTTTGTTTTCATTAATGATGTGTTTAGACCAAATGAAAAGTTAGATAAAGTTGGAGAAATTCTTTCAAGTTGTAATAACAATTCGATTTCAGCTCCATATAAAAAAGCGTCTTTTGAATTTTTGTAAGTAATTTGCTGGCCACTTCCACCAGCACTTGCTATAAAAATTCTTTCAATTGGATTTTGAATTTGTTTAGCAAATAA
Source organism: Flavobacterium sp. (assembly GCA_017997335.1). Lineage (GTDB taxonomy): Bacteria > Bacteroidota > Bacteroidia > Flavobacteriales > Flavobacteriaceae > Flavobacterium. The sequence goes on along the minus strand of JAGOFG010000033.1, from coordinate 8,986 downwards.
ACCTAATGCAATTAATTCGTTGTTTTTTGGAAACAATTCGTATTTAAAGTCTACATTATAATTGTCTGTGTCTTTTAAAGAAGCATTTCCGTTTGTAGATTTTCCATCTGGACTAATGTAAGTTATTGGTAATACTTCCATCGTTACCGGTCTTGTGATTGTTTTTGAGGCATTAAAACGTAGATTGCTAGTGTCATTTAATGCATATTTTGAATTTAAGACAGGAAGAAAATCAAGTTTTTCAAATGTTAATACCTTATATGGGCTTGTAAAAGAAGTAGCTCCTTGATTTCTATATTTTGAAGTTCTTATTGAACTTTCAATACGGATACCTGCATTAATTTCTATTTTTTCATTAAAATTATGCAAGTAGTTTATGTAACCACTATTGACAATTTGATTTAATTTGTTTTTATAGTCTGTATTTGATTCTTCTCTTTCAAAGATTATCCCGTTGTTAATATCATCAACTATTAGTGAATTGATTGAATTTATAGGGGCGATATAGCTTTTATTCAAGCCGCGTGATGCAAATGTTCTATAAGTTGATTTTAAATCGTTTTCAAAAACATTGTATCCTACAGTTAAACGGTTGGACTTGCCATTTTCTTTTTCATCAAATTTATAATTGTATTCCAGCAATCCTGAAAAGTAGTAGTTGCCATTGATGTCTAAATACTGTTTGTTCAAATGGTTACCACCATAGCGAGTTTCTATCTCTGTTGGTGAAACTTTTTCTCCAATAATAAATTTACGATCAGGTTGTTCGTAACCTGTTTTCACAAAAGATCCTCCAAATTTTAAGGTATGTTTTTCGTCTGATGTAAGTTTTATATTTCCTATCAATTGGGTGTTTAAGTAATCTGACTGATCAAACTGGTTGGTACGAATCAAGATGTTTGGATTACTTGATTGGTTGTTGGTATATCCCAATTGGTCAATAATTTTGCTGTCAGTTGAGCGCAAGTAAAATGAATTTAGTGCAACATCAAAACGTTTGGCTTTATAGTTAACAGCTGCCAATGCAGAGGCGTTTGTTTGGTAACTGTAGCTTTCTTTTTGAAAATTGTTGTCATAGTCACCGCCTCCTAAAATGAAAGTACGGTCAACCCCTTTTCTGATAATAAATTTGTTATCGCCATTGATAGAAAAAGTATAGTTGATTTTGTCACCATTGTCTAGGTTGAATTTTTCTGAGTGAATTAAACCGATACTTGTATTTAATGGGCTAGAGGTTTTGTCAACATTCCAAGTATTGTTTTTGTAAGTTGTATTGTACTCATCAGGGGTTAGTACTTTACTTGCAGGAACATTACCATATAATGGACTTAATTGACGGTCTCTACCGTTTAATCCAAAAAATCCTTGCGTATTGTTGGCATCACTGTGAATTAAAAAGTCAGATCCATTATTATCAGTTGTAAAACTAGTACCAATAGAAAGTTTAGTGATACTTTTGGCTTGAACCGTTTCGATATTTACTGTTGCTCCAGCAAAATCTCCCGATATGTTCGGATTGAATGTTTTGTATACATTCAAAACTCCTACGATATCTGTAGGGAATAAATCCAAAGGAATGATTTTAGTAAATGGACTATTAGAGGGAGCTTGTAGTTCGTTTATTAGCAAGTTGCTGTAGCGCTCTTCTAAACCTCTTACGAATAAACCTCTAGATTCTACTTTGGTAATACCAGTAATTTTGGTCAAGCCTTCTTCTACATCACTTACTCCTTTTCTTGCCATTTCTTGTGCCCCAATACTTTGTTTAAAAACCACTGCATTTTTTTGATCTAATAAAATAGCAGTTTCTTTTTCTCTATTCGGTGCAGTTGCTTTTACTACTACATCTTCTAGTTTGTAACTTCCTGAACCAATAGATTTGTTTATGGTTACTGTTTCATTTGCTTTAACGGTAACCGGAACTTCTACGGTTTCGTAACCAACGAAACTAAATTGTATAACATAATTTCCTGGAGTAGCACTAATGGAGTATTTTCCATCGATGTCTGTGTTTACTCCAATTTTAGTTCCTTTTAAAGTCACATTTGCAAAAGGTAGGGATTGATTGTTAGCATCTTTGTCAGTAATGATACCAGTAATTGTTCCTTTGTTTTGAGAAAATCCAAGTACACTTATAAATAAGGTTAGGATTAAAAGTTGTAATTTCATTTGTTGTCTTTGTTTGTTGGTGCAAAATAAAGACCAAGCTGTAAATTCGATGTTACTCGAATATTAACATTGTATTTTATTACCATTATGCAAATGTTAACATATTAAATTAAGGTTAAGTCCTCGAATAGCGTTTTTAGAAATGGATTGTTTATCGCTACATTTACATAGGTTTTTCGATTTTGATAGATTTAAAAGCCTAAATTTGATTTGTTTTAATAGTTTTTGGACTATTTTTTTATGAGATTGCTATATCTTTATTTTATCGACAAAAAACGGAAACAGCAATAGCATAAAAGACCTATTTGAAATATTATTACTTTTATGAAAAAAAGAAGCACAAAGATTTTATTGGTTGATGATGAACCAGATATTTT
>JAGOFG010000033.1:0-6340 GCA_017997335.1 Flavobacterium sp. | reverse complement strand
CCAGATTTGATTATTATGGATGTCATGATGCCAGAAATGGACGGAATGGAAGCCTGTGAACATATTCGTAAAATCCCAGAATTAAATAATGTAATCATTACCTTCTTGACGGCCAGAAGCGAAGATTACTCACAAGTAGCAGGTTTTGATGCAGGTGCGGATGATTATATCACAAAACCAATTAAGCCCAAATTATTAGTAAGTAAAGTAAAAGCATTACTTCGTAGATTAAAAGAAGAAACCCACAATAGTGAAACACTAAATGTTGGGGGAATCGAAATTAATCGTGAAGAATACAAGATTATTAAAGACAATATTGAAATTGCTTTACCGAGAAAAGAGTTTGAATTGTTTTATTTGCTAGCTTCAAAACCTGGAAAAGTATTCAAACGCGACGAGATTTTGGACAAAGTATGGGGCAATGAAGTTGTAGTTGGAGGAAGAACGATCGATGTTCACATACGTAAATTAAGAGAAAAAATAGGAGAAGATTTATTTAAAACTATTAAAGGAGTAGGGTATAAGTTCGAAGTTTAGAACCTTTTTTCTACGTTTTCTTCTATTAAATAATTATGTGTAAAGTTCACAAATGACATCCTATTTTTGGTTGTAATTTGTGAATTTTGCGCTAATACAAGTACCTTTGTTGACTAGTAGGTGCTAATAATAAAAAAGAAATTATTCTATTGGAAATGAATACTATGGTAAAAATCAATTTTAAGAAAACGTATAAATTTGCCATAAAGTCTGCCTTGTATGTCAGTATTTTTGTAGCAATAGCTTCTTCTATATTGCTTCAAGCTTTTTTTAGACCTCATTCTAGAATTATTTTTTCGTTTGCAGCAATAGCTTTTGTGGGTACTTATGTTTTTTCTTTTTTAGTCATTCAGTACCGTGTTGAACGATTTATTTATCGAAGAGTAAAAAAAATATACGATGATGTGGCCTTGTTAGAATCCAGTTCGTTTATCAATCAACCGATTACTACGGATATGGAAACCTTAACAAGAGAAGTTAAAAAGTTTGCCACAGATAAGAAGTTAGAAATTGAAATGCTTCAAGTTCGTGAGGCCTATCGTAGAGAATTTTTGGGCAATGTTTCGCACGAACTAAAAACGCCATTATTTACGGTGCAAGGCTACATAGAGACACTTTTAGACGGTGCTATGGATGACAAATCTATTCGAAAGAAGTATTTAAAACGTGCCGAAAAAGGAGTAGAGCGATTGATTTACATTGTTGAGGATTTAGATATGATTACCAAGTTAGAATCAGGAGATTTGAATTTGGAATTTTCTAATTTTGATATAGTAGATTTGGTTCAGAACGTTTTTGATTTGCTTGAAATGAAAGCGGATAAAAAGAAAATTACCCTTGCTTTTGAAAATTATAACATTCAACCAGTTTATGTACATGGCGATAAAGACAAAATTCAACAAGTAGTTGAGAATCTAATTGTCAATTCTATTAAATATGGTAGAGTTGGCGGTACTACTGAAGTTACCATTGTTAATTTGACAAACAAGAAAGTTTTGATTCGTGTGACAGATAATGGTGAAGGTATTGAACAACAAAACATACCTCGCCTTTTTGAACGTTTTTATCGTGTAGATAAAAGTGGGTCTCGAACAGAGGGCGGCTCTGGTTTGGGGCTTTCTATTGTAAAACATATTATAGAAGCCCATAAAGAAAAAATTTATGTTGAAAGTGAATTTGGTATTGGTTCTGAATTTTCATTTACATTAGAAAAAGCGAAGAATAAAAAAGTAATCACAAAGACTGAATACGACGATGAATAAAATCAAAATAAATTCTGATTTGTGATTGGTTAAATAGGTGGTTAATGTATTAATCCAGGATTATTGAAATAAATTAAAGTTTATCACAGATTTTAGTGTTTCGTTTTTGATTGATATCGTAAGCATAGGATTATTAATTAGGATTAATGTTGAAGTAACAGAGAATTAAATTGAACTTTCTATTTTTGTTGCAGAGGAAATAAGTTTTTAAAATGAATAAAATAAAATTAGGCGTTTTACTAGTTGTCAGTATACTAGTTGGTTTTTCGTTTACTACTACAACGAAAATAACTGTAAAAGGATCAGATACTATGGTCATTTTATCCCAAAAATGGGCTGAGGTTTATATGAGAAAAAACCCAAGCGTATTTGTTCAAGTTACCGGTGGTGGATCAGGAGTAGGAATTGCGGCATTGATTAATGGGTCGACTATGATAGCAAATTCAAGCCGGCCGATAGAACAAGAAGAACTGGAAAAATTGAAAACCAAATACAAGCAAAATGGGATTCAAATTGCTTGTGCCAAAGATGGTTTGTCGGTGTATTTGAATAAAACCAATCCTGTAAATGAGTTAACTATTGCGCAGTTATCTGATATTTTTTCGGGCGTAATCACGAATTGGAAACAAGTGGGTGGACCCGATGCTAAAATTCAATTGTATGGTAGAGAAAGTAGCTCAGGAACTTTTGAATTTTTTAAGGACCATGTTGTTAGAAAAGATTTTGCTAGAAATTGTCAAACCTTACCAGGAACCGCAGCAATTGTGAATGCAGTAAAAAAAGACAAGTACGGAATAGGGTATGGAGGGGCAGCTTATGCCGAAGGAGTAAAAGATTGTAAAATAAAAAAAGACGCTAAAAGCAAAGGAATTCTGCCATCGGCGGCTACAATTAAAAATAAAACGTATCCTATTTCGAGATACCTTTTTATGTATTTGAGAGAAAAACCAACTGGTGAAACCAAAAAATTCATCGATTGGATTTTGAGTGACGAAGGGCAAAATGTAATTGTAGAGGTTGGATATTATCCTTTAAAATAAACCCAATGCTAGGCTTCCTTCTTTTGTAAATCATCGAAGGGAGTTTTTTTTAATTTGAATTACTTAAAACCATAGTATGGAAACATCCTTCTCATCGAGTGCTAAGTTTACCAAAGACAGTCTGAGAAAGCAATTTCGATGGTCTGAGTTTTTAGCGGAAAAAGTAATTTCAGGTGTAGCTTTCTTATCCATTGCTATTATTTTCTTGATTTTTATTTTTGTTTTTAAGGAATCCTTACCTCTTTTTAGTTCGAATAAAAAAGTTGAGAAAACCGAAGTAAAAGCTACTACTACAACACAACCCGAAACCTATGGTGGAGCCACTGAAGATTTAGCGCCCGAAACGTACGGCGCACCTTTAGAAGATTTGTCTCCAACAGAAGCAGCGTCGACCGATTTACAGCCAGAAACTTATGGCGAACCCATCGAAGAGCTAGCCACTGAAAATCAGGGAGAAACGAAAATAGCCAAATCCAATCAAGAAGGAGCTGATAAAACATGGAGTACGTTCATTTCAGCAGAATGGGTACCCGTTTCGGATAATCCCCGTTTTGGTTTGATTTCTTTATTGGTCGGAACATTAAAAGTGACCCTTATTGCTATGCTGATAGCAGGTCCTTTGGCCATTTTGGCGGCAATTTATACTTCTTGTTTTGCTTCTAAACGAAGAAAAGAAATCATTAAACCTATTATAGAAATGTTAGCCGCTTTTCCGTCTGTGGTGATTGGTTTTTTTGCGTTGATGGTGTTGGCTACTTTTTTTCAAGATGTTTTTGGGTATGACTCTCGTTTAAATGCTTTTGTCGGGGGTGTAGCGATGGCATTGGCCGCCATACCAATTATATATACTATTTCTGAAGATGCTCTTTCGGCGGTTCCAAAAACGTATACCGAAGCCAGTTTGGCCTTAGGCGCTAGTAAATCGCAAACGGCCTTTTTAGTTACTTTGCCAGCAGCAACACCAGGTATTTTCGCAGCCTTATTATTGGGTATTGGTCGTGTGTTTGGTGAAACTATGATTGCCTTGATGGCAACGGGTAATGCAGCTTTACTATCTGCCAATCCGTTTGAGAGTGTGCGCACTTTTGCGGCTACCATTGGTTCTGAAATGGCCGAAACGGTGTTTGGAGAAACCCATTATAGCGTTTTGTTTTTTATAGGGTCGTTGCTTTTTATCTTCTCTTTTGGGTTGAATGCGATTGCAGAGTTTTATGTAAAAGGAAAATTGATCAAAAAATTTCAAGGAAAATAAAGTATGGAGACTTCTACAAACGAATTACAACATCCTTTTTTGAGCAATGGTAACCAAAAAGGAGATTTAAAAGGAAAAGCTATTGTTGGGATTACCCAATTGGCTGTTCTTTTAATCATCGCTATTTTATTTATTATTTTAGGTATCATAGTGTATGAGGGAAGATCTAAATTTTCTTGGGAGTTTATAGCTTCTTTTCCTACCAATGGAATGACCGAAGGTGGAATTTTTCCCGCCTTGATTGGAACTTTTATTTTAGTAATTGTAATGTCGATTGCAGCGGTGCCATTTGGAACCATTACCGCTTTGTATTTGACAGAGTACGCGAGTGAGAATTCAAAATTTGCTGCTGCAGTTCGTTTTTCCATTCGTACCTTGGCTGTAGTGCCTTCAATTATTTTTGGGTTGTTTGGATTGGGATTTTTCATTCAATTTGTAGGTACTGGGGCAGATACCGTTTTTAATGGAGGGCAATTGCGTTGGGGACAACCTAATATTTTATGGGCGAGTTTAACAATGTCTTTATTAACGCTTCCAGTAATTATTGTGTCGGTTGAAGAAGCATTAAAAACCATTCCAAGAGAGTTGCGGGAAGCGAGTTTGGCTTTGGGTGCTACTAAATGGGAAACCATCAAAAATGTAGTGTTGCCAGGTTCTGTCTCTGGAATTATGACCGGTACTATTTTGGCTGTGAGTCGTGGTGCTGGAGAGGTAGCGCCGATTTTGTTCACCGGTGCGGCTTACTACTTAGCATCGCTACCGGGTTCTTTGAGTGATCAGTTTATGAATTTAGGGTATCATATTTATATTATGTCTACGCAATCTTCGGATGTGGAGAAAACGATGCCGATACAATTTGCTACGACTTTGGTCTTGTTGATTTTGACGTTGTCACTGAATTTAGTAGCGGTATTGATAAGATCCAGAATTAGAAGAAGAGCGAAAGAGTAATGTTTTTTTGCGTGAGGGATAGGAGCAAAGTACCGAAGTACTGCGTATAGCCCGACCGCAGTTGCGAAAGGCGCAAACTAACGGGTTGCTGAAGGAAGCCTTTTGCAAATGGGGTACGCCCAACTTATATTTTAAATGCCTTATTTTAAAAATTTGAAGTAAAGATTATTATGAAAGATGTAAAAATACAGGTAGAAGACTTGTCGTTGTATTATGGGGAGAAGAAAGCGTTGAATGGGATTTCTTTGCAAATTCCTTCCAACAAAGTTACTGCTTTGATCGGTCCTTCGGGTTGTGGAAAATCGACTTTTTTGAGATGTATTAATAGGATGAATGACTTGATTCCAGGCGTTAAAATTACTGGAGAAATGCTGGTGGAAGGTGTTGATATTTATGATAAAGATGTAGATGTGGTTAATATTAGAAAGAAGATTGGAATGGTTTTTCAAAAATCAAATCCTTTTCCGAAGTCTGTTTATGAAAATGTCGCGTATGGTCCTAAAATTAATGGCATTAAAAACAAGGCGCAGTTGGACGAAATCGTTGAGGTTTCCTTGCGAAAGGCTGCAATTTGGGAGGAATTAAAAGATCGTTTAACAGAGTCGGCTTTGGGACTTTCTGGTGGTCAACAACAACGATTGTGTATTGCTAGAACTTTGGCGGTGAGTCCAGATATTATTTTGATGGATGAACCAGCGAGTGCGTTAGATCCGTTGTCTACTTCAAAAATTGAAGAATTGGTACACGAATTGAAAGAGCAATACACTATAATTATTGTGACCCACAATATGCAACAAGCGGCTAGAACGAGTGATCATACGGCTTTTTTCTATATGGGGGAATTGATAGAAATGGGTAAAACCAAAGATATTTTCACCAAACCCGAGAAGAAACAAACGGAAGATTATATTACAGGAAGATTTGGGTAGTACAATGGTGATTAGCTATCATTGTAAGCAAATAATAACCCGTATTTAGTGACTGGTAATTTGTAATTAAGTTATAAAAGCTAAGGACTAACCACTATTGACTGATTACTAAAATATAGAATAGAAGATGACACATTTTGAAATAGAATTAACAAAATTAAGAGACATCATCACCAAGATTGGTGTTTTGGCTGAAACGCAAGTTGGGGAAGCTGTAAAAGCTATTTTATCTGAACCGATTGAAGGCAAAGAAGTCAAAAAAACGGAACATAAAATTGATAAATTGGATGTAAAAATCGAGGAGATTTGTCAAAATATTTTTGCGTTGCATCAACCAGTAGCCTCAGATTTGAGGTTTATAATGTCGGC
>JAGOFG010000147.1 GCA_017997335.1 Flavobacterium sp. | reverse complement strand
AAATTGCCTTCAAAATCCATAAAACCTATGGCACCTCCATAAAAAGCACGATTGGTTTTTTCATACTCTTCAATCAATTGCATGGCTCTATGTTTTGGAGCGCCACTCAACGTTCCAGCAGGGAAGGTGTCTGCGACCACTTGTAACGTTAGGGCTTTTTCGTGTAAATACCCTGTAACTTTGGAAACTAAATGAATAACATGCGAGAAAAATTGCACTTCTCGGTATTTTTCTACTTGAACATCATGTCCGTTTCGGCTCAAATCATTTCTGGCTAAATCTACGAGCATCACATGTTCGCTATTCTCTTTTTTATCTTCAGAAAGGGCTTTGGCCAAAACAGCATCCTTCTCGTCATCGCCAGTTCGTTTGAATGTTCCTGCGATAGGGTGAATTTCGGCTTTTCTGTTTTTTACAATAATCTGAGCTTCGGGAGAAGAACCAAATAGTTTGAAATCACCATAGTCAAAAAAGAATAAATAGGGGGAAGGATTAATGCTTCGCAAAGCACGATACACATTAAATTCATCACCTTTGAAACCTTGTGTAAAACGTCGTGATAAAACCAATTGAAAAACATCGCCACGGAAACAATGTTTTTTGGCTAATGCTACATTGTGTTTGAATTCTTCATCTGTAAGGTTCGAAAAACCTTCGCCTTCTTTTGAGAATTTATACGAAGCAATGTTTCGAGATTGCAAGAGTTGTTCGATTTCAGAAATATTATTTTTTTCATCCAAACTATGACAAAAAATATAGGCTTCGTTTTTGAAATGATTGATGGCTATGATGTTTTGGTACACCGCATAATATACATCTGGGATAGTCGTACTGTTTTCTTTTTTGGCAATACTTACTTTTTCGAAATAACGAACAGCATCATAAGCAATGTAACCAAATAGCCCGTTATTTATGAATTTAAAATCATTTTTCTTGGATTCAAATTGACTTGAAAAGTTCTGAATAATCTCAGGTATTTTGGTGGTAGCATCAATGTTTATGGTTTCTGAAGTTCCATCTGGATAATTCTTAGAGATGATTTCGTTTTCTATTTTAAAAGAAGCAATAGGATTGCAGCAAATGTAGGAGAAACTATTATCGTTTCCATGATAATCACTACTTTCCAATAACAAACTGTTAGGGAATTTATCTCTAATTTTTAAGTAAACGCTAACGGGTGTAATGGTGTCGGCAAGGATTTGCTTGTAATGGGTATTTAATAAATAGGCTTTCATATCTTTTTAATTAAGACTTTTAGTTGTTGGTTTTTTACTGAAAACAAAGCAATAAAAAAAGGCTTGTCGTGATGACAAGCCTTTTTATTTATAATAGTTCAACTAATACTATAGGAGCTTTGTTCACGACGTTTGACGTAAAGTATTCCACCACCAAGTATTGTTTGTTATTGTTCTCATGTTTTTTTCGTTGAGCAAATATATAAAGGAAATTGAACTAAACAAAAGTAAAAGAATAAAAATAAAAAAAGTATTTATTGTTTTTTGTTAGATTTCAAACACTTGCTACTTTTTTATTTATTGATTACTACCGTTGCGTTTTGTTTTTTTCTGAAATCTGGGTTGTTTTTCAAATCTATTGAAGTAAACAAGTCAATAATTGGAGTTGTTGCAATTTCAAATTCCATTGAAGCTGGGTCTGGCCAGTATTTTAGTTTTCCATTATAGCTTTGTTCTTCGCTCACTAAGTTTTCTTTACAACGGTTTACAATGATGTTCTTTAAATTGATTTTAGCAAAATTTTCTGGAGATAAAGTTATTTTTTCACCTAATAAAACAAAAGGTGCAAATCCAGAAACAATACTATTTGTAAAAGTCAAATTACAATTTTCTTTAAGGTAGATAGCTTCACGAACCAATCCTTGATTATTTTCTTCAATATTTACAAATGTAATGTTGTTGGCTTTTACATTCGTAAGCTTTTTAGTCATATCTGCATTTTCTTGTTTGTCATACGAATCAATTTCAAAACATCTTGAATTTCCTGAACCAGATGAAAAAGGGTGACGAATTGCAATACTATTATTTAGTGTTGCTTGAGTTCCTTCTGAGAAGTCAAAATCATCGTCGTCATTTCTAAAAGAAATTACGTTATTCATTGCTACTTCTCCACCAGTTATTTGATAAGCATCTCCATTTGAGTAGCTAACTTGAATATGGCTTAAGGCTGTTTTTTTTCCAACACCAGCTAAGATAAGGGCATCGATTTCTTTTGAGCGGTTTATTTTTTTTCCAGCAAATTCAATGCGAACATACTTTAAACTTCCAGAATTATCTTCTGGTTTATCACCGCCATAGGTAGCTTTTGTAGTATCAAGATTGAAATCTGTTAAAACATGCTTGTTGTCTTTGTCAATTTTGTTCACAGGCGCATTACCTAGGATGATGATGCCACCCCAGTTACCTGGTTTTCTTACTGTAGCTGCTTTTTCAGACGTAAAAACAATTGGTGCTTTTTCTGTCCCTTCAGCAATAAGTTTGGACCCTTGAGTAATGATTAAGGTTCCACAATAGTCGATATCGCCTACACCTCCTCTGATTACAGTACCTGGTTCAATTGTAAGTGTAGCATTATTGGTAACATACACTCTGTTGTTTAGAAGGTAGGTTTTGGTACTTACTAGTTTGGTGTCTTTGTCGATAATTTCTGGTAATACCTCATTGGTTTCTGGGTATTCTGCTGTTGCAGGTTTAAAATTGGTCCAATTGTTCATCCAATTAGAGTCTCCATAAATACCATTACTTTTTTGCGCAAATAAAGATAAACTGAACGCGATGCAAATAATTACTAAAGATTTTTGTTTCATTTTTATTGTTTTAAAGTGGGGCTTTACTTTCTTTTTGGTTAACTTAAAAACTAAAGTAATAAAATAAAATTATAATAATGAAAACTTAACACTTTAAAATGAATAAATGTTGATTTTGGAATAATTATCCTCTTTTTTATTAAAGAAAATAATTAATATGCATTTAAAATATAAAAAATCCAATTGCTTTTGCAATTGGATTTTTTAAACTATTGTATAAAATAGTTGGTTTTTCTTGTGAATTTTTCGTAAAAAATTAGTTAGTACTAACTAGAACGGCACTCTCTTTTTTTCTAAAATCTGGGTTAAATTTTATTTGAGATGATTTGAACAAATCGTTAATTGCAATAGATGAAAATTCGATTCCCATTGACGAAGGATCTGGCCAATATTTTAGTTTGTCATTGTAGTTTTGTTCTTCGCTTACTATTGATCCTTTGCAATTGTTTACTAAAATGTTTTTAAGAGTTATTTTGGATAAATTATCTGGGTTTAAACCAATTTTTCCATCCATTAATAAGAAAGGTGCAAAGCCAGATACAATACTATTTGTCAAAGTTAAAAAGCTTTTTTCTTTAATATGGATCGATTCTTTGACTAGTCCCTGATTGTTTTCCTCTAAATTAATTAGCGTGATATTGTTTGCTTGAATCATACTTAGTTTTTTTTGAGGATCATAGTTGTCAATTTTATCGTAGGAATCAATTTCAAAGCATCTTGATCCAGCTGAATCTGACGAAAAAGGGTGGCGAATAGCTATACTATTTATAATGTTAGCTTGTACACCTTGGGTAAAATCAAAATCATCATCAGTAGTTCGGTATGAAATCAAATGGTTTAATTTCACATCACCACCATAGCATTCAAAAGAATCGTCGTTTGAATAACTAATTTGTAAGTGACTAAGTATTGTTTTGTTTCCAACACCAGCTAAAGATAAACCATTTAATTCTTTTAGAGCATTCAATTTTCTTCCTGCATATTCAATACGAACGTATTGTAAAATACCAGAATTACTTTCTGGATTTTCACCACCATAAGTACACTTTGAAGCATCTAAATTAAAGTCAAGTAAAGCTTGTCCGTTAATGCCTGCTTTGTTTATTGGGGCATCACTTAATAATATAATTCCTCCCCAATCACCTGGTTTTCTTACTGTAGTTGCCTTGTTGGAAGTAAATACAATAGGATTTTTCTCGGTTCCTTCAGCCATAATTTTGGCTCCTTTGGTAATTACAAGCGTACCGCAGGTCATTTCGTCTCCTCTAATTACTGTTCCAGCTTCTATAGTTAAGGTTGCATTATTGGTAACATATACAGTTCCTTCCAGTCGGTAGGTGTTGTCGCTACTAAGTTTGGTGTCTTTGTCGATTACTCCAGATAAAATAGCATTGGGTTCTTTGTATTCTGTTGTAGCGGGTTTGAAATTGGTCCAATTTAGCATCCAATTAGTGTCGCCATAAATTCCTTTTACTTGTTGAGCTGATGAATATAAAAAGCTCAAGACAAAAATGATAAGTACTACTTTTTGTTTCATTTTTACTTTTGTTTAAACTACGTCTGTTATTGTTTTGTTGTTTTGACTAATCAAAAGTAGTAGCAGTCTTTAAAGGTAATTGTGAATTTATGTTAAGATTTTATTACTAAAAATAACTGGTTCGGGACATATTTTACGGTTTAGTAACCATTTGGTAACTAGAAAAAGGTTGGTTTTTTTATCATAAAAAAAGCCCCAACTAAGTTGAGGCTTTGTCAAAGTGGTATTTGAAATTAGAATTTTAAAGTCACTTTCAATTCAAATTCGTCGTTGATGGCTTTGTCACCAATGCTGTCAAAGAATGATTTTGAACCATATTTGATGTCATATTTAGTTCTGTCAACGTTGAAAGTTGTAGTAGCTGTGTTTCCGTTTACAGTTATGTCAAAAGTAACTGGTTTAGTAATACCTTTGATAGTTAAGTCAGCAGTTACTGCGTAAACATCTTTAGCTTTAGAACCAATTTTTTTGAATACTAAAGTAGCAGTTGGGAATTTTGCTGTTCCAAAAAAGTCATCCGCTTTTAAGTGACCATTCAATTTTCCTTGGTATTCACCTTGTAAGTCTGTTGCAGTTAATGAGTTCATATCAACAGTGAAAGAACCTCCTTTTAATGCTTTTCCTTTGAATACTAAAGTTCCTTCTTTAAAGTTTACAGTACCATTGTGTTGTCCTGTTACTTTTTTTCCTAACCATTCGATGCTACTTCCTGCAGCATCAATTTTTTTGGTTTGAGCAGTCATTGAAATTGTAGCGAATGCTACTAATGCTAATGCAATTGATTTTAAATTTTTCATGTTTAAATTGGTTTTTAGATTAATATTTGAGTTGTAAAATTATAAAGTAATAAATAAATCTTCGTTTGATTTTCTAACTTTTTTGTAATGTTGGGTATCATCCTCTTCTTGACGGTATCCAACTGCGGCTACTACAGCAGCATTTAAGTTTAATTTGTCTAAGCCTAAAATAGTATTAAACTGAGCGGGGTCAAAGCCTTCCATAGGTGTAGCATCAATTTTTAATTCAGCAGCAGCATTCAACAAATTGCCTAAAGCTAAATAGGTTTGTTTTGCAGTCCATACTTTTTTTGCATCTTCAGGTAGATTAAGAAGACTTCCTTTCATAAAATCCCCATAACCATTCAAGGTTCCTTCTGGTAAACTTCTGGTTTGTTCTGCATTTTTTAAGTATCCTTCGATATCTTCGGCATCAACAGTTGTTTGATTAGCAAAAACAAATAGGTGTGAAGCCTCTGTAATTTGAGTTTGTCCCCAAGCTGCAGGTTGTAATTGTGCTCTTAATTCAGGATTATCTACAATAAAAACCTTGTACAATTGCAATCCATAAGAAGAAGAACTCAATCGGATGGCTTCTTTTAAAGTATTTAAATCTTCTGTTGTTATTTTTTTGCTAGCATCGTATTTTTTGGTAGCATATCTCCAGTTTTGATTTTCTAAAAATGTACTCATGATGTATTTATATTTATTTAGTTCTATATTTTTCTAATAAGTAATTCAGTTGTTGTAATTCGTCAGCGCTTAAGTTGTTGGCAAAAGATTCTTCATGCTCTTTCAACTGTGGTTCTAATTCTTTTAGTAACGACAAGCCTTTTTCGGTAATTAGTACTTCTATTTTTCTTCTGTTGTCAGGGCAAACGTTTCTTGTTACAAAATCTTTTAATAATAGTTTGTCAACTAATCGTGTAGTGTTGCTTGTTTTTGCTAACATGCGTTCTTGAATCACACACATATTCGCTGGTGTTCCTTTTTGACCTCTTAAAATTCGAAGTACATTGTATTGTTCTCCAGAAATGTCGTGAGGTTTTAAAATTTCATTGAAATTCTCAGACAGAACAATTTGAGTATACATGATATTTAAAATCGCTCGTGTCGATTCGTTGTAATCGAT
>JAGOFG010000146.1 GCA_017997335.1 Flavobacterium sp. | reverse complement strand
AATAAAAAACCTCATTTCGCTATGGCAGCAGCAAAATGAGGTTATTACAACAAACTACAAGTAACAAATTAAACTATTAAAACAAATTCTTCTATTTTTTTAAGCAATCGCGCAAAGCGAAATCGAGATTTTTAAATTGAAAACGGATGCCCAAATCGAGTAATTTATCATTAGAAATCCGACGCCCTGTGAGCAACAAAAGTGCCATTTCTCCTAAGGCTAATTGCAACACAAAAGCAGGAACTTTGGGCAACCAAACCGAATAACCATAAATATGAGCTAAGGTTTTGGAGAAAAGCGAATTGGTTGTACTGTCCTCTATCGCCGCATTGTAGGCACCTTGCATTGCTTCATTTTCTATTGCTTCTAAATAAATGGCACACAAATCGTGAATATGAATCCAAGGCATATATTGATTTCCTGAACCCAATGCCGAACCGAATCCGTATCGAAAAACAGGTGCCATTTTTTGTAAAAAGCCAGCACTTTCGCCCAAAACTAAACCAGTTCTTACTTTGACAGTTCGGATACCAAGTGGCGCAATTGTATCTACAGCTTTTTCCCACTCTAGACATACTTTACCCAAAAAATCGTGCGCAGCTGGTGAAGTTTCAGTACAAATTCCTTCGCCATTCAACGCGCCGTAAATTCCGATTCCAGAAGCAGAAATAAAAGCTTTAACATTATTCTTGTTTGACTGTAAAACCGATGCCAATAAAGCAGTAGATTGTACTCTACTATCTAAAATCGCTTTTTTGCGTTCTACTGTCCAACGTTTCTCTGCAATAGATTCTCCAGCAAGATGAATAATATAATCAGCGTCTAAAACGGCTTTTTCTTCTATACTACCAGAAGCAATATCCCAAGTATAATAGGAAACTGTCGCGGTATTTTTTTTATGGGTTCGAGTCAAAACGTTTATTGCATACCCTTTCTCGGTCAATATTTTTATCAAATAACGACCAATAAAGCCCGTGCCACCTGTGATTAAAACTGTCTTTTTCATCTTATTTTTTGTGTTATCAAAATAATTTATGCAAACATAGGTTAAAATTTTGTTTAACATTATTAATAATAAGTTAAACAATAGTATCTTTATACTCTAATTTAAAAGGAACTAAAATGGCAACTAAAAAAACAGTACTTACCAAAGACAAAATCGTATCCTATTATATGGACCACGTGGTTGAACATAATGAAAAACCAAAATCAATTTACCAATTTGCTAAGAACAACGGATTTAGCGAAGCCGAATTTTACACGTTCTTTGGAACACTTGAAGCTATCGAGAAAGAAATTTTCATTCAATTCTTTGATAAAACCATCGAATTGCTAGAAAAAAACCCTGCATACCCAAGTTATGAAATGCGTTCAAAACTGTTGAGCTTCTATTTTACTTTCTTCGAATTACTTACAGCGAATCGAAGTTATGTTTTATATGCATTGCAACAACATAAAAATCAGTTAAAAAACGTAATGCTTTTGGCTGATATTCGTAAAAAATTCAAAAATTATATAGGTGAAATTACAACCGATGATTTTCGCATTCAAATCGAGCGTTTTCAGGAATACCAAGAGAAAGCAACAACCGAGTCATTATGGATTCAGTTTTTACTCACCTTAAAATTCTGGATGGACGACAGTTCCGCTGGATTTGAAAAGACAGACATCTATATCGAAAAATCAGTAAAAGCTGCTTTCGAATTAATGAACATCACTCCTATTGAAAGTTTAATCGATTTTGGCAAATTTATTTTCAAAGAAAAAATACAAAAAAACTAATGAAAACTATAGACTATATTCCTACTTCAAAGATTGAAAGAGCGACCAAATTGGTGCAAACGGGGGCAAAAGTAGGCGTGAATTACCTAAAATATTACGGCGAAAAAATAGTCAACTCCGACTTGACGAGAGATAAACTCAACGAAGACAATGCCGAAGATATTTATGACGGCCTAAAAAGCTTGAAAGGAAGTGCACTAAAAGTGGCACAAATGCTGAGTATGGACAAAAATTTTCTGCCACAAGCCTATGTAGAAAAATTTTCATTGTCGCAGTTTTCTGTTCCGCCGCTTTCGGCTCCTTTGGTACTCAAAACCTTCAAATCGAATTTTGGCAAAACACCTTATGAAATTTTTGATGAATTCAATGCCGAATCGGTAAATGCAGCAAGTATTGGTCAAGTACATTTGGCCAAGAAAAACGGAAAAAAATTGGCGGTAAAAATTCAATATCCAGGTGTTGCCAATAGCATTTCTTCGGATTTGGCCTTGGTAAAACCAATGGCGATTCGAATGTTTAATCTACAAGGCAAAGATTCTGATAAATACTTTAAAGAAGTAGAAGACAAATTGATTGAAGAAACCAATTATACGCTTGAACTAAAACAGAGTCAAGATGTGGTCGCTGCTTGCCAAAAAATAGACAACTTGGTTTTTCCTGCTTACTATCCTGAATTTTCATCCGAAAAAATCCTGACGATGGATTGGATGACAGGGAAACATTTATCTGAATTCACTGCCGAAAACACCAATCAAGAAACCGCCAATAAAGTGGGACAAGCTCTTTGGGATTTTTATATGTACCAAATTCACGTTTTACGAAAAGTACACGCCGACCCACATCCTGGCAACTTTTTGGTAGACGAAAACCAGCAATTGGTCGCATTGGATTTTGGCTGTATGAAAAGCATTCCGAATGACTTTTATGTGCCTTACTTTGAATTAATCAACAAAGAAATCATTGACAACAAACAGCTTTTTAATGCCAAATTGTTTGAGCTTGAGATTTTAAGAAAAGAAGATACTGCAGAAGAAATCGAGTATTTCACGAGTATGTTTTATGACTTGCTATCGCTCTTCACTTTGCCGTTTCAAAATACGCATTTTGATTTTTCAGATGAAGTCTTCTTTAACAATATTGCGCAATTGGGAGAGCGATTTGCCAAAGACACTAACCTGCGCAAGATGAATGGTAATCGCGGTTCCAAGCATTTTATTTATATGAATAGAACTTTCTTTGGCTTGTATAATTTAATGTTTGACCTAAAGGCTTCCATCGCCGTAAATCAATACCAAAACTATTTATAAAGTTGAAAAAAACACATTTGCCTTCCAAGATATGTGTGGTTTGTAATCGCCCTTTTGATTGGAGAAAAAAATGGGAAAAAGTTTGGGACGAAGTAAAATATTGTAGCGAAAAATGCAGAAGAAACAAAAAGGAATCGTTTGGTTCAAAAATGACCTAAGAGTCGCGGATAATCCAGCGCTACAAAAGGCTATTACCGAAAACGAAAGCGTAGTTGGCATGTATTGTTTTAACCCAAAACAGTATGCAACCACGGTTTATGGATTCAAAAAAACGGCACATTTTCGAGCTCAGTTTACTATAGAATCAGTTAAGGAATTAAGAGCAAATTTAGCTACCCTTGGCATTACACTTTTGGTGTATCACGATTCGGCTTCACAAGTTATTCCGACTTTGATTGATTCTTCTATCCAAACTACGCTTTACTTTCAAAACGAATGGACGAGCGAGGAAAAAGAGGAAATCGAAAAAGTGAAAAAAAATTGCGGTCCAACTGTAGAATTTGTTGCTACCTATCATCAATTTTTATTTCCGCCAGAAGTCATTCCGTTTTCAATAGCCGAAATACCCGCTGTTTTTACTCAATTCAGAAATGCTTGTGAAAAAAAAGCAGTCGTTCCGAAAATTGGCAAGCTAACCGCAATGCCCGAATCGAATATAATTGACATACAAACCGCAATTCCTACTTTGGAAGATTTAGGATTTACAACCTTTCAAGTAGACAGGAGAACCGCTTTTCCTTTTCGTGGTGGCGAAAATCAGGCATTGGCAAGACTGCAAGAATACCTTTGGAACACCAAAAAAATCAGTCAGTACAAACTAACTCGCAACGGATTGATTGGAACAGATTACAGTTCAAAATTTTCGCCTTGGTTGGCCAATGGATGCCTTTCTCCCAAAACCATTTATTGGGAAATCAAGCGCTACGAAAAAGAAATAGAAGCCAACGAGTCCACCTATTGGTTGATTTTTGAATTGCTTTGGAGAGACTATTTCAAATACATTTCGCTTCAAAATGGCAATGCGATTTTTAAAATTGGGGGCATTCAAAACCGAGAGTATCAATGGTCTCAAAACAAAAAAGCCATCCAAAAATGGATTAACGGGACTACGGCAGCACCTTTTGTGAATGCGAATATGCTGGAATTGCAACAAACAGGTTGGATGAGCAATCGTGGACGACAAAACGTAGCTTCTTACTTTGCCAAAACTTTACTCCTAGATTGGAGAATTGGAGCGGCCTATTTTGAATCGATGCTTTTGGATTATGACGTACACAGCAATTATGGCAATTGGATGTATGTTTCAGGTGTAGGCAACGACCCTCGTGATAGAAAATTCAATGTCGCCTTGCAAGCGCAAAACTATGATAAACAGTCCAAATTCCAACAACGCTGGCTACAACAACAACTTTTTTAAAAGATGAATTCGAATAAAAAACATATCAATATCGTTTGGTTCAAAAGAGACCTTCGTTTGCAGGACAACGAGGCTATCCATAATGCAATCCAATCTGGTCAGCCTACACTTTTACTGTATGTTTTTGAAAAATCATTGCAAAACGATACGCACTACAGCTCAAGACATTGGAATTTTATCAAGCAATCTATCGTAGCCCTCAACGCAGAACTGCAACCGCATCAAACAAAAGTATTAGCTGTAAATGGAGAAGTCATTAGCACCATTAATAGCATACTCGAACTATACACCATCAAAAATGTCTACTCGCACCAAGAAACCGGAATAAGAATTACGTACGATAGAGACAAAGCTTTCAAAAGATTTTGCAAAAACAACCAAATTAATTGGGTCGAAAACATCAATAATGGCATTTTTAGAGGGCTAAAAAACCGAAGCAATTGGGTGGTGCAATGGGAAAAATATATGAATGAACCGCAATTTGCATTCTTACCAAATGACAATAGCTTTTTAGAATTGAGCCAAATTGAACAGCTAGAACGCTTGTTAGAAAAGACAAATTTAGTCACCATTCCCGATGCTATTTTTCAAAAAGGAGGGACAGAAATGGGACAGAAATATTTAGACTCCTTCTTCAAAAATCGGTATTTCAATTACAGTAATCATATCTCAAAACCTTTACTAGCGAGAAAAAGTTGCAGCAGAATCTCACCTTATATTGCTTGGGGAAATTTATCTACCCGAGAAGTATTGCAGCGAGCTGCTACTTTTCGGTTGATTTGTACCAACAAAAAACAAATTGACTCCTTTGTGTCGAGACTTACTTGGCAAGCCCATTTTATTCAAAAATTTGAAATGGAAGAAATTATGGAGTTTGAAAGCATCAACAAAGGCTATCACGATTTAAAAAAGAAAATCAATTCCAGTTATGTCGAAGCTTGGAAAAAAGGACAAACTGGTGTCCCTCTTGTTGATGCAGCAATGAGATGTTTGAACGAAACGGGCTACCTCAACTTTAGAATGCGAGCATTATTGGTTTCTTTTTTTACTCATAACCTTTGGCAACCTTGGCAAGAAGCTACACAACATTTATCGCAAATGTTTTTGGATTTTGAGCCGGGCATTCACTACCCTCAATTACAAATGCAAGCTGGCGAAACAGGTGTCAACTTATTGCGCATTTACAATCCGATAAAAAATAGTTTGGAACACGACCCGCAAGGAGAATTCATAAAACAATGGGTTCCCGAGTTGCGAAATTTGCCCTTGCCTTTCGTTCATCAACCTAGTAAAATGACCTTTTTGGACCAAAAATTCAACAATTTCGAATTGGGAAAAGACTATCCAAAACCGATTGTCAATATTGACAGAACTCGAAAATTTGCTTCGGATTTTTTATGGAAAATGAAGAAAAATCCATTGGTTAAAGAAGAAAGTAATCGGATTTTGAAATTACATACCCTAGCCGATATTGGCGATAGCGATTAAAAAATAAACCTAGAACATCTATCAAAAAAAGCTTTAGCTATGCCCAACAAAATAGCCCTTACCGAATTAGAAATCGACCGAATTATTGAAATGGCTTGGGAAGACCGAACCACTTTCGAAGCCATCCAATTGCAATTTGGATTAAAAGAACAAGAAGTCATCGACTTGATGCGTACCGAAATGAAACCTTCAAGTTTCAGACTTTGGCGTGCCCGTGTGCAAGGTCGAAAAACAAAACACGAAAAACTTCGAAATTTTACCGAAGGAAGATTCAAATGTACTTTACAGCGACAAATCACCCACAACAAAATATCAAAACGATAAACCAAACTCAACACATTACATTATGAAA
>JAGOFG010000145.1 GCA_017997335.1 Flavobacterium sp. | reverse complement strand
CTTAATCGATGATTATACCAAACGATTGTCGTTTTACATCAAATTTGAATTGGAAATCATTCCTGATATCAAGAATGTAAAAAACTTGTCCGAGAGTCAGCAAAAAGAAAAAGAAGGCGAGTTGATTCTATCAAAGATTACACCTACCGATCAATTAATTTTATTAGACGAAAACGGAAAAACCTTTTCAAGCGTCGGCTTCTCTGCCGAATTGCAGAAAAAAATGAACTCAGGAATCAAAACCTTAGTTTTTGTGATTGGTGGACCTTATGGTTTTTCAGACACAGTTTATGCTAAAGCACAAGGCAAAATTTCACTATCATTAATGACCTTTTCCCATCAAATGGTGCGTTTATTTTTTATTGAACAATTGTATCGTGGATTTACTATTTTACGCAACGAACCATACCATCATCAATAAACACTAAAAAAAAACATTTTATTGATTTCTATAATTGTAGTTAAAAAATGAATTCTTGCCGAGGCGCATTGGCGTCAAATCCGTTATACTGCAAGCCTTTTATAAAGATTTGATGTTGTAGGTAAGTATCAAAACTACTTTCTTTTGCAAAACCAAAATACAGCATTCTCGTTTTGTTGCTTGGCAATTGATTCAAATAGTCTTGTAAAGCAGTTTTATTAATTTCTTTAGCATCTACAATAACGGTATTGTTTGGAGTAAAAAGAATCAAAGTTGCGGTATTCGGTTTCTCCATTTTATAGGTCACATTCGTAAACGAAACAAAAGCCAAGTTTTTGTGAAGACTATCAGCATACGAAAAATAGTTTTCGGAGGTTTCATTTTTGTGCATGCTTTTCTCTTTTTTGGTTTGCATTTTCACTATTTGAGGCATCACCAAACGCAGAGGCAATCGTTTATCGATGTTAAACACCCAGTGGGTCGAACTAATAGTATTGCTCCTATTTAAATCTGCAATAGTGTCTTTTCCCTTTAAAGCAAAGAAAATATAAACGGGCGAATGCTCCCCGATGGTTGTTACCAATGACTGATTTGACTTAGGTAATTGAACTTCTTTTTTTCCTTCGCAAGCTAGCAAAAGAATAGCCAAAACACTTAAAATAACTGATTTCATCATTTTTTTTATTATATCGATACTTTTTGCCATAATTTGATGGTTTCTACTGCTTCTTTAACGTCATGAACTCTCAAAATAGCAGCTCCTTTTTCTAAGGCGAGAGTATTCAAAACAGTGGTGCCATTTAAGGCTTCTTCAGGTTTAATTTGTAATGTTTTATGAATCATTGATTTTCGGGAAACTCCGGCTAAAATTGGTAAATCTAAATTTTTAAAAATATCCAAATGACGCAACAATTCAAAATTCTGATCAATAGTCTTAGCAAAGCCAAAGCCTGGATCTACAATCAAATCTGATATTCCCAAACTACGTGCGGCAGCAATTCGTTCCGAGAAATAAAACAATATTTCTTTGACCAAATCATCATATTGGGCAAGTGCACTCATTGTTTGCGGCGTGCCTTTCATGTGCATCATAATGTAAGGCACTTGATAATTAGCTACAATTTTCAACATTAACGGGTCCAAAAGTCCAGCAGAAATGTCGTTAACAATAGCTGCCCCTTGGTCCAAACACAACTGAGCCACATCGCTTCTAAACGTATCGATAGACACTATTGCTTCTGGAAAATGTTGTACGATAGAAGCCACCACAGGTATCGTTCTAGCCTTTTCTTCTTGAACAGTAACCGCTGCAGCATTGGGCTTACTCGAATAGCCTCCAACATCTATAAAAGTAGCGCCATCGGTAAGCATTTGTTCTACTCTTTGTAAAACTTCGCAATCATTAGTATAACGCCCTCCGTCAAAAAAAGAATCGGGTGTGACATTCAAAATCCCCATTACTTTGGGTATAGATAAGTCAATTAATTCACCATTGCAGTTGATTGTCATGATTTTGTTGATTGTTGTATGAATTTGGTAAACGATTCCAAAAAAATAGCTTATTTTTGGAGCAATCAGAATACAAATATACACCAATAATGAAGAATACTTCACAAGAATACGATGCGGTTATAGCCATTTGTCGGCAATTATTCATCAACAAAATGAAAGATTACGGAAGTGCTTGGCGCATACTAAGATTACCTTCACTGACCGACCAAATTTTTATCAAAGCACAACGCATCCGCAGTTTACAAGAAAACGACATCCGAAAAATTGACGAAGACGAAACTGGAGAATTCATTGGTATTATCAATTATTCGATTATGGCTTTGATTCAGCTTGAATTGGGAGTGGTAGAACAACCCGACTTAGACGTAACTACTGCTACCACTTGGTACGACACCAAAATCGAACTTACCAAAACTTTGATGGAAGCCAAAAATCACGATTACGGCGAAGCTTGGCGCGAAATGCGAGTGAGTTCGCTTACCGATTTGATTTTACAAAAACTACTCCGAGTGAAACAAATTGAAGACAATAAAGGCAAAACATTAGTCTCTGAAGGCATTGATGCCAATTATCAAGACATGATAAACTATGCTGTTTTTGCCCTAATCTTGATGCAATTTCATTTGAAAAAATAAATTATTCCCCACTATGAAAAACATTCTTACTCAATTCTCCCGACTTTTCGTTGGAATTTTATTTATCATTTCTGGATTAATCAAACTCAACGACCCAGTTGGATTCTCCTATAAACTAGCCGAATATTTTAGTGAACCTGTTTTTAATATGCCTTTTTTAGAACCATTTGCTTTAGCAATTGCATTGTTTTTGGTAATACTAGAAGTAATTTTGGGTGTGTTATTATTAATTGGTTACAAAACCAAATTCACCATTTGGAGTTTATTAATTCTAATTGTTTTATTTACCTTTTTGACCTTTTACTCCGCCTATTTTGATGTTGTGAAAGATTGTGGTTGTTTTGGTGACGCTTTAAAACTAACGCCTTGGCAATCCTTTACGAAAGACGTAGTTTTATTATTTTTTATTTTAATACTATACTTTAATCAAAAATTAGTACAACCTTTATTTGGAGTAAAAACACAAAATGCTCTTGTTGCCCTTGCAGTAGTACTTTGTTGCTTTATGGGGTATTGGGTATTGAATCACTTGCCTTTAAAAGACTTTAGACCCTTTAAAGTAGGAAACAATATCAACGAAGGGATGCAAATTCCAGAGAATGCTCCAAAAAGCGAAGTAGAAATGGTCTTTATCTACAAAGTAAATGGCGTTCAGAAAGAATATACCGAAAAAGAGTTAATGAACATTCCAGCAGGCGCCACATTTGTTGACAGAATTGATAAAGTAATCAAAGAAGGCTACATTCCGCCAATTCATGATTTTACTATGGAAAAAGACGGTGTAGACTATAAGGATCAATTTTTAAAAGATCAAAAATTAATACTTATTGTAGCTTATGATTTGAACAAATCCAACGCCGAAGGAATGGCTAAAATGGAGGCTCTGCATAAAAAAGCATTAACTAAAGGTTATAAAGTAATTGGAATGACTGCTTCTTCTCCTGAGCAAATTGAGAAAGTAAAAAAACAATTTGGTCTCACTTTCGATTTTTATTTCTGTGATGCTATTCCGCTTAAAACCATTGAAAGAGCCAACCCTAGTGTCGTGATTATCTCAAAAGCAGTAGTCAAACAAAAAGTTCATTACAACGATATTGGAGATTTAAAACTATAATTCCCTCAAAATCAAACAACAAAAAAGAGTGTCCTCCATTAAACGGAAGGCACTCTTTTTTTGTAAAAGCTAGATTTTCTTTAAAAAAGGTATCGAAAAACAATTTTACAATTTTAATTTTAGCACCAATCTGAATGAATCACTAAAGAGCACTCGCATTTTACGACAAATCCCCTATTTTATTAACGATAACGTTATTGTTGTATTTTTTTAACAAAAAAACAACTAAACTAACAATCCTAGCGGTGCCTAGATGAAATAGTTTCTTTAAATTTGTAGACAATGAAAAAACCAACAATATGAAAAAAATAATCGCTCTTTTTATTGCTTTTGCTAGTTTTTCGTGCACTCAAGCTCAAAAATCAGCATTTTCGTCAGTAGCTTTAAATGAAAAATTATTAGCAGCAAATGACAGTCAAGTAGCATTTAAAGATGTTTTAAAAAAACATAAAGGCAAAACAGTAGTCATTGAAGTATGGGCCTCGTGGTGTGGTGATTGTGTAAAAGCAATGCCAAAGTTAAAAGAATTACAAGCCAATCATCCAAAGGTAGACTATGTATTCATCTCTATGGATAAAACCGCTGATAAATGGAAAGCGGGTATTGAGAAACACGAAATCAAAGGCGATCATTATATGGCTAATGACCAAATGAAAGGTGTTTTTGGAAAAGCCATCGACCTCGATTGGATTCCACGTTACATCATTATCGATAAAAAAGGGAAAATCGTGCGTTACCGAGCTATTGAAACCGATTTTGCTGCCATTGATGAAACTTTAAAAAGTTTAAACTAAAATAATACAACCTATAAATACAAAAAAAATGAGAAAGAAGATTGTAGCAGGAAACTGGAAAATGCATAAAAATGCAGCACAAACCCAAGAATTATTGACTGACTTACTAGCAAAAATACCAACACAAACAACGGCAGAAGTAATTGTAGCGCCAACTTTTGTAAACTTAGCGGCTGCAGTAACCAAATTAGAAGGAAGCGCTATTGAAGTTGCAGCACAGAACCTTCATCAAGCGGAAAGTGGGGCTTTTACAGGTGAAATTTCTGCTGATATGATTAAAAGTGTGGGCGTGAACCACGTTATCTTAGGACACTCTGAGCGTAGAGCTATTTTCCACGAAACCGATGCTTTGATTGCATCAAAAGTTGATACGGCATTAGAACACGATATGACGGTAATTTTCTGTTTTGGTGAAGAATTAAAAGACCGTCAATCTGGAAATCACTTTAACATTGTGGAAAACCAATTGAAAGATGGTTTATTCCATATTACAGCTGCTGATTGGGAAAAAGTAGTTTTAGCTTACGAGCCAGTTTGGGCTATCGGAACAGGAGAAACTGCTTCACCAGAGCAAGCACAAGAAATGCACGAATTCATTAGAGAAACTGTTCGCAAAGCATTCGGAAGCGATATCGCAGAAGACCTTACTATCTTATACGGTGGAAGTGTAAAACCAGACAACGCTAAAGAAATTTTCTCTAAACCAGATGTAGACGGAGGTCTAATTGGTGGCGCTGCCTTGAACGCTACTGATTTCTTAGCTATTGTTACTGCTATCTAATCCATTCATAAAGCAAGGAACCTGAAAGTTTCTGCTGATACTGTATAAAAACCTGACCAATTGGTCAGGTTTTTTTGTGGACATTTGATTTAACTAGCCAAGAAAATGTTTTAATTAAACACGATACTATAATTCAATTCGACTCATAATTTTAAATGTGAAGAAAAACCATTAAAATTAGTATCTTTGAAATCTAAAATATTTAGGTATGAATGCTAATGAAACCATTTTGAACCAAAAATTAGAATTAATCCAGTGGCTTTCAACTATTGAAGATTCTGCTATTATTCAAAAAATAATGGATTTAAGAAAAAAAGAAAGCACAGATTGGTGGAATTCTATTTCTGAAAATGAGAAACAATCCATTGAACTTGGTCTAGAAGATGCAAAATCAGGCAAACTAAACGAGCATTCAGAAGCAAGAGCATTATATGAAAAGTGGTTATAAAATTCTATGGACCGATAACGCACTTCAAGAATTAGAAGCTACACTAAATTATCTAAAAGAAAAGTGGACTGCAAAAGAACTTAAAAATTTAGCAGTTGCTCTAGAAAAAATTTTTGTTCTCGATGTCTATAAATAGATTGTTTTATTTACAATTTTAATTAAAAATGCATTTGAAAAAACACATTTCAATTTTTAACTTTAATTACTTGCTGGGCTTTTTCCTTATGCTTGCCTTTATTATTTTATTAAATTTTAAAATAGTAGATTCAATTATTTCTCAAACTATTAGATTTTTTTTTACTACAAATTTTTTCTTTAATTTAATTTTATATTTTTTTATTCCAATTTTTGTAATTACAATTATTGTATTAATACTAGTTATAACACATTATACAAAAAAAGGAATAAGAGTTGAGGCCGAAACAGTTGAAATTGAAAGAAAGGTAGATGAATTTTTGGTAAAACTAATTTTTGGTAAAAAACTTTCAGATGAATTGATAACTATAGAAATTAAAAACTTTAAAAAAACAATCCCTTTTGACGAAAAATATGTAAAAAAAATAGTTTTAACTAAAATTTTCAACATAAAAGAAGCATTCAACTTAAAGGAGAATGATATTTTAATTTTACTTTTCAATCAGTTTGAATTTTTACAATACACCAAACAAT
>JAGOFG010000144.1 GCA_017997335.1 Flavobacterium sp. | reverse complement strand
TTTCGGGTGCAAATATAAATACATATTTCAATTTTGCAAAACAAATTTACAAAGTTTTACAAGAACTTTAAAATCTGTCACTAGACAACAAAAGCAAAAAACCACCTAATAACTTAGGTGGTTTTCTTTAGAGCCGGCGGAGGGACTCGAACCCACGACCTGCTGATTACAAATCAGCTGCTCTAGCCGACTGAGCTACGCTGGCGTCTTATTTCGGGTGCAAATATAAGTCTGAATTTGAATTCTCCAAAACAAATTCAGACTTTTTTTTACTTTTTTTCGATTACAATTCGTTGATTTTAGCAATCAATTGATTTGCAGTTTGTTCTAACTCCAAATTAATTTGTTTGAAATGTGCTTTTTTACTTTCCACATTTTTTTGGTTCACTTTTGCAATCAAAGCATCAAAAGCAGCAATAGCTTCGTCAATTAAAGCATTAGTTTCTTCGGTTGGTTTTCCTGTAGTAGTTAATTCATACAAGTAAACTGCTTCAATAATATCTCCTAAAACGTAGTTGATGTCTTTCTTTAAATTTTTAACGTTTGCCATTTTTATTTAATTTATTATATTGTACTAAAATTTGCGTTTGCAAAAGTACATATAATCTTTCGATTACTAGCTATGAAATGTAAATTTCTAAAAGAGAAGCATTTCCGTTTAACTTAAACGACTGTAATGCAGCTGGAACAAGAACCGTGTCACCAGTTTGATAGTCGTATTCTACCCCGTTTATATGTATAGAAAAACATCCATCAACGACCATATACACAGTAAAAGACTCTCCAGTTTTACTTACTACCATCTCGTCTTGCAACGGAATATAATTCGTTGTAAAATAGGGACAATCAACCATAGTATTAGATTGATTAACTAATTTAGTATACTGCTTTTGTGTGTCAACCTTTTTATAATTGATTGCATCTAAAGCTAAATCAATATGCAGCTCTCTGGTATTTCCGTGAGCATCAACACGATCAAAATCGTACAATCTGTAAGTTATATCAGATGTTTGCTGAATTTCGGCAATGACTAATCCAGAGCCAATAGCATGGACTGTTCCGGTTTCTAAAAAGAAAACGTCTCCCTTTTGAACTTCTTTGGTATCTAGTATTGAGAGTAACTCTTTATTCTCTAGTTTTTCTAGGTATTCCGTAGCATTAGAATCTTCTTTGAAGCCAACAATCAGTCGTGATTTTGGGTCAGCTTGCATTACATACCACATTTCGGTCTTACCAAATGAGTTATGTCTTTCTTGAGCTAAAGCATCATTAGGATGCACTTGTATCGATAAATCTTCCCGAGCATCTAAAAATTTAAAAAGCAATGGAAACTGTTTTCCGAATTTTTGATAAACAACAGTTCCTAAAACTTCAGCTGGCTGATTTTCGATTAGTTCCATCAATTCAACCCCTTTAAAATCACCATTAGCAATTACGCTACAATCACCTTTTACGGTAGACAATTCCCAACTCTCCCCTGTAATTGGAGAAACAATAGGCTTATTCAAAAAAGTTTTTAGCTTTTCGCCACCCCAAATACGTTCTTTAAGTATGGGCTCGAATTGTAAAGGATATAGTTTGGTTTGCATTTATTTATTTATTTATTTTACAAATATCGCTAATTCAAGGAGTTTGAATTGCTATTATTTTGTTATTTTATGATACTATTTTTTTGATAGCTTCAAGTGCCACAGAAATGTGCTTAGTAGCATTGATACCATTATCAAAAATCAAAACAACTTTTCCTTCTTTATCAATAACATAAGTAACACGACCAGGTAGCATACCCATCAAGCCAGAAGGAACGCCAAATAACTTTCTTAATTTCTTATCTGTGTCTGACAAAAGTACAAATGGTAATTTGTATCGTTTTACAAAGGTATCGTGTGAATCAACCGTATCACTGCTAATTCCAATGACTTCTGCACCTAAATCAGTAAAATCCTGATATTGATCTCTAAAACCGCAAGCTTGTGCGGTGCAACCTAGTGTATTGTCCTTTGGATAAAAATAAATTACTAATGGCTTTTTACCTATATACTTGTTAGTATCAAATTTTTTCCCATAAGTATCAAGTGCGGTAAAATGTGGTATTACGTCTCCTAATTCAATTGGCATAAGTTACAACTTCTAACATAAATTAAATAAATTATTCCCCACTATAGGTTACAAAGTTACGTGGGGTTTCGTAGAGCACAACTTCTAAGTCTAAACTTGATTTGATTTTGGCGCGTATTTTATTCCAAATAACTACCACGATATTTTCAGCTGTAGGATTAAGGTTCTCAAATTCGGGGACGTCTAAATTTAAGTTTTTATGATCCATTTGCTCCTCTACTTCTGACTTTATAATGTCTGTCAAAAATTTCACATCCATAACATAACCTGTTTCTGGATCTATTTCACCAGTCACACTTACAATCAACTCATAATTATGACCATGAAAATTAGGGTTATTACACTTCCCAAATACAGCATCGTTTTGTTCGAAAGTCCAATCTTTTCTATACAAACGATGGGCTGCATTAAAATGTGCTTTACGGGAAATGGTTACTCTCATGTTGGTATTATTATATCTGAATTAATAGATTTAGTTTTCAAGAATTATATAGTATGGTCTTCTAGAAAATGATAGAACTCATCAAAGATAATTTTAAACCATACTGTATAACTTTCAGGATGGATTAGCATGTCATTCTTTACATCTTCAATTTTCATCCATTTCCAATCTTGAACTTCTTCAGGATTGATTTGTGGAGCATCATTATAATAACCTACCATTACATGATCTAGTTCATGCTCCGTTAATCCGTTATCAAATGGTGCTTTATAAATAAAATGAAAGAGCTCTTTTATCTCTGTTCTAAATCCCATTTCTTCAAATAAACGTCTGTTGCCTGCTTGAATATTGGTTTCGCCCTCGCGTTGGTGGCTACAACAAGTGTTTGTCCATAGCAAAGGAGAATGGTATTTGTGCTGCGCTCTTTGTTGTAACATTATTTCCTTTTTATCGTTCAAGATAAAAACGGAGAAAGCGCGATGTAGAACTGCTTTTTGATGCGCCTCTAATTTAGGCATTAGACCAATCTGTTCGTCTAATTCGTTGACTAAGATAACTTTTTCTTCTTCCATAAAATTTTTACAGGCCAAAAATACAAAAAGGTTTAGATTTAACGGGGGCTTTAACGTTGTCTTTCGTTTTGTTGAAGCTTTATTTTAAAAAAAATACCCTTTATGCTGCAACTCAATATCGACTATTTAAGTTTTGTATATTTGGCAATAGATTGAATTATCGAAAGTACTCATTTTTCAATTATTACTATAAGAATTTTATAATTTTAACCAATTTGCTGAATCGTTATTTTCAAAATTGCTTCAAAAATTTAAAACATATTAGTTGTTCCGATGACATCATTCACACAAAAACGTTTATACCATTTGGAGTTTACTGTAAACAAAAGTTAAATTTATATCAAAGTATAGCTTAGAGTAAACCAGCTGACAAACATTGACGTAAATACACTATAGTTTTACAATCCCATTTAATAACAACAATACTATGAAAAAGCAACTCCTTATAATACTAGCAATAAACAGCTTATTTTTTCAAGCTTGTGCTCAAAAAAACCCATCACAATCAACAACACTTAATTCAAAGAACATGAAAGAAGTCCTTCACAAACCAGAGAATCCTTATTATTCGAATACTGACACAAAAAAGGTGGCGATTCCAAATTCTGAATGGAAAAAAGTGCTTTCACCCGATTTATACGCTGTGGCAAGAGAAGCTGATACAGAAAGAGCCTTCACAGGAACGATGTGGAATTCTGAAACCAAAGGCACTTATTATTGCGCTGCCTGTGGTAACTTACTTTTCAAATCCAATCAAAAATTTGTAAGTAGTTGCGGTTGGCCAAGTTTTTTTGAGCAAGAAAACAAAGAGAGTATCACTTTCAAACCCGATAATTCGTATGGTATGCAGCGAATAGAAGCAAATTGCGGTCGTTGTGATAGTCATTTGGGTCACCTCTTTGATGACGGTCCTGCTCCAACGGGAAAACGCTATTGCATGAATGCTATTTCTTTGGATTTCATTCCTGAAAACCAATAATAGAGCACCATGAAAAAAATATTTTTCCTTATCCTTTTGTCTACAACTATAAGTTTAGCTCAAAAAAAATCATCCTTATCATCTACTCCGTCCTCTTTAGACACTATTGTATTAGCTGGAGGCTGCTATTGGTGCGTTGAAGCTGTTTATGAAAACCTAAAGGGAGTACAAAAAGTAGTCTCTGGATTTGCTGGAGGCACTGTAAAAAATCCTAGTTATGAGGCGGTTTCTTCAGGTACAACTGGCGCTGCTGAAGTGGTTCAAATTACTTTTAATAAAAATGAAACCAATTTGGATGAAATTTTCAAAGTGTTTTTTACCGTTCACGACCCAACTACATTGAATCGCCAAGGAGCTGATGTAGGCACTCAATATCGTTCTGCCATATTTTATAAAAATGAAGCTCAAAAAAAAGCGGGTCAGCAAATAATTCAAGCGCTAACAAAGGCAAAAGCTTTTGACCGCACAATAGTAACTACACTAGAACCTCTTACTGCTTTTTATAAAGCCAAAGACAGTCATCAAGATTATTACGAAAAAAATCAATCTCAACCGTATTGCCAACTCGTGATACAACCCAAATTAGAGAAATTTGAGAAAGTTTTCAAAAACCGCCTTAAATCAAAAAACTAATTAAAACCAATGTCTATTCACATCAAAAGCCGATAAATTCGGCTTTTTTTTATGACTTGAAGCAGTTCCATTTTTACTATATTTGTTTGTAACCGAAAACCAAATTCATGAAAAAAACAACAATTACTTCCTGCCTTTTGCTGATTGCATTGTGCAGTACCGCCCAAAATCAAGCCCTAAAAACAAAAGTGGCTCAAAAAGCAGCCAGTTTAGAATCGAAAGTAGTTAGTTGGAGGCGAGAGTTGCATCAAAATCCAGAATTAGGTAATCGAGAGTTTAAAACCTCAGAAAAGATTGCTGCACACTTACGTTCTCTAGGAATTGAAGTTCAAACAGGAGTAGCAAAAACCGGAGTTGTTGGTATTTTAAAAGGAGGAAAACCTGGACCAGTTGTAGCACTAAGAGCAGATATGGATGCGCTCCCCGTAAAAGAACGAGTAAATTTACCTTTTACTTCCAAAGTAATAGGAGAATATAACGGACAAGCTGTGGGTGTAATGCATGCATGCGGCCATGATACCCACGTAGCCATGTTAATGGGAACTGCCGAAATTTTAGCCTCAATAAAAAATGAAATAAAAGGAACTGTAAAATTCATTTTCCAACCAGCAGAAGAAGGCCCACCAGAAGGCGAAGAAGGAGGTGCAGAGTTAATGGTAAAAGAAGGTGTTTTGAACAACCCAAAAGTGGATGTCATTTTTGGCCTTCATATTAATGCTCAAACCGAAGTGGGTCAAATCAAATACCGTCCAAAAGGAACCATGGCGTCTTCAGATTGGTTTACCATACAAGTCAATGGCAAGCAATCGCATGGTGCCTATCCGTGGCAATCCGTCGACCCTATCGTTACCGCCTCACAAATTGTTCTGGGCTTACAAACTATTGTAAGTCGCAATGTAAATTTAACCGAAAACGCTGCTGTAGTGAGCGTAGGCCAAATCAATGCAGGGGTTCGAAGCAATATCATCCCTGAGTCGTTGACGCTGAGTGGTACGATTCGAACGTTGGACTCCCAAACTCAAGACTTTATTCATAGCAGAATCAAAACTATTGCTACCAACATAGCCGAAAGTGCTGGAGCTAGCTCAGAAGTTACCATTTCTAAAAAAACATTAATAACCTATAATGACCCATCACTCACAGAACAAATGCTCCCTACTTTACAAGCAGCAGCAGGAAAAGAGAACGTGCATTTAACGGAAGCTGTTACTGGAGCCGAAGACTTCTCTTTTTATCAAGCCAAAATCCCAGGATTATTTTACTTTATTGGTGGAATGCCTAAAGGAAAAAAAGCTAGTGAAATGCCCTCACATCATACTCCTGACTTTTATATAGACGAAGGCAGCTTTGTTTTAGGAATGACAAGTATGGCTCATCTTACATTGGATTATATGGAAATGAATACCAAGAAGAAATAAAGCCCCTCATATAAGGATACACTATTCTATTTTGCGTCATTTGCAATTTCTTATTGACAATAACATTACTGGCTCAGGAAAAAAAGTAACGACTACTCCCAAAGCATTGTATAATAAAATTACAGCTATGGACAAGATTTTTTTTGATGCCTTTAACGCAAAAGATATGACAAAATTCAAATCCCTTTTTACTGAGGATTTAGAGTGGTTTCAAGACAATGGTGG
>JAGOFG010000143.1 GCA_017997335.1 Flavobacterium sp. | reverse complement strand
TGAGAAGCTTTTTTTATTTCAGGACTATTTGAAATAGTGTTTACTTCAATACTTATTGATTTTCTGTTTTTTTTGTGCTAATTTTTATATAAAATTTTGTGTTTTTGTTTGAATTATCATTTATTTAAAAAAAAAATACTTTTTATTTTTCTACTAACAAAAAAGTACTACATTTAGCTTTTAAACGATAAAATATCACACTTTGTCGATTATTTAAAACAAATTTATATAGATAACCCTGCATTTAACTAAAGTTTCAATGACGAATTTGGTGAATAATTTTAAAAATTTAATTTCGAACGAATTGTTTTTGAAGTTGTTAGGTTATTTAGATGAAAAGGATGCTCTTCTTAAAAAACGATCGAGGCAAGTATATGTGCTGTATTAGTTGGAATAAAAAAAAGTAATGATTTAGAAGTTTTTTTAAAGTCTTCTCAAAACTTGAGTTTTGATTTTGAAGCGCAACTGAATAATTATTGCTCGAAAGAAAGTTTGTTTTCTTGTGGATATTTGTATTTAGATTGGCTTTTTGCCGTTAAAAAGGATAGAATATCTGAGATGATTTCAAATGAAGTAGGAGTAAGAAGCGAAACTGCTAGAATTGTATTGAATGTAGTGTCGATTTTGATAATTAATGATTTAAAAAAAGATACACCAAAAAAATTAATCTCAATTTTAGAATCACAGTCTGAAGTTTTTTGCAGACTATTGCCAAGAGGAGTGCAGCTAATTTTAGGTTTGCCAAATGTGGATTATGCAACAAGTATTGCAAATGAAAATGAATCTTCTTTATTCAGTTTTTCATTTTTTAAAAATAAAAGGAATTAGTTTTTTGACAATATAGGTTTCTGATTTGTAGTTAATTATAGTAACCATTAAAGGGATGTTGAATAGTTCAACATCCCTTTTTTATTGGCAATTTGTAAAATAGGTATGAATTTTAATGCTACTTTTTTGTAAACCTTACCCGTGATATACTCTCGAGGCAATAATTTTTTCATTTTTAACTTCTAGCACTTCGGCTACTAACAAGTCGCTTTCATCAGTTACCATTCGGATGTATTCCATAAAAACACGGTCGCCATTAGCGGTCAGCGAAGTTACTTTATACTGCAAACTTGGCAATCGTTCAAAGGCGTCCTGCCACCAAGTTCTTAAAGCTTCTTTTCCTGAGATTAGACCTTGGGTTTCAGGTTGACGTACTTTAAGTTTTGGACTAAAATGGATGGCTTCATCATCATAAAGGGAAAGTAATTTTTCTAGCTCTTTATTGTTAAAACAGTCGAACCATTTGTAGGCTATAGAGTTTAGTTTTTCTGGAGTCATTAATTTTATAATTAAAAAATCCCATTGCAATTGGATTGTAATGGGATTGTCTGTTTTAAACGTTTTTCAAATTGATAATTTCTTGATCCGTCAGTAATCGCCAATTGCCTCTTGGTAAATTCTTCTTGGTCAGGCCAGCAAACGAAACACGGTCGATGCGTAACACATCATAACTGAATTGTTCAAAAATAGAACGCACCACTTTTACATTAGCCGAGCGTAATTTTAAGCCCACTTCGCTTTTGGCTTCATTTTCAATATAGCTCACCTCTTCAACAAAAACGCGATGTCCATCAATTATGACACCTTTGCTGATTTTTTCTAAATCTTCAAACTTTAAGTTTTTGTCCAAAGAAACTTGGTATATTTTGGATGATTTCTGATTCGGTAAAGTGAATTTTCGAATCATATCGGTGTCATTGGTAAACAATAACAAACCTGTAGTGTTTTTGTCCATTCTACCAATCGGTGCGATTTTGGAGGTAGTAGAACCTTTTACCAATTCCAATACATTGCGGTATTCTTGACCTTCATCAAGTGCCGTGGTAAAGTTTTTAGGTTTATTCAATAGGATGTACACTTTCTTCTCTGGAGTCAATACTTTTCCGTCAAAGTTCACTACATCTGTTGGTTTTACTAAGTATCCCATTTCGGTTACGGGAACACCATTTACCTTTACATTACCTGATTGAATGTAAATATCTGCATCACGTCTCGAACAAACGCCCGAGTTCGAAATGTATTTATTCAAACGAATTTCGTCTTTTTCTTTAAGTCTTTTAGCTATTTGATTGGGTTTTTTAACCACTTTGTTTGCCTCTTCTATTTTGGCAGTAGGTTTTGCTTTTTTAGGTCCTTGTGCCCTTTTTTGCATCGCAGGTTTTGGCTTGTTCGAATTGGGTCTTGAACCAGCTGGCCTTGCTCCGCCTCGTTTGTTGTTGCCTTCCTTATTATTCATAATAATCTCTAATTTGGTGCAAAGATACTATTTATATCCTTGTGAAACGATTTTCGATAATTAGAAAACGATAACTAACTAATTTATTAGTAGTTAAGTAGGGTTTTTTAGTAAGTCGATTTGCTTTAGGAGCTGTTTCCTGCTGTCCACTATATCTTTACTGCCGAACCCCGGCAGTAAAGGATGCCGTTCCCATCAGGGCTAGGGAATCCTGCAATAAAGAACGTTTTGTTCCAAAGAAATTATTGTTTCAATAACCAATTTTTACCGTGCCAAAGTACACTTGGGTTAATCAAAACAATACAAAAAACGCCCGCTACAATCAAAAACTTCAAGATGTTGTGCAATCTAATGTAGTGTGTTTTGTTGTTGGATTGCCACAATAAAAGCAGAAAAAATAACAGTACAATTAATGAACTATAAAAGTAAATATCCATATAGCCCACATCATAGAGTTCTATCAAAATGTACACAGGAACCAAGGTTAAAACCGTTAATCCCGTACTGATTCTTTTGGACCAACTCTCTCCATAAAAAACAGGAATAGTATGATAATTATTAGCCAAATCACCTTTCAAATTTTCTAAATCTT
Organism: Flavobacterium sp.; assembly: GCA_017997335.1. Lineage (GTDB taxonomy): Bacteria > Bacteroidota > Bacteroidia > Flavobacteriales > Flavobacteriaceae > Flavobacterium. The sequence continues at coordinate 3,528 of JAGOFG010000143.1, read as the reverse complement.
TGATTAGTTCCCGAATCAAAATCAATAAAAATAAAAAAGAAGCGTGGGCGATGATTACCGCAAAATGGTCTTTGTGGCGTTCCAATTCTTCAATCGAAGTGGGTTGGTAGTAATACAAAAGAATGGCAAAAAACGGCCAAACCGCCAACAATGCCGCTGATAAATTTCCAATAAAAACGATTTTTTTCAGTTTATGGGAATAGAACCAAATCAGAAAAATGTAGAATGAAAAAAACAGTAAGGCTCGCCAAGAAATAAACCAAGCCATCAACGCCACAATGAAATTTAAGGTAAAATATACCTGAAGTTTTGTTTTCTGACTCACCAATCGGTCCAACATCGATTTGTTCGGGCGGTTGATTAAGTCCTTTTGGCTGTCGTAAAAATTATTGATAATGTACCCAGATGCTATGGCAATCGCTGAAGCAAATACTAAAATAAAGATGTTGAAGTCCAATAATATACTCAAGGCGCGCTGCTCTGGCGCCATAATAAATATAGCCGACAAATACTGCGCAATGATAATTATAGGAATGTTGTACCCTCGAATAACAGAGAACAAACTAACGATTTTTAATAACAATAGCTTTTGCTCTCGTTGCATCTTGAATGGCGTCTGAAAGTTTTTTTAGAATTGGTACACAACTTCAAGTTTGTAGTCTTTTAAAGCTGCTTTAGCACGTTCTAAGTCTTGTGTAAAACCAAGAATGTAACCGCCGCCTCCAGAACCGCAAAGTTTTAAGTAGTAGTCATTCGTGTCAATTCCTTGTTGCCAAACCCCGTGAAATTGCTCAGGAATCATTGGCTTGAAATGATTCAAAACGACCTTAGACAATTTCTTTGTGTTGCTAAACAACGCTTTGATGTCTCCAACAAGAAAATTTTCAACACAAGCATCAGTATGTTTTACAAATTGTGATTTCAACATAGTGCGGAATCCTTGGTCTTTCAAGTTTTCCATAAAGATATTTACCATAGGAGCTGTTTCTCCTACAATGCCAGAATCTAGCAAAAACACAGCGCCTTTGCCGTCAAAACTTTGAGTCGGAATGCCTGTGGCTTCAATATTGTCTTTAGAATTGATTAAAATCGGAATGCTCAAATAGCTGTTTAATGGGTCTAAACCGGAACTTTTTCCGTGGAAAAAACTTTCCATTTGAGAAAAAATGGTTTTTAATTCCAATAATTTCTCGCGGGTTAAGTTTTCTAAAACAGTGATTTTATGTTGTGCGTATTTGTCATAAATAGCAGCCACCAAAGCACCACTACTGCCTACACCATAGCCTTGTGGAATACTCGAATCAAAATACATTCCCTCGTTTACGTCTTTTTGCAAAGTCGCAATATCAAATTGAACCAAATCCGGTTGCTCTGTTTGTAAGGACTCCAAATAGGTTACAAATCGTTTCAAGTGACCGTTAGACGCTATCGCATCTTGAGAAGGATGGTCTTCTTTTTTGAGGGCACCATTGTAAAAGTTATAAGGAATAGACAAACCTTTAGAGTCTTGAATGATTCCGTACTCTCCGAAAAGTAATATTTTTGAGTAAAATAAAGGTCCTTTCATATAATGCTATTATTTTATTTTTTTAATTTTTGTTGGGTCTTGTCTGGTGTCGAATAATGACAAAATCCATATTTCTTTACTGTTGTACCTGTAATAGAGTGTCGTTTGTTTTGTAACCACACATCTATATTGATTTTTATTGATTTGCGATTTAGGAAATGTGTCAGGATTTGTTTGAATTAAATAAACAGATTGGTCTAATTTTTTAATGAATTGTTCTTTCACTTTTGTAGACCATTTGAATTCCAAATACTCCAATATATTGGCTAATGATTGTTCAGCATTTTTTGAAAAGATAATGGTTCTTTTCATTATCTATACTTTTTCATCATCGTTTCATATTCTACAAATTCTCCACGTTCAATTTGTCTTTCCCCTTCTTCGATATCCAACTTTTGTGCCTCAGTCAGTTCTTCCCAAAAATCTTTTTTCGAAGCGTTGAAAATCTTTTTTATAGAAGCTATAATAGTCGCATCATTGGTTGCTTCCAATAATTTGATTAATTCCAGTTTTTCTAATTCGATATCCATAACCGTTGCATTAGAGATAGGTGTCAAAGATAGCAAAAAACAGTTTACAATGTTGCAGCGCCAAACCCAATTTGGTCACAAAGGTACTGACCATTTTGGCAATAGCCAACTAATTCACTTTGAATAAATTGTAAAACAGATTCTTTTACGTTTTCAGGGTACAAAACATGTACATTAGCCCCTGCATCTAAGGTGAAACAAACGGGTGTTTTGGTTTCATTCCTGTACTTCCAAATGGCGTTGATAATTTGCAAAGTGTTTGGTTTCATTAGAATGAAATACGGCATAGAAGTCATCATCATCGCGTGCAAGGTCAAGGCCTCACTTTCTACAATTTTGATGAATGCTTCCAAATCACCATTCTCGAAAATTGGAATCAATTGGTCAATATTCTCATGCGCTTGTTCAAAACGACGTGCTGCAAAAGGATGATCGTGCATTAAATCATGCCCCACCGTACTCGATACTTGCTTTTCACCTTTATCAACTAATAAAATAGTGTCTTGATAGTTTTCGAAAACCGAATGTACTTTTCTTGAAAAAGGTACACCGAAAAGGTTGGAGCTTCCTTCAATATTCTCTTGATTACCCCAAACTACAAGATTTCCTTTTACACTTCTACAAGCACTTCCTGAACCTAAACGAGCTAGAAAAGACGCTTTTTGATAGAAATATTCCTCAGTCATTTCAGGGTTTAATGCTTTTTCAATACTCATAAAATTCATAGCCAAAGCCGCCATCCCCGAAGCCGAAGAAGCAATTCCAGAACTGTGCGGAAAGGTATTTTGTGTATTGATAGTAAAATGATAGTCTTTCAAAAAGGGCATAAATGGAGCAATTCGCTCCAAAAATTTCTGAATCTTGGGTTTAAATTCCTCTTTGGGTTGACCTTCAAAAAGCAAGTCAAAAGACCAATTGTCCTGATTTACTTTTTTTTCAAAAGCTACACTGGTTATAGTTTTACAGTGATTTAGTGTAAAACTGATTGACGGATTGGCCGGAATTTGATGTCCTAAATCGTCTCTTTTTCCCCAATACTTAACTAAAGCAATGTTACTTGGAGCACTCCATTGAAAAATGCCTTTTTCTATGTTGTGTGTGTAAGGCGTTATTGGAATAAAATCGTTGGTAGCAGTCATAGAAGATAAAATTTGCGCAAAGATACTTTTTTTGGCTATTTCTTTATTTGTTTATTGGCTATTCTTTTGAATCCTTTTTCCTATTTTTGGAATCTTTAAAAATCATTCTAATGAATAAAATTACCCGAATTCTTACCGTAGTAGTCACTTGTTTGGCAATAGGTTATTTTTCAAGTGCAGTTACCAAAGCCGCTATTTTAGATTGGTATCCTACATTAGTAAAACCTTCTTTTAATCCACCGAATTGGGTTTTTGCGCCTGTTTGGAGTTTGTTGTATGTGATGATGGGTGT
>JAGOFG010000142.1 GCA_017997335.1 Flavobacterium sp. | reverse complement strand
AATTAGCATTTCTGGAATTTCGCCTTCTATGATTAAGTCGGCCTCCGTAGAAGCGATGATGTGTTCTACCGATACGCCAGGAGCTCTTTCCAAAAGCTTAAATCCTTTAGGAGTGATTTCCATAACCGCCAATTCGGTTACTACTTTTTTTACACAACCTACGCCGGTTAATGGCAGGGTGCATTTTTTCAGGATTTTACTTTCACCGGCTTTGTTCACGTGCATCATGGCCACAATGATATTATCCGCCGATGCTACTAAATCCATAGCACCACCCATTCCCTTGACCATTTTCCCTGGAATTTTCCAATTGGCAATATCGCCGTTTTCGGCTACTTCCATAGCGCCGAGAATAGTCAAGTCTACATGTTGACCGCGAATCATTCCAAAACTCGTAGCAGAGTCAAAAAAACTAGCTCCTGGAAGGGTTGTAATGGTTTGTTTACCAGCATTGATTAAATCGGCATCTTCTTCGCCTTCAAAAGGAAAAGGGCCCATACCTAAAACCCCGTTTTCACTTTGAAATTCAACTGAAATATCTTCTCTTACATAATTGGCTACCAAGGTTGGAATCCCAATGCCTAGGTTCACAAAGTAACCGTCTTGTACTTCTTTTGCAATGCGTTTTGCTATATCTTCTTTTGTTAGCATAATTTTGTTTTTTGAAACATATAAATCCTATAAGTTTAGTTTTAGTATTGCCTACTAAACATTTTTGAATTAGATAAGGAATTAAGTATATTTAAGTTTTAGCTTCAGACTGAATACTATCTTTTTCTAACTGTTCTTTGCTCTATTCGCTTTTCATATTTCTCTCCTTGAAAAATACGTTGTACTAAAATTCCAGGAATGTGAATCTGATTCGGGTCCAAAGTTCCTGCTTCGACTAATTCTTCTACTTCAGCAATGGTAATTTTTGCGGCACCGCACATACACGGATTAAAATTTCTAGCCGTTCCTTTGAAGATTAAATTCCCAGCAGTATCGCCTTTCCAAGCTTTCACAATGGCAAAATCAGCTTTGAAAGCTTCTTCCATAATGTGCATTTTCCCATTGAATTCGCGTACTTCTTTGCCTATGGCAACTTCAGTTCCATAACCAGCAGGAGTAAAAAAAGCAGGAATTCCAGCTTGAGCCGCACGACAACGTTCAGCTAAAGTACCTTGGGGAATCAAATCTACTTCGAGTTCGCCAGAGAGCATTTGGCGTTCAAATTCTGCATTTTCTCCCACATAAGAAGAAATCATTTTTTTGATTTGTTTTTTTTGTAAAAGCAAACCAAGTCCAAAATCATCTACACCAGCGTTGTTTGAAATACAAGTTAAATCGTTAACGCCTTTTTGAACTAAAGCTGCAATGGAGTTTTCTGGTATTCCACAAAGGCCAAAGCCACCTAACATCAGTGTCATTCCGTTTTCGATACCTTGAAGGGCATCTTGAACATTGGAAACCGTTTTGTTTATCATATATGTAAAATTTATTTTAGGGATAATGTATTTATTCAATAAAAACAGCGATGTAAAATCTCTTTAATAATAAAAATTTCATCGCAACAGCTAAAATACTTCAAAAAAAGAAGCAAATACGAAATCGATTGCGAAGATTGATTTTAAAAGTATGTTTTTTTTGAAATAAAGAAGCCATAACGATAGTTAAAAAAGTTATCGTTATGGCCTATTGAATTTTTATAGTTCGAATTCCTCGGTAGTTTGTTCTGTAGCGGTAGTGTCAACCACAACGGCTCTTCTTGGAGTGTAACAATCTACTTTAATTGAAAGATTGGCGGGTCGTTCAAAAGGTTCTTTAGAAACTTGTAAACTAGGGTCCTCATAACATTTTTTCATAAAATACCCCCAAACTGGCAATGCTGAGGCTGCCCCTTGACCATAAGTTAAACTTTTGAATCGAGCAGAACGGTCTTCACAACCTACCCAAACACCGGTAACTAAATTCGGAACCATTCCCATAAACCATCCATCGGATTGATTTTGAGATGTTCCTGTTTTTCCGGCTATAGGGTTTCTAAACATATAAGGATAGCCTGTCCAACGGTGGTCTCCTGCTCCTCCTCCTTCTGTTCTTAATCTTGCTCCACTACCACTTTCGGTTACACCTTCTAGTAATTTAATAACAGCAAAAGCAATGTCTTTATTCAACACATCATGTGATTCTGGAATTGGCTCGTAAATAACCACTCCACTTTTATCTTCGATTTTGGTTAAAAACTGTGGTTTAACATAAACCCCTTGATTGGCAAAAGTACTATAAGCAGCCACCATATCTTCAACGGTAATTTCAACCGCTCCTAAGGCAATAGAAGGTTGTGTAATAATCTCTGATTTTACACCCAATTTATGTGTTAATTCAATAACGGCTTCTGGTCCTACTTTGTCAATCAGTTTAGCTGAAATGGTGTTGATAGAATGTGCCAAAGCTTGTTTTAAGGTAACCATTCCTCGGTATTTGTTATCAGAGTTTCTTGGCTCCCAATCTTCGGTAACATGATGGCGTCCTTTATGAATCATAAAAGGGGAATCAATAATAGAATCACAAGGTGACATGTTCAATTGTTCAATAGCAGTTGCATAAACAAACGGTTTGAAAGTAGAACCTACTTGTCTCGCGCCTTGTCCTACGTGGTCGTATTGAAAATATTTATAATTGATTCCACCCACCCAAGCTTTGATGCTTCCGGTTTGAGGCTCCATTGCCATTAAACCAGATTGCAAGAAGTGTTTGTAATAACGAATAGAATCCATTGGAGTCATTACAGTATCTATTTCTCCTTTCCAAGAGAAAATCTTCATTTTTGTTTTTTGCTTAAATGAAGCAATGATTTCGTCTTCGCTTTTTTCCATAGCTTTCATGACATTCCATCTGTTTGAAGTCTTCATTGCTTGGTTCATAATACGCTGGGTTTCGGCTTCAGTAATGTTTACGAAAGGCGCATTTTTGTTGTCTTTTTGTTGCAAAAAGAATTCTTCTTGCATGTTCGCCATGTGCGCAGCTACTGCTTCTTCAGCATAGGTTTGCATTCTGGAATCTATGGTCGTATAAATCTTTAAACCATCTTTGTAGATGTCATAATCTGTACCGTCTGGTTTTTTGTTTTCTTCTACCCATTTCTTCATATAATCTCTTAGGTATTCTCTAAAATAAGTAGCAATACCATCTTTGTGAGTCTCTAATTTGAAATTGAGTTTTATGGGTAAACTTTGTAACTGTAATTTTTGTTGTTCGGTAATGATTTTTCCTTTTTCCATTTGGTGTAAAACCACATTTCGGCGGTTTTTTACTCCTTCTGGATTGCGAATTGGGTTGTAAAGACCAGAGTTTTTAAACATTCCTACCAAAATAGCCGATTCGTCTATAGTCAAATCTTTTGGAGCTTTGGAGAAATAGGTTTTTGCTGCCGAGCTAACCCCTACGGAGTTGTTTCCGAAATCATAGACGTTGCAGTACATCGCAATGATTTCGTTTTTGGTGTATTGTCTTTCCAAACGGATGGCGATAATCCATTCTTTTATTTTTTGAACGATACGGAAAGGAAGGAATTTCGAACCTTCTCCGTGAAATAATTGTTTGGCCAATTGTTGGGTTAGAGTACTAGCACCACCACTAGTTCCTAAACTTACAATAGCTCTCATAGTTCCTCTACCATCGATACCAGAGTGCTCATAAAAACGAGCATCTTCGGTCGCTACTAAGGCATCTACCAAATTTTTTGGTAAATCAGAATACTTTAATTGCGAACGATTTTTTTGGAAATATTTTCCTAAAACCACTCCATCAGACGAAATGATTTCGGTAGCCAAATTTGAGTCTGGATTTTCTAAATCTTCAAAAGAAGGCATAGAGCCAAACAGTCCCCAAGAGGCAAAAAGGAAGAAAAGAGCCAAAATACCCAAACCATAAAAGTAGATTTTCCAAAACTTCTTTTTATAGTAATTGATATCTTTATCAATTGCTTTAGACGATGTGTTATTTTTTCTAACTGCCATAATTTTACTCTATTGTTTCTATTCTAAAACCTACGTCGGTAATGCCATCCAAATTGGATACACCAGGTACTTTGCCGTTTTCTCTCAAAGCTTGCTTGATGTATACTTTGAATTGTCCTTTAAATCTAACTTTTTCTTTGTAAAAAAGTTTGCTTTCTTTTAAATCCGTAAAGCCATTTCCTAACAAAGTTCCGTCAGGGTTGGCCATTTGGTATTCTAAAGTATCAACTTTGGTGAAGCCATTTTTTTGTTCCATAGCCACAATCAAAAAGATATTATTGAATTTATAATCGTCATTGGCTCTCAAATTCACAAACAAATTGTATTGTTTTGTTGAGTCCAATGCAGGCAAATCGAAGGAAACAATGCTGTCTTTGTTCCAACCGCTGCCTACTGTTTTGTATTCGTCAAAAACTCTTTTTTTGTCGCAGGCCAAAAAGAGCAAGACTACAGCAAATAAGATGCAACTATTTTTTATCCCCATTTTTAGTAATAATTATAGGTTTTCTTGGTTCGTTGGTTGGAGCATTACCTTGCTTTTTGTCATTGGCATTACCTCTATTTTTGTTGTTATGAGGTCTTTTTTTGTTGCCATTTTGAGCAGCAGGTTTGTTAGGTGCTATAGCTGGTGCGGCAGCTACATTAGCCGTTGCTCCAGCGTTTGGTTTGCGTTTTTTCGAAGGTCTTTTCTTGGCTTTGGGTTGGTCAAAACGAGTTAAACTCTCTTGCCCCATAGCGTTATTAAAGTTCTTCTCTGGTTCAGCTACCACTTCTATAGCATAGTCCTCTAAGGACGAAACTTTGTTTTTCAGTTTGTTTTCGGCAATGATTTCGTGAACTTGCTCAATTTTAAGCACGTGCCAATTGGCAAAGTTATTTGTGTACGCAAACCACATAAGGCCTTTGAAAATGTCTTGTTTTTGGCAGATAGCATCTCCTTTTTCAGTCACTAATTTGGTGTCGAAATTTGGAAAATGTTTCAAAGCATCCATATAGGTGTCGAGCTCATAATTCAAACAACATTTTAATTTTCCGCATTGTCCCGCCAATTTTTGTGGATTCAAAGACAATTGTTGGTAACGTGCTGCTGAAGTATTCACACTTCTAAAATCGGTTAACCAAGTCGAGCAACATAGCTCTCTTCCGCAAGAACCGATTCCTCCTAAACGAGCGGCTTCTTGACGGAAACCTACTTGTTTCATCTCGACTCTTGTGCTGAATTCTTTGGCAAAATCCTTAATCAACATTCTAAAATCGACACGGTCGTTGGCGGTGTAGTAGAAAGTTGCTTTGGAACCATCACCTTGAAATTCAATATCCGAAATTTTCATTTCTAATTTGTGTTGAATCGCCAATTCACGTGCACGAACTTTCATTGGTTCTTCTTTATCTCGAGCAGCAGACCAAATGTCGATGTCTTTTTGAGAGGCTTTTCTATAGATTTTTGGAATATCGGTTCCGTTTGGATTGACTCCTTTTTTCTTCATTTGAATTTTTACCAACTCCCCAGTTAGCGTCACAATTCCGATATCGTGACCAGGTGAAGCTACCGTTGCTACGATGTCTCCCATGCTTAAGGTTAGTTTTTCGGTATTGCGGTAAAATTCTTTTCTTCCGTTTTTGAAACGTACTTCGACACAGTCAAAAGGCGCTTCGCCATTGGGTAAACTCATGTTCGAAAGCCAATCAAAAACGGTTAATTTGTTGCAGCTATCGGTGCCGCAAGTCCCATTATTTTTACACCCCTTTGGTGCGCCACCATCGGAAGTTGAACAACTTGTACAAGCCATAATTATATTGTGATGTTGCCAAAAAAGCAACTTGAGTTCTTACTTAAATTTAATCGGTAAAGATAGTATTTTTTAATTGTATGTTACAACGGTAAAAAATAAGGATGCGTCTTAAAATTATACTAAAATAATTGGAATTTTGAGATGACTTATCTTAATCTTGGATGTATTTCTATAACAATAAAGGATTTTCCAAAATTATTATGCTTTTGAACCATTTAAGGCATTTTAGAACATATAAGTTTGGGGTAAAATAAAAACCATCACAAAAAGGATTGTGATGGTTTAGATTATTGCATTTATGATTGTTCTTAAAGAAGCGGATTGTGGCTCTTTAGCCCCGATAGTAGTGGAAATCCTTTGTGGGCTGGGGTTCAGCCCACAAAGATTGCAACGGATAGCGGGACCACTGTTCCTTAAAAAGCCTATTCTTTCTGCTCCTAAAAATCAGCTAGAAGCTAAGTTTCTTTGACCGAAATGATTTTTACGGGACAAGCCTTTGCGGCGAGTTCGCAACTTTCTACGATGGTATGGTCGGGTGATTTTAGGGTGTAAAAACCTTTGGCATTGACACTTTTGATGAGTACCGATTTACCGTCTTTTTTGGACATTTGAAACTGTACGGGCGCCATTTCTACGCAGTAATTGCAACCGATGCATTTGTCTCTTTGTAGGGTGATGATGACCATTAGGCTTCTACTATTTTGTATAATTTGTCGGACAT
>JAGOFG010000141.1 GCA_017997335.1 Flavobacterium sp. | reverse complement strand
GCTTGTTTTTTCCTGAGCTAAAATTTGTATGGATGTACATAAAAATAAAAAGCAGATATTTTTTTTCATAAACGGTACTCACTATTAATGATTGTTTTTGGATGATGATTGAAACTTTGGACAAATGTAATTTAGTAGGTTATTTTATGATAGTGAAATTATTTAAGTGGCGTAACATTTATACCAATGGCGTTAGTGTAATTTCATGTCGTTAATAACCATAGGTTGTAATATTACTTTAAATTTGCAGTTATGAAGATTCTCAAAATTTATCAAAACTTTTTTCTCCGAAATCTTATACTAAATGCTATTGTTTTTGGGGTTATTTTTGTTTGTGTGTTTGATGAAATGAAATTTGAAGAGCATAGCTGGGTTTATGTTTTTTCCAAAATTTGTTTAGGATATTTTCCTTGTATTGTTTGGATAACGTGCTTTAATCTTTTCATCATTAAGCCTTTTTTATTCAAAAAGAAGTATGAGCTTTTTTTTGTTCTTCTTTTGGTGTATTGGGCGGGCTTTTATTTTTTTATGCGTTGGTATTTTCCAATTGCAGATCTTGGAAAATTTAGAACATTGTCTATTTTATCACTTGTCGTGAATGGAATTGCGTTCTTTTTTATTCACATAATAATTACTAAGAAAGTTTCACAGACTGATAAGGATATTATTAATTTTAAGGCAGAACTTTCCTTTCTAAAGCAACAACTCAATCCTCATTTTTTGCTTAATGCTATGAATAATTTATATGGGGAATCGTTAACTGAACCAGATAAATTACCTGACAGAATATTAAATCTTTCTGAGATGCTTCGGTATCAAATAGAAGCTACCAAAAAAGATTATGTTTTGTTAAACGAAGAGATAGCTTTTGTTGAAAAGTATCTGGAATATTATACTTTTCGAAACGAACGTTTGGCAATTGCAAAAAATTATGAAGGGTCTTTTGATGCAATCGAAATTCCTCCATTATTCTTTTTGCCTCTGTTTGAAAATGCAATTAAGTTTTCTGGAGAAACAGAAGCACCTTTTATTGTAGCAGATTTAAAATTTAAATGCAAAAGTTTATCTTTTACCTTAAAGAATAATTTTTTGAATACAGGTTCAAGGCTTTCAAGTACTGGGATTGGGATAGAAAATTTAAAACGACGTCTCGAAGTTTATGGATTGAAGCATGAACTTATTTGTAAAAAAGAGAGTGAGATTTTTGTTATAAAACTAAAAATATGGAACCTACCTACCGCTGCCTTATAATTGACGATGAAACACCAGCGCATAAGGCTTTGACGGCACATATTGCAAAGTGTGAAGAACTGGTGTACTCAGGAAGCGCCTTCAATGGTATGGAAGCATTAAAAATGTTAAATGAGAACAGTTACGATATTATTTTTTTAGATATTAATATGCCAATTATTTCTGGAGTGGAGTTAATGGAAATGCAGCCCAATCGGCCTCTTACGATTATAACTACAGCTTATTCAGATTTTGCTCTTTCTGCTTATCAAAATGATGCAATTGACTATTTACTGAAACCAATTTCGTTTGAAAAATTCTTAAAAGCAATCGAAAAAGCCAAGACCTATTACTCTGGTTTTAGTCTGAAAAAAGAAAATAATACGAAAGAAAAAGTGCTTTCCTGCAGGGTAAATGGTCAGATTACTGAAATACCCTTAGATGACATTATTTATATAGAAAGTTTGGGTAATTATATGAAATTGTTCAGTTCAAGAGTAAATTTACCTATAATTATTTACGGTTCATTATCAAGTGTTTCATCGGAATTGCAAGTCAATACTGTGGTTCAAATACATCGTTCTTTTATTGTCAATACCAATAAAATACAAAACTTTACCTCAAAAAGCTTAACAATGATCAACGGTGAAGTTCTTCCTGTTGGTAGAAAATATCAAATTTTATTGGATAATTTGTTAAAGTAAGCCATTGGGAGGAAAGGATTTTTGATGTTTTGAACAGAAAATCACATTGTCAGTAGAAGTTATTTACCTTTGGAATAGCATATAAATTTTTAGCCTATGACAACGCTTCTTCAGAAAAACATCGCAGCTCATATTTCACTTTCAGAAACCGAAATGGAATCATTTTGTAATTTATTTGAATACAAAACGATCAAGAAAAAAAGTTTTTTGTTGCGAGAAGGTGAAATTTGCAAGTTTGAAGGTTTTGTAACAAAAGGCCTTTTTAGAGTCTATCACATTGATAAAAATGGTTTTGAGCAAATACTCTATTTTGCTATAGAAGATTGGTGGATTACAGATATTGATAGTTTTACTAATGAAATACCTTCTCAACTTTTTATAGAGGCACTTGAGGATAGTGAGTTACTTTTAATTTCAAAAAAAGACAAGGATTTTGCCTATGAAAATTTGCCAAAAATAGAAAAGCTATTTAGGATAATGACCCAAAAAACGCATGTTGCACTTCAACGCAGAATGATTGATAGCATGAGCAAAACAGCAGAGTTTCGTTATGTAGAATTTGTTGAGAAATATCCACAACTTATACAACGTCTTTCTAATATTCAGGTGGCTGCCTATTTGGGTATTACCAATGTTTTTTTGAGTAATATTAGAAAGAAAATTAGTTCGAAATAATAAAGATTCTTTTTTTATTAAACTACTTTAATGTTTTTTATTTCTGTTGACGCCATCTTTGTATGTTTAATTTAATTAAATGAAACAAATAGTAATTGGCATTCTAGCGGTATTAGCGCTATATGGATGCAATGGAAATGCACAACAAATAAACAATAAAAAAATGAGTAAATTAATTTATGTAATGGATCCGCTTTGTGGCTGGTGTTATGGAAATAGTGCCAATACACAACATTTGTATGATACGTATAAAAATCAAATTGATTTTGAGATTTTGCCTGCAGGAATGTGGATAGGAGAAAATGCCAGAAAACAATCGAAACCTATGGCTCAATATATCAAAAAACACGACTTGCAGATACAACAAGTTACAGGAACAGCATTTGGTCAAGACTATTTTAAATTTGTAGAAAATGAGAGTATAGTTTTAGATAGCGAAATACCATCAAGAGCGATTGTTACTGTTAAGAAAATTTGGGCTACACAAGCAGTCTCTTTTGCTATTGAAGTGCAAAAAGCAAGATACCTGCACGCAAAAGATTTGAATGATGATGCTACCTATTTAAGCATTTGCGAAAATTTAAAATTGGATAAAGAACAATTTATAGAAGCTTTTCATTCGCAAGCCATCAAAAAAGAAACGCAAGAAACTTTTGCTTTAGCACAACAATATGCCAGTTCATATCCAACACTTTTAATAGAAAAAGAGGGTAAGCTTTATATTTTAGAACAAGGTTTTGCACCAATAGAAGGTGTTTTAAAACAGATTGATACTATTTTAAACTAGTTTAATGGATTGAGATACCATACCGTTTCATCTTTGTAATAGTAATTTAAACATTAAAAGAATGAAATCAATTAGTCACGAACACGGAAAAATAAACAGTAAAATCGTGAGTAAACAAATTATCTCAACAGTATTTTTAACCATTTTAACTTTATTAACTATGGAATCACAAGCACAAACTTTCAAAACAATTGAAAACAAAGATTTAAAACTTGAAGTTTACAACGCATCCGAAAACAGTTTTGGTGTAGCATCTGTAATTGTATCCGGAAAAAAAGATGCGGTTTTGATTGACACCCAATTTACATTGGCGGATGCCGAAAAAGTAGCACAAGAAATAAAAAAATCTGGAAAAAAATTAACTACCATTTTTGTTTCTCACGGCGATCCAGATTTTTACTTTGGTCTAGAAGTATTCAAAAAATATTTCCCAGAAGTTACAGCCTATGCAACACCTGCAACCATTGAACATATTAAAGCAACAGCTCAAAAAAAATTAGACGTTTGGGGCGAAAGATTGGGTAAAAACATTACTTCAAATGTTATTTTACCTCAGGTTTTAAAAGGAAACAGCATTGAATTAGAAGGTCATCACTTAGAAATTGTTGGGTTACAAGAATTTCCTTCTCAAACTTTTGTTTGGATCCCTTCTATCAAAGCTGTTGTTGGTGGAATAAATGTTTTTGGAACCACTTTTCATCTTTGGATGGCAGATGCACAAACTACAGAAGCTCGTAAAAATTGGATTTCAGTTTTAGATAAAATTACAGCTTTGAATCCTGAAATTGTAATTCCTGCTCACGCAAAATCAGATTCTCCATTTGATATGACCGCTGTAAATCATACCAAAACTTACATTCAATTCTATGAAGAAGCTTTAAAAACCAATACAACATCCGAAGCTTTAATTACAGCTTTGAAAACAAAATATCCAACCCTTACTTTTGAAACAGGTTTGCAAATAGGAGCAAAAGTAAATACAGGAGAAATGAAATGGTAAAATCAATTCTATGCAGCTTGGCTTTGCTTTTGGCATTGTCAAGCTGTTCTTTAAGTATAAAAGCAATGACAAATCTTGACATTATAAAAAGCACCTACGAAGGCAAAACTTCGGAAGAAAACGGTAAAAATTTGGCTAAATACGTAGCTAAAGATATAATTTGGACCGAAGCCAAAGGTTTTCCGTATGCAGGAACTTATATTGGTTTAGAAAATGTAATCAAAAACGTTTTTAGCCGATTAGGAAGCGAGTGGATGGATTATAAATTTACTCCAGAAGATTATGTTGCTAGCGATGATAAAGTAGTGGCTTACGGAAGGTACACAGGAACCTATAAGATTACAGGCAAATCATTCACCGCTAGAGTGGCTCATGTTTGGAAATTAAACGATAGTAAAATCATCAGTTTTGAGCAGTTTGTAGATAGCCAGCCAGTAAATGATGCTATGAAATAATTAGTGTAAAAATTTTCGAACTCAACTTCTTTCAAAAAAAAAAGACAACCGTTTCCAGTTGTCTTTCATAATCAATGTATTTTAATTTCTTAAGCTAGTTTTGCCAAAATCGTATTGAAAGTGGTGCTTGGTCGCATCGCTTTACTCGTCAATTCTGGATTCGGTTGGTAGTAGCCGCCGATAGTTTGCGGTTTTCCTTGAGCACCAATTAGTTCACTGTTGATTTGTGCTTCGTTAGCAGTAAATTCAGTTGCAATAGGTGAGAAAATCGCTTTTAAATCAGCATCTTTATCTTGAGCGGCTAAAGCTTCTGCCCAGTACATTGCTAAGTAGAAATGGGAACCTCTATTGTCAATTCCACCAACTTTTCTTGAAGGAGATTTGTCATTTGCTAAGAATTTTTCAGTAGCTACGTCCAAGGCTTCTGCTAAAACAATCGCTTTTGCATTGTTTAATGTTTGTCCTAAATGTTCTAATGAAGCGCCCAAAGCCAAGAATTCACCAAGTGAATCCCAACGTAAGTAACCTTCTTCAATAAATTGCTCAACGTGTTTTGGAGCAGATCCACCTGCACCAGTTTCAAATAAACCGCCACCATTCATTAAAGGAACGATAGAAAGCATTTTGGCAGAAGTTCCTACTTCTAAGATTGGAAATAAATCGGTTAAGTAATCACGTAATACATTTCCAGTCACAGAGATAGTATCTAATCCTTTGATGATGCGCTCCAAAGTAAAGTTGGTAGCCTCAATAGGACTTAAAATACGAATATCTAATCCTGTTGTATCGTAATCTTTTAAATATTTTTCAACTTTTACAATCAATTCTCTATCGTGCGCTCTGTTGTTATCCAACCAGAAAACCGCTGGAGTAGCTGATAGACGTGCTCTGTTTACGGCAAGTTTTACCCAGTCTTGAATTGGAGCATCTTTGGCTTGACACATTCTGAAAATATCATTTTTGGCCACTTTTTGTTCCATTAATACGGTACCTTCTGTACTTACAACACGAACAACGCCTTCACCTTGAATTTGGAAAGTTTTATCGTGTGAACCATATTCTTCAGCTTTTTGCGCCATAAGACCTACGTTAGGTACACTTCCCATAGTAGTTGGTACAAAAGCACCGTGTTTTTTACAAAAATCAATGGTTGCTGTATAAACACCAGCGTAACAACGGTCTGGAATGATGGCTACAGTATCTTGTGCTTTTCCTTCTTTATTCCACATTTGACCAGAAGTACGAATCATTGCAGGCATAGAAGCGTCTACAATTACATCTGATGGTACGTGAAGGTTAGTGATTCCTTTATCAGAATTCACCATTGCCAAAGCAGGTCCATTAGAAATAGCAGCATCAATAGCTGCTTCTACTTCTGCTTGTTGAGGATGCCCAGCTATTTTAGCATAAACATCTCCTAAGCCGTTACGAGTATCAATATTTAATTCATTGAAGAGTGTTGCATATTTTTCAAAAACAGCGGCAAAATACACTTCAACTATGGCTCCAAAAATGATAGGGTCAGATACCTTCATCATTGTAGCTTTTAAGTGAACAGATAATAAGATGTTTTGTGCTTTTGCTTCTTCTATTGTTTTGGCTACAAAACTTTTTAAAGCAGCAATATTCATTACAGAACTGTCGATGATTTCGCCTGCTTTCAAAGGTGTACTTGCTT
>JAGOFG010000001.1 GCA_017997335.1 Flavobacterium sp. | reverse complement strand
ATGGCTTTAATCATTTCGCCAGCAATATCTTTGTTGGTTGCTCCTTCAATTCCTTCCAATCCGGGAGACGAATTTACTTCGAGCAATAAAGGTCCTTTGGAAGAGCGAATGATGTCTACACCAGCTACTTTTAAATCCATAGCTTTAGCTGCTTTAATAGCAATTTTTTTTTCTTCGCTAGTCACCTTGATTATTGATGCAGTACCCCCAAGATGAATATTAGCTCTGAATTCGCCAGGCATAGCTTCACGTTGAATGGCAGCAACGACTTTCCCATCAATTACAAAACAACGAATATCTTTTCCATTTGCCTCTTTAATGAATTCCTGAACTAAAATATTAGCATTTAAACTTTTGAATGCATTAATCACACTCTCTGCCGCTTTTTTAGTTTCTGCCAAAACGACTCCTTTGCCTTGTGTACCTTCGAGAAGTTTTACAATTAAAGGAGGACCTCCAACCATTTTTATCAAATCGTTGGTATCTAATGGAGAATTTGCAAATCCGGTGGTTGGAATGTCAACGCCATTGTTAAGTAATAATTGTAAAGAAAAGAGTTTGTCTCTAGATTGTGTTATCGCTGTTGATGAATTCAGGCAAAATACTTTTAAGGCCTCAAATTGACGGGTCAAAGCACAACCATAAAAAGTGATACTTGGTCGGATTCTCGGAATAATTGCATCAAATTGGTTGAGGATTTTTCCGCCTCTATAATGAATTTCAGGTGTTTTAGCATCCAATTTCATATAACATTCTTTGATGTTCAAAAAATGCATTTCATGTCCTCGCATTTCACCAGCTTCCATAATTCGTTTGTTGCTGTACAATTCAGGATTGCTGGCCAAAACGCCAATACGTAAACCAGAACTTGCTTTTTCTGCATTCTTGTATAGTTCTTTTAGATTGTCTACCGTAGGCTGTCCTAATAAGTATTTTTGCTCAGGGTCTACCAAAACACGTCCGCTCATTGCTTCACGACCTAAAAGCATTCGAAATCCCATTGAATCTCTGTTGGTCAATGTCATTTCTATGTTCCAAGTGTCATCCCCAATCTTAAGTAAAGTCTGAATAACATAGCGTTGTTCTCTATATCCACTGGAACTTTTTACGATTCGTTTATCTACTAATGGCGCCTCACAATGAATAACAGTTTTGTTGTTATTTTGGATCGGATTAATATCAAATTTTACCCAATTGCTATCATTTTTGATAAATGGAGCAATATTTATAGCGTGCAAAGCAGAAGTTTTGGCTCCAGAATCGACTCTAGCTTTGATAGTAGGAATATTTAGGTCAGGGAAAGAGCACCATTCTTCGCTTCCTAAGATGACTTTGTTTTGTAGCATACAGCAAGTTGTTTAATAAAACATCAAAAGTAACTTTTTGTTTTTTAAAAAAGTTAAATTAATATAAAGAATTAGCCCGTTATGAAGTAAAAAAAACATAACGGGCTAAAATAATAATTTGTTTTAATCTATTGATTTGTAGGTTCTTCTGCTTTATTTACATTCACTGTTAACTCGGTAGCACCTTCTTCAATGTCCATAAAGATTTCGTCGCCAGCATTAATTTTTGAAGTGATAATTTCTTCGGCTAGAGCATCTTCTACATATTTTTGGATAGCTCTTTTTAATGGTCTGGCGCCAAATTGTTTGTCAAAACCTTTGTCTGCAATAAATGCTTTTGCTTTATCAGAAAGATTCAAGATGTATCCTAAATCTTTGATTCGAGCATATAGTTTTTTTAATTCAATTTCGATAATCAAGTTGATGTCTTCTTTTTCTAATGAATTGAAAACAATAACATCGTCGATTCGGTTTAAAAACTCAGGTGCAAAGGTTTTTTTCAATGCATTTTCGATAATACTTTTTGAATT
Source organism: Flavobacterium sp. (assembly GCA_017997335.1). Taxonomy (GTDB): domain Bacteria; phylum Bacteroidota; class Bacteroidia; order Flavobacteriales; family Flavobacteriaceae; genus Flavobacterium. The sequence goes on along the minus strand of JAGOFG010000001.1, from coordinate 48,665 downwards.
ATCCTCGGCTTGCGCAATTTTTGCTGCGGTACCAAATCCAACACCTTGACCAAAATCTTTTAGCTGTCTAGCGCCAACATTTGAAGTCATAATGATAATCGTATTTTTAAAATCGATTTTGCGACCTAAACTGTCTGTCAAGAATCCATCGTCTAATACTTGCAACATCATATTAAACACGTCTGGATGTGCTTTTTCAATTTCATCCAAAAGCACTACACAATAGGGTTTTCTTCGAACTTTTTCAGTCAATTGTCCGCCTTCTTCGTAGCCAACATACCCCGGAGGCGCTCCAACTAATCTTGAAATAGCGAATTTTTCCATATATTCACTCATATCGATTCTGATTAAGGCTTCTTCAGAATCAAACAATTCTTTTGCAAGTACTTTAGCTAATTGTGTTTTTCCGACACCAGTTTGACCTAAGAAAATAAAGGAACCAATGGGTTTGTTTGGGTCTTTTAAACCTGCTCTGTTTCTTTGAATAGAACGGGCTATTTTTAAAACCGCTTCATTTTGTCCAATTACTTTATTTTGAATAAGCTCTGGTAATTTAGCTAATTTATTGCTTTCTGTTTGAGCAATTCGATTAACAGGAATACCAGTCATCATAGAAACTACATCAGCAACATTGTCTTCCGTAACGTTGATTCGATTGTTTTTAGAATCTTCTTCCCATTGCTCTTGAGCAATAGCTAAATCTTTTTCTATTCGTTTTTCATCATCACGTAATTTAGCCGCTTCTTCATATTTTTGTTTTTTGACAACTAAATTTTTCAATTCGCGCACGTCTTCTAATTGACGCTCCAAATCTAAAATTTGCTTTGGAACGTCTATATTAGTGATATGAACTCTTGAGCCTGCTTCGTCTAAAGCATCAATAGCTTTGTCTGGTAAAAAGCGTTCCGACATATATCTGTCAGTTAGTTTTACACAAGCTTCAATGGCTTCAGGAGAATAAGTTACATTGTGATGGGATTCGTATTTGTCTTTGATGTTATTCAAAATAGTAATAGTTTCTTCAACCGAAGTTGGCTCTACGATTACTTTTTGAAAACGTCTTTCTAAAGCGCCATCTTTTTCTATGTATTGGCGATATTCATCTAATGTGGTTGCACCTATACATTGAATTTCACCTCTTGCCAAGGCAGGTTTGAACATATTCGAGGCGTCCAATGAACCTGTTGCTCCACCAGCACCAACAATAGTGTGAATTTCGTCGATGAACAAGATAATATCATCATTTTTTTCTAACTCATTCATAACGGCTTTCATGCGTTCTTCGAACTGTCCTCTATATTTTGTGCCTGCAACAAGACTGGCTAAATCAAGAGTTACTACTCGCTTATTGAATAAGATTCTAGAAACTTTCTTTTGAATGATTCTTAAAGCTAGTCCTTCAGCAATGGCAGATTTTCCAACTCCAGGTTCACCAATTAAAAGCGGGTTGTTTTTTTTGCGTCGGCTTAGAATTTGAGACACACGCTCAATCTCTTTTTCGCGACCTACGACTGGGTCTAATTTTCCTTCTTCGGCCATTTCTGTTAAATCTCTACCAAAATTATCTAAAACTGGTGTTTTAGATTTTTTGTTGGATTTATTTACAGGATTGTTGAAGGTTCCTTCTTTAAGACTGTCATCTTGTCCTGAATCATCATTATATGATTCGTTTTTTGGTAAGTTGTCCATATATTCTTGGTCATTTGGAGTCATATTCAAGTATTGTTCTTTAGCTACGTCATAATCTATTTTTAGTTTATTCAATAGCTTGGTTGTAGGGTCGTTTTCGTTTCTCAAAATGCATAATAGCAAATGTGCTGTACTTATTGAAGTACTTTGAAACACTTTAGCTTCAAGAAAGGTTGTTTTTAAAGCTCTTTCGGCTTGTCGAGTTAGATGTAGGTTCTTTTTTTCTAGGTTAACTTCAAGACTGGTCGGGCTAGCTGGGCTAAGAATCTCAACCTTTCTTCGTAAATGTTCTAAGTCTACATCCAAATTGTTTAAAATATGGATAGCCTTTCCATTTCCATCTCTCAAAATGCCTAACATCAGATGTTCTGTTCCAATAAAGTCATGGCCTAGACGTAAGGCTTCTTCTTTACTGAAAGTAATAACATCTTTTACTCTAGGGGAAAAATTGTCATCCATGTGGTATCTTTTTATATATGTAAATTTAATGATTTAGTATTTATAAACAAAAATCATTCCTACTAATATCAGCTGTCAGCTAAGTGACAAAAAAAATAGAAGAATCAAAGTTAAAATTATCGGAATTTATTAACTATTACAGGTTTTTTTATTGTTAATAAATTAGAAAAATTAGACTGTTAAAATGCCAAAAAAAAGTTCAGAAAGCCGTATATTGGCACGTTTTGAAATTAATATAATTATTTAATATAACAACTTATGTCTGAAGGAGAAAAGTTAATTCCTATTAACATAGAAGATGAAATGAAATCAGCTTACATCGATTATTCGATGTCTGTAATCGTATCAAGAGCACTTCCTGATGTTAGAGATGGTTTAAAACCCGTACATCGTAGAGTGCTATATGGAATGTATGATTTAGGAGTTTTTTCAAATAAAGCCCATAAAAAATCAGCGAGAATTGTCGGTGAAGTATTAGGAAAGTATCACCCACACGGAGATATTTCTGTTTATGATGCAATGGTTCGTATGGCTCAAGAATGGAGCATGCGTTATTTGTTGGTAGATGGACAAGGTAACTTTGGTTCTGTTGATGGTGATAGTCCTGCAGCAATGCGTTATACAGAGGCGAGAATGCGTAAAATTTCAGAAGAAATTATGGCAGATATCGAAAAAGAAACAGTTGATTTTCAATTGAACTTTGACGATACTTTATATGAGCCTAAAGTAATGCCTACTCGTGTGCCTACATTATTAATTAATGGAGCTACTGGAATTGCGGTGGGTATGGCTACTAATATGCCTCCTCACAATCTAACAGAAGTTGTCAATGGAACTTTAGCTTATATAGATAATAATGATATTGAAATTGACGAATTAATTACACATATAAAAGCGCCTGATTTCCCAACAGGTGGTATAATCTATGGTTACGAAGGAGTTCGTGAAGCTTTCAAAACTGGTCGAGGACGTATTGTAATGCGAGCCAAAGTTGGTTTTGAAGAGGTTGATGGTAGAGAATCTATCATTGTTACCGAAATTCCTTATCAAGTTAATAAAGCTGATATGATTAAACGTACAGCTGACTTGGTAAATGAAAAGAAAATTGACGGTATTGCTAATATCCGTGACGAATCGGATAGAAACGGTATGCGTATCGTATATATTTTGAAACGTGATGCGACGCCAAATGTGGTTCTAAACACGCTGTATAAGTATACGCAATTGCAGTCCTCTTTTAGTGTAAACAATATTGCCTTAGTGAATGGTCGTCCACAAATGTTGAATCTTAAAGATTTGATTCATTATTTTGTTGAGCATCGTCATGATGTTGTAATTAGAAGAACACAATTCGAGTTAAGAAAAGCTGAAGAGAGAGCGCATATTTTAGAAGGATTAATCATTGCTTCTGATAATATAGACGAAGTAATTGCACTGATTAAAGCTTCTAAAAACACTGAAGAAGCAAGAGAGAAATTGATTGAAAGATTTAAACTTTCAGATATTCAGGCTCGTGCAATTGTTGAAATGCGATTGAGACAGTTAACAGGTCTTGAACAAGATAAATTGAGAGCGGAGTACGAAGAAATCATGAAATTGATTGACCATTTACGTGCTTTATTGGCTGATGTTAATTTGCGTATCGCTTTGATAAAAGAAGAATTGATTGAAATTAGAGATAAATACGGTGATAACCGTCGTTCTCTAATTGAGTATTCTGGTGGAGATGTAAGTATAGAAGATTTAATTGCAGATGAGAGCGTAGTAGTAACCATTTCTCATGCAGGTTACATTAAACGTACTAATCTTAGTGAGTATAAAACACAAAATAGAGGAGGAGTAGGACAAAAAAGTGCTGGTACAAGAGATCAAGATTTCTTGGAACATATGTTTGTGGCAACAAATCATCAATATATGATGTTCTTTACTCAAAAAGGGAAATGTTTCTGGATGAGAGTGTATGAAATTCCTGAAGGAACTAAGACTGCTAAAGGAAGAGCAATACAAAATTTAGTCAATATCGAAAGTGATGACAAAGTTAAAGCGTATATTTGCACTCAAGATTTAAAGGACAAAGACTACATAAATAGCCATAATTTAATAATGGTTACTAAACAAGGTCAAGTAAAGAAAACTTCTTTAGAAAAATATTCAAAACCTCGTGTTAATGGAGTAGCTGCTATTACAATTAAAGAAGGTGATGAATTATTAGAAGCAAAATTGACTAATGGTGAAAGTCAGATTATTTTAGCTGTTAAGTCTGGTAAACTTGTTCGTTTCGAGGAAACTAAGACAAGACCAATGGGTAGAACAGCTTCTGGTGTTCGCGGAATTACTTTAAAAGATGATTCTGATGAAGTGATTGGAATGGTTACTGTGGATAAAGAAAATATTAATGATTCTCAGATTTTAGTTGTAACAGAAAATGGTTATGGTAAGCGTACAAAATTAGTTGATGAGGACGGAGAGGATGTGTATAGAATTACAAATCGTGGAGGTAAAGGAGTAAAAACGCTTAATATTACCGAGAAAACTGGAAAATTAATATCCATAAATGCAGTTACAGATGCTGATGATTTGATGATTATTAACAAATCAGGTTTAACCATAAGAATGGCTATTGAAGATTTGCGTGTTATGGGACGTGCTACTCAAGGAGTTAAACTGATTAATTTAAAAGGAAACGACTCGATTGCTGCGGTAACAAAAGTAATGAAAGATGAAGCAGAAGATGAAAATTCTGAAAATTCAGCTGTTGAACGTGTAAAACCAGTTCTTGAAGTGCTTGAAGATGATAGTGTTGAAGAAGAGGAGGACGAAGATGATGAAGTAATTGAGGATGACAACGAAGAGGAAGATGAAGTAAATGATGAAGATTAATAAATAATAAATAAAAATAGAATACCATGAAAAGTAAATATGTATTACTTGCATCAACAATGTTGATATCAGTAGCCACTTTTGCACAAAAAGATCAAATTAAAGCTGCTGAAAAAGCATTAAAAGCAGGTAAATCCGATGAAGCGAAAACAATTTTGTTAGATGCTGAATCAGTAATTACAAATGCTACTGAGGCTGAAAAAGCACAGTACTACTTTGTTAAAGGAAATGTAATGTTAGATTTAGCTAACAAAAGCGTAGATAAAGATGCTAATTTATCATTAGCAGCTGGTGCATTCCAAGAGTTGATTGAAGTTGAGAAAGCTTCGGGGAAATCAAAATATACAGCACAAGCAACTAAATCTGTAATGGATATTAAATACAAATTGATTAATGAAGCCATTGCTGATTCAAAATCGGATAAGCATGAAGTAGCTGCTAAAAAATTGTATGATGCCTATTTGTTAGATAAAAAAGACACAATAAATTTATATTATGCAGCTTCAACGTATGTGAATTCTAGGAATTATGATGCTGCTCTTAAAAATTATGATGAGTTAAAGAAATTAAACTATTCTGGTAAAGGAACTAATTATTTCGCAGTAAACAAATTAACGTCTCAAGAGGATATGTATTTAACTGCTGCTGAAAGAGATCGTATGATTAAATTAGGAACACATGAAAAGCCAAGAACAGAAGTTATTCCTTCTAAAAGAGGTGAGATTTATAAAAACGTAGCCTTAATTTTAGTACAGCAAGGTAAATCAAAAGAAGCACAACAAGCTATTGCCGACGCGAGAACAGCTAATCCAGAAGATACTTCTTTAGCTTTGACGGAAGCAAATTTGTATTTGGAAGCAAAAGATTATGATACTTATAAAAAATTAGTAGCAGATATTTTGGTTAAAAACCCTAATGACGCGGATTTAGTTTTTAATTTAGGTGTAATTAGTGCAAATGCAAAAAATAATGTAGATGCTGAAAAGTACTATAATAGAGTGATTGAAATTAATCCTGCTTATACAAATGCATACATAAACATTGCTGCTTTGAAATTAGAAAATGAAAAACCTATAATCGATGAGATGAATAAATTAGGTACTTCTACTAATGATATGAAGCGTTATGATGTGTTAAAGAAAAAACGTGAAGAATTGTTTAAAAGTACTATTCCTTTTCTTAAAAAGGCAGTAGAATTAGATCCAAAAAATGTTGATGTTGCAAAAACGCTTATGAATGTTTACAGCGCATTAGAAATGACTGCTGAATACAAAGAGCTAAAAGCGAAAATTCAATAGATTTTAAAAATTGTTTAAAAAAAACCATTTATTAATTTAAATGGTTTTTTTTTGTACTATAATTAGTTGAAATTGATTTGTATGTTAAATAATTGATGAATTCACTAATTTTTAATTATTTGAGTATAATATATTTTTTTATGTGCTAAGTATTTGTAAAATCAAAATATTATTCTATTTTGGCAGTGTTAATATATTATTAATTTAGTTAAAAAATCCAAAAAAAAATTATCAAACCTAATCCTACCAAAAAAATACCTGCTATGAAGAAATTGTACTTTTCTGCGCTAATTATGTTTAGCGTTACCTTTTCAAGTATGGCTCAAAAAGAGCAAATTAAGACTGCTCAAGCAGAATTAGCCAAGGGGAATACTCAGGCTTCTTTAACTATTTTGAATGAAATTGAGTATTTGATTACTAATGCAAAAGACGATGACAAATCAGATTATTATTTTGCAAAAGCAAAAACGTATACAGCTTTGGCAGATAAAAAAAATGAAGCTCCAAAAAATATGGCTCTTGCTGTTGCTTGCTATAATGAATTAATTTTAAATGAAGTTGATTCCGGTAATTTAAAGTATGCTGTTCAAGCAAGAGAATCTGTAAGAGAATTAAAAAATGTTTTAGATAAAAGTGCTATTGATGATAACAATGCACAACGCTTTGGTGATGCTGCAAATAAAATGTTTTATTTGTATGAAATGGATAAAAAAGATACGTTGAACTTGTATAATGCTGCTTCAAATTATTTTAATGCAAAACAGTATGATTTAGCCTTGAAAAATTTTGAACTGTTAAAGAATATGAAGTTTTCTGGTAATGGAATGGAGTATTATGCTACAAATAAGTCAACAAATCAAGAGGAGCTTTTTGTTTCTGCAATTAATAGAGATTTAGGGGTAAAGCAAGGTTCGCATATTAAACCTAGAAATGTTAAGGCTAAATCAAAAAAATCTGATATTTTAAAGAGAATAGCTTATATCTATACTGTAAAAGGGGATGTCGCCAGTGCGGAAAGTAATTATAAAGCAATTATAGCAATTAATCCTAATGATGTTGAGACATATATGGATTTGGCGTATGTAAAACTTGATAAGAAAAAAGAAATAGCAGATAAAATTGCTTTGCTAGGAACATCTGCTGAGGATATGAAAAAGTATGATGAGTTGAAAATTAAGAAAGATGAGGAAGTTAAAGTTGCTGTTGGTTATCTTGAGAAAGCATTGACTTTGGAGCCTAGTAATAAAGATATATCAAAATTATTACTCAATTTATACCGTTCCTTAGATATGACAGATAAATATGAGGCTTTAAAAGCTAAAGGATAAAATAATTATAACAAAAAAAATGTTCCCAATTGAGGAACATTTTTTTTTTTTTTGCTTAAATAATTTTTTTTATGACTCTTAATTTGTGACTGTGTTTTTGAGTTTCGGTGTTGTAAATTCCTAAATGATCGAGTCTGTCAATTCTTACTTTTCCACTTGCATGAATGATATAGTTGTCAGACATAATAATTCCGACATGTATTATTTTTCCATCTTCATTATCAAAAAAAGCTAAGTCTCCAGGTTCGCTTTCTTCAATAAAACTAAGTGGTTCTCCTTGAAAAGCTTGTTGAGAAGCATCTCTTTTTAAATGGTATCCATTTAACTTATAAACCATTTGTGTAAACCCTGAACAATCAATTCCAAAAGGTGTTTTACCGCCCCATAAATACGGAGCATTTAAATACATATAAGCAGTTTTTATAAGATTGTTTTTTTTCTTGATGCCACTAGTTCTTGTTCCTTCAAAACTGAATTTCTTAGTGTTAATTTCATTGTAATTTAAAAAAGAAAGGCTAGAACCAAGTGGAATAGGTAGTAATAAGCCATTTGAGTCTGTAATATATTCTATTAAATCGGCACTTAATATGATGCTGTCATTTGATAAATGCTTAAATTCTTGTTCGCTAATCAACTGATATTGTTTGCTGTCAACCCATCCTTCGTATTGATCAAACTGTAATCTTATTTTTGACCATTGATTATAAGTGTCAATTATTTGAAAATGCTCTCCGAAAAGAACTTGTGAAACAATCTCACTTTTATCACTTGACTCAGATCGTAGGGGTATAATGGCTAAATTACAGATTCCAAACATTATCTTAAATTTAAAAATTGAGGTTTAAAAAATTAAACCTCAATTATCCTTTTGTTTATATTTTCTCAATTACTATTGCTGATGCCCCTCCGCCACCATTGCAGATTGCTGCGGCTCCGATTTTAGCATTGTTTTGTTCAAGAACATTAATTAATGTAACTATTATTCTTGCTCCTGAACAACCAAGAGGGTGTCCTAATGATACTGCACCTCCATTAACATTGACTTTATCATTATTTAATCCAAGTATTTTTGAATTCGCCAAGCCAACAACTGAAAATGCTTCGTTAAATTCAAAAAAGTCAACATCACTGGTAGTTAAACCAGCTTTTTTTAGTGCAATAGGTAATGCTTTTGCAGGACTAGTTGTAAACCATTTAGGTTCTTGTGCTGCATCAGCATAACTTCTAACGTATGCTAAAGGTTTTAAGTTCAAAGATAATGCTTTTTCTTCACTCATAAGTATAAGAGCAGCTGCGCCATCATTGATTGTTGAAGCATTTGCAGCGGTTACAGTACCTTCTTTGGTAAACGCAGGATTCAAGCTAGGAATTTTATCTAAATTTACATTTGAAAATTCTTCGTCTTTGCTAATAATAATTGGATCACCTTTTCTTTGTGGAACAGAAACTGGAATTACTTCGTTGTTAAATTTACCTGAGTTCCATGCTTCAGATGATCTTTTGTAGGATTGAATTGCAAATGCATCTTGCTCTTCTCTTGAAATGTTATACTTATTTGCGCATAAATCAGCACTAACACCCATTGCGTTATTGTCATAAGCATCGGTAAGTCCATCTTTTTGCATTCCATCAACCATTGTATTAGGCCCAAATTTTGTCCCTGAGCGAAGATTCATGTAATGAGGTATTAAACTCATATTCTCCATACCACCAGCAATAACAATATCGGCATCACCACATTGAATAGCTTGTGATGCAAGCATTACTGCTTTCATTCCTGATGCACAAACTTTATTGATTGTAGTGCATGCTACTTCATTAGATAATCCAGCAAAAATTGCTGCTTGTCTAGCGGGTGCTTGTCCAACACCTGCTTGAACAACATTTCCCATATAAACTTCATTGACCAAATTAGGGTCTAATTGAATTTTTTCCAAAGCCCCCTTTATTGCAGCTGCTCCAAGTTTTGGGGCTGTAATACTTGATAAACCTCCCATAAAACTGCCAATTGGAGTTCTAACAGCTGAGACTATGACTACTTTCTTATTCATAATGTAAAAATATGTTGATTTGTTTAGCAAATTTAATCTTTTTTGATCCTATTTCATATTTTTATCAAATAATATGGAATAATTTGAAAATTTTAAAACTATTTTATTCTATTTGTTTGATTGTGAAGTGTTTTGAATTTTTATTGAATTTTATTTAAAAAAAAGCTACAAAATAGTTGTGAGAAACGTAAAGTTAACTTAAATTTGCAACCGCAAAACGAGATAGTTTTCTTGTTTTAGGAGAGGTGCCAGAGCGGTAATGGAGCAGATTGCTAATCTGTCGACGGGTAACCGTCGCCAGGGTTCGAGTCCCTGTCTCTCCGCTTGCACTCGGGGTGTAGCGTAGCCCGGTTATCGCGCCTGCTTTGGGAGCAGGAGGTCGCAGGTTCGAATCCTGCCACCCCGACAACAATGGACGCATAGCTCAGCTGGATAGAGCACCTGCCTTCTAAGCAGGCGGTCGAAGGTTCGAATCCTTCTGCGTTCACTTAAAACGATACTAGAGATAGTATCGTTTTTTTGTTTTATATCCTTTTTTTTGATTCAAATAGTATACATTTATAAAAACATTTGATCATGCGTTTACTTTTTTTTCCTTCTTTTTTTATCTTTTTTTTACCTTCTTTTACTTATGCTCAGTCGCCTCAGACTAGTACAAAAGATATTGTAAATACTATAGTCGCTGATACAACTTTTGTTAATTTGAGTGAGTATAGCGATGATTTTATATACGATATGAAATATGCCACTAACGATAATTTTTTGAAATCAAAAATGTATGATTGTGCGGAATGCTTTTTGAGATTAAAAACAGTAAAAGCTTTGATTATGGCTAATGATAAGTTTATTAAAAAGGGGTATAAGATTAAACTTTTTGATTGTTATCGTCCTTTAGATATTCAAAAAAAAATGTGGGCATTAGTACCAAATCCGGAATATGTGGCGGATCCTGCTAAAGGTTCCATTCACAATAGAGGAGGAGCTGTAGATATAACTCTTGTAACTTTGGAGGGCAACGAATTAGATATGGGGACTGCCTTTGATTTTTTTGGAAAGGAAGCAAGTCACAGCTATCCATTTTCAGATAAAAAGATAATGGATAACCGTAATATGCTTAAGAAAATTATGCTTCAAAGTGGATTTAAAGCATTTGAGTCAGAATGGTGGCATTACAATTTAGCTTCTGCTATGTCTGATAAAGTAGCTAATACTAAATGGAAATGTGATTAGTTTTCTATGCAAGAAATATTTTTTATAAAATAGTTCTCTGGTTGGTAGACTTTGTTGTCTAATTCAGATGTGAATTCCTTTTTTATGATGTAATCTTCTAAATCCGTCAAATATTTTATTCGCATTAGTGATAATGGGGAGCTTTTTAATTTTTCAAAACTATCTTTCAAAAAATAAAATTCTCCTGTAGTGACTCTGTTATCAAATCCTTTATCGTCTCTTAAAAGTGTTCCGCAGTTTTCTTGATCTTTGTGGATTAAAGAAATGATATTTCCATCATTTAATTGAAGGAATAATTTTGAGTTTTTATCAAAACAATTGGCTTTTATGAAGCCTTTACTTTTTTGTATTAATTGAATGTTTAAAGTGGGTACACCGTCAGTTAGGGCTAGTGAAAAGAAAATATAGCTTGAAGTTCCTGCAAAGTTTTTTTCACTAATCATGTATTCTTTTGTGACTTTATAGCTTCCTATTGAATCTACGACATTGGTGCTATAGTCGCATTGTTTTTGTGCAAATAAAGAAAAAGTTGAAATGGTAAAAATGGTGAGTAATAGTTGCTTCATGTTGTTTTATATTTTGCTGCAAATTAAAACTATTTTGTCGTTATTTATATCGGTTGTGAAAAAACAATAACTATTTCCTCCATCTTTTATTTTCCATTTTTTTTTGATGTTTTCAACACTTTCAGGGAAATTTCGTGTCGTAATATTTGCTTTTTGATTCGCTAAGTTGTTTTTTATGTCTAATTTGTTGTAATTCAGTTTTTTGTTGATTTTGAATCTTCTTCCAGGAAAGTCAATCAATTCTGAATTAGTATACAAATGTGAATTTAGATGTAATTTATTCAACTTAAAAACTGAACTAACAACATCAAAACCTCCAGATTTCATTATTGCACTATTAGGTTCATATAAGTATTCTTCTGGCAAACCATAAGTAGGTTCGCAGTCATAAGTAGGAAGCTCAAATTTTTCCTCTTTATTTTTAAGGAGATTTACAGTTTTTATGAAAACGTGCCCATTATAGTCTTTATGAAGTTCCCATAATAGTTCTTTTACTTCATTGTTTAAGGCCACGATATGTATGGATTTTACATTTTTTAATTCTGATAAACCAGCAGTTAAGTCTAATAATGGTGCTGTTTTGATTAAGATTGATGTTGATTTTGTAAAATAAAAATCAATATTTTCAGGTACGTTTGGAAGACAGTCTTTTAGCATAAAAACTTTGCCTTTACTTTCGTTTCTTCTGGAAGGATCAATGTATATCCAATCCCAATTTTTATCAATATTGTTTAGAATGTCTTGGCTATCACCAGTTTTACATTCAATATTTAAAGCCTTTAATTGTGTGAAGTTATGAGTTGTAATAGCTGATAGTTCAGGATTAATTTCACAATGCACTATTTTTTGGAACTTTTTAGCGAAGTAAAAGTCATCTACTCCAAATCCACCTGTTAAATCTATTAAGTTGGTTCCTGAAATTAAGTTAGATTTAAAAGAAGCGGTAATTTCTGACGAGGTTTGTTCTATCGAAATTTTTGGAGGATATATAATGTTTGGAGTTGAAAACCAAGTTGGAAGCTTTTCCTTAGCTTTTGCTTTGCTTTCTATCTGTCCTAAAATTGTTTTCCATTCAATGTTTGGGAATGGATTTTTTTGTAAAGCAAGTTTAGTGATGTTTTGGTCTAATTGATCGTTTATGAAATTTTGAACGTCAAAGTTTAAAAAGTCGAAATTCAAGTTTAAATGTCTTTGGTTAACAATTGAATAATTTTATTATCTGGAAAAAATTCTTTTCCTATTACTTTCAAAATAGTGTACAAAGGTACAGCTATTACCATTCCTAATATTCCAAATAAAAAGCCTGCAATAAGGATGACTAAAAAGATTTCTAAGGGATGTGAACTTACACTTTTGGAAAAAATAATGGGTTGGGATAGGTTGTTGTCGATAAGTTGTACAATCCAAAATCCAATCAAAACATATATAGTTGTTGGGAGTATTTCGGTTTGAAAATCGCTGCCAAGATGACTAATCATAGAAAGAATTGCAGCTAAAACTGATGCGATTAGTGGTCCAATGTAGGGAATGATATTTAATACAGCACACAAAAAAGCAATGATAATGGCATTTGGAATACCGAAAATTAGTAAAACGATTAAATACAGAAGAAACACAATAAAGAGTTGGAGTAATAAGCCAATAAAATAGCGAGAGAGCAAATGGTTGATTTTTTCTAATGAATTCAATATTTGTTCTTCATGACTATCAGGAATTAACTTTTTGGCGCCCACAATAAAAAGGACACGGTCTTTTAGGAAAAAAAAGGTGATGAATAAAACTGAGGCTAATCCCATTCCAAAACTACTGATGGTGCCTAAAATAGAATTTAAAAAATTAGGAATGATACCAAAATTTATTTTTGAAGTAATGCTATTGAAATTGAGTATTTTTTTTGCATTAATGTGATGACTTTCTAGGAATGCATTGATTTGGTTAATGAGTTCAATGGCATTTTGTTCAATTTCTCTAGTATTTAAGAGGGAAAGATTCTGACTTTGTGAGGTAATTAGAGGTACGAATAAAATTATAATTCCAAAGATTATGGCCACAAATATTACTAGTGTTGTGATTGTCGCTAGGTTATGTGAAAATTTTAATCTTTTTTTGAAGAAATCCAAAAAAGGATTGCCAATCAAAGTTAAAATTAACGAAACCACAAGGTAAATTAAAACGGATTGTATTTGATATAAAAAGTAAATGCCTATTGCTGAGGCTACAATAATTATTATTGCTCTAATTATTCCGTTGGCAATTAATTTTGAAGTTATCATATGGTTGATTTAGTTCATAAATATATAAAAAAAACTCGCTATGTCTAGCGAGTTTTAATTGCAATCATTTTATTTAAGATTAGATTCCGAATCCAGCTCTAGCTCCGCCGCTTACAAATAGCGCAGCCATTCTAGCTTTTTGCCCATTAGTAAACATGTACATTCCTCTGTCATCTGTATAATCCATATAGTTCATTGTCATTTCTACAGGTGTTCCTGTGCAAGTGCTCAAGTGTGGGTAAGCTGGTACTCCGTAGTTTGCAGCATTATGAGTAGGTGTATCAGCAACTAAATCACTTCCGCAAGTTGCATCACCCCAAATATGTCTTAGATTCATCCAGTGTCCTACTTCGTGGCTAGCTGTTCTTCCTAAGTTGTAAGGATAACTTGTACCTGAGTTGCTTGTAACTCCAAAATATTTAGAATCGATTACAACACCGTCTGTAGCAGCTGCGCCACCAGGGAATTGTGCGTATCCTAAAATACCTCCGCCAATAGTACAAGCCCATAAGTTTAGAGTGTTTGATGGAGAAGTTGGAGCAATACCACCTTGATTTGTTTTTTTCATAGCATCTCTAGTTCCCCAAGATGTTTTTGTGGTGGATTTACGGTTGATTTTAACTAATTCAAAAGTAATTCCAACATTGGCAGCAACACCAGCAAATAGAGCAGGAGTACTTGAAAAATCAGCGTTTGTTGCAGTGAAGTCTTTGTTTAAAACATCAATTTGAGATTGAATCAAGGCATCAGAGATGTTTTCTGCTGCAGTACGGTACAATACATTCACAACAACAGGAATTACTACTTTTCCGTTTACTAATTTACCTGTTAGTTTAGCTTTTTGTGTAAACTCTTCGATTTGGTTCATACGAATTGCTAAGGTTGGGTCGGCTGCTAATTGTGCTTGAAATACTTCATTTGTTGCGCAACCTCTTCTTGCAACGGCTTGTTCTGATGAATTTGAATTTAATGTTTCTTCATTTTGACAAGAAAAAAGCATTAGAATAAGCCCTGCACTCAATAAAATTTTTTTCATAATTTGGGTTTTGTTAAATTGTTATAAAAAAGTTAATTTGGTTAATTCATTAACAATTTTATAACATTTTTTTTTAAACTACCAATTTTTTTTATGAAATATTTTAAAATAATTGTTTGTTATTTAGTTGTTTGAATGTTATCTCATTTTTTTTGTAAGCTCGTAGAGTGCAATTCCAGTGGCCTGAACGACATTCATACTACTATTTTTTCCAAACATTTCAATATGAATGACTTGATGCGATTTTTTTAAAAAGGTTTCTGAAATTCCATCAATTTCATTTCCAATTAACAATGCAATTTTTTTATTTTTCGGAATTTCAACTTCAGCTAACGGTTTGCTTTCAGATGTTATTTCTAAAGCAATAATTTCAAAATCATTTGATGTTAAGTAATCCGAAAGCGCTTCTTTTGTTTCGAATAATTCATAGGCCACATGAAGGTGTGTACTTCTAGAAGTTTTATTAATTTTTCTTGGATTCATTTGGTTTCCTATGCCAAGAAAAAGAATTTTTTCAACGCCAAAAGCTTCACTGATTCTAAAAAGTGAGCCAATGTTGGGTTGAAAAAGAATCGTATCACACACTAAAATTATGGGAAATTCTTGGTTTCGGAAAGGAACCGATTCATGATTTAACTGCATGATTTTAATTATTGAAAATATAATTAATAATGTTAGCGCCCATTTTTAAAGCTTTTTGGCGTACTTCAACTGGGTCATTGTTTACTTCAGCATCTTCCCAGCCATCTCCCAAATCACATTCAAAAGTATAGAGTAGTACTAATCTATCAGCTACGAAAATTCCAAATGCTTGTGGTCTTTTGCCATCGTGCTCATGGATTTTGGGTAATCCTGAAGTGAAAACATAAGGTTTTTGAAAAATAGTATGGTTTGATGGAATCTCTGTTAACTCATTATTAGGGAAAAGCTTTTTTATTTCTTTTCTTATATACTGGTCCATTCCATAATTATCATCAATATGAAGAAATCCGCCTGCTTCCAAATATTTTTTTAAATTGTCTCTGTCATTATCACTAAACACCACATTGCCGTGTCCTGTCATATGAATGAAAGGGTATGAAAATAAATCAGGATTACTTGGTTCTACCGTTGCAGGTTTTGGTTTTATCCTTGTATTTATATTTGAGTTGCAGAATTTAATTAAATTAGGTAGGGAAGTAGGGTTAGCATACCAATCGCCACCTCCATTATATTTTAATAAAGCAATTTCTTGAGCATGACTTACAGAAGAAATTAAAAAAGCGAAAATTAAAAGACTTCTTATCATTATGAAGTTGATTTAAAAGAAATTAATGGTTTTACTCATTAAAAAACACTACACTGTGACAGGCGACAACTGCTGCGGTCTCTGTTCTTAATCTAGTATTTCCAAGAGTGACAGGAATGAAATTGTTAGCTAAAGCCAATTCAATCTCTTTTTCTGAAAAATCACCTTCTGGGCCAATCAGAATTGTAGTTTTTGTATTTGTATTCAAAACAGATTTTAATGATTTTTTATCTGTCTCTTCGCAATGCGCAATCAGTAATTGTCCTTCGTGTTGTTGTTTAATGAAATTTTTAAATGTTATAGCTTCGTTTAGTTTTGGTAAATAAAATTGATTACACTGTTTCATTGCTGTCAAAATTATTTTTTCAAAACGCTCTTTATTTATGACTTTTCTTTCGGAACGATCACAGATTATGGGTGTGATTTCTTGAATTCCAATTTCGGTCGCTTTTTCCAAAAACCATTCATAGCGATCATTCATTTTTGTAGGAGCAACGGCTAAATGTAAAGGATACTGTGTTGCTTCTTTTTTTTCTTTCGATAGTATTGCAACTGTGCATTTACTATCAGAAGCAAGTGAAATTTCTGTTTTAAATAAATCGCCTAAACCATTAGTTACAAAAAGTATATCGCCATCTTTTTTGCGTAATACTTTAATAATATGTTTGCTTTCTTCTTTATCAAAAACAAAAGAAGTATTGGATTCGTTTATAAGGGAACTATAAAATAATTGCATATTTAAAATTGGATTCTTGCTTTTGAAACGACAGAGGCAGTTTCAAAATGTTGAGATAAATATTTTTGGTAGCCAACTATTCCGATCATGGCTGCATTATCTGTTGTATATTCAAATTTAGGTATGAAAGTTTTCCAGCCATACTTTTTTTCTGCTTCTTTTAAGGTGCTTCTAATTCCTGAATTTGCAGAAACGCCTCCTCCAATTGCAATCTGATTTATTCCAGTTTCTTTTACAGCTTGTTTTAGTTTATCCATTAAAATTTCAATAATGGTATCTTGTATAGAAGCACAAATATCATTTTTATTGTCTTCAATAAAAGAGGGGTTTTCTTTTTGATTTTTTTGTATGAAATATAAAATTGCAGTTTTCAACCCAGAGAAGCTAAAATCTAATCCAGCTACTTTTGGTTTTGTAAATGCGAATGCTTTTGGATTACCACTTTGGGCTAATTTGTCAACTAACGGTCCACCTGGGTAGGGTAATCCAAGGATTTTGGCACTCTTGTCAAATGCTTCACCTACTGCATCATCTGTAGTTTCACCTATGATGGTCATATCAAAAAAACCGTTTACACGAACAATCTGTGTATGACCACCGCTGATTGTTAAAGCTAAAAAGGGAAATTCAGGTTTTTCATATCCTTCTTCATCTATAAAATGAGCCAAAATATGAGCATGCATATGGTTTACAGCAACTAATGGAATATTGAGTGCCGTAGATAAAGACTTTGCAAAGGAACTGCCAACTAGTAGTGACCCCATTAACCCTGGTCCCTGTGTAAAGGCAATAGCTGAAAGTTGTTCTTTGGTTATGCCTGCTTTTTTTAGTGCAGCATCAATAACTGGAACAATATTTTGCTGATGTGCTCTAGAAGCCAACTCTGGAACAACTCCACCGTATTGATTGTGAATCAACTGATTTGCTACAACATTTGACAATACTTTATCGTTATAAAGAACAGCAGCTGCTGTATCATCACAAGAGCTTTCAATGGCAAGAATAAAAACACCTTGATTTTGCATAAAAAGGGACAAATTTGAAATTTATTTGATTAATGGTCGTAAAATTCTTTAATTTTACAGCTTGGTCAAAATTAGCTATTTTTTATCAAATAGCACCTGATAGGATTAGTTTTATAGATTGATTGAGTAACTTGCTTGATGACACTATGCTACTACATTTTGATTTACAACTAATACTTAACTCTTTCTACTATTAAAAAAATAAAAAAAATACTATTACGATTATTGTTACTTTTTCTTCTACTTTTATTAGTAGCAGGAATAGCACTTTCTTTACCTGCAGTTCAAACTCGAATTGCAAAAGAGTTGATGACAAAAATAAATACTTCTTATGGAACTTCAATTGAAATTGATGAAGTTGCAATTTCCGTTTTTGGAGGTGTTAAACTAAAAAAAGTTCTGATTAAAGATCATCATAAGGATACTTTAATTTATGCTAATCGTATTAAAACAAACTTGATTGGTATAAAAAATGTAATTGATGGAGATTTAATTTTTAATAGTATTCATTTAGATGGTTTATTGTTCCATCTCAAAACCTATAAAAAGGAAAAATTAACGAATTTAGATGTTTTTATAGAAGCTTTTGAAACTGGTAAACCTTCAACAAAACCTTTTTTAATGACTGTTAGAGAAGCTTTTATTTCTAATGGACATTTTTTGTTAATTGATGAAAATAGAAGAGACCCAAAGGATGTTGATTTTACAAGACTTAATGCCCAAATTAGTAACTTTCAAATTCTAGGGCCAGAAGTTGAAACAAATATCAATCAGCTTTCTTTTAAAGATCATAGAGGTGTTTTTTTGAAAAAATTGACGGCAAAGTTTAGTTATAATAAAAAACGCATACGTTTGAAAAATTTGGAGTTAGCAACTTCCGAATCTAAACTAAAAGGGGATGTTCAGTTAAATTATAAAATAGAGGATTTTGCTGATTTTAACAATAAAGTGAAATTTGACATTAAATTAAAGTCTTCTGTAATTGCTTCAAATGATATTCGATGTTTTTATGATGAATTAGGTAAAAATTTGTTTTTTAATGCACGTTCAAGGATTGAAGGAACGCTAAATAATTTAAAATTAACGGATCTAGTACTTTTTGATAGAAAAGGATCTAAGATTATTGGTAGTATTAATTTTAAAAATTTATTTCCTTCAAAATCACAGGAATTCTATATGAACGGAAAATTCCGCTCGTTAACTACAACATATGATCATTTAGTAGCTATTTTGCCAAATGTTTTAGGAGAAAGTTTGCCAGAAATTCTAAAGAAAATTGGAAAAGTTGATTTGGTAGGGAGTACAGAGTTGACAACAAAAAATATTCAAGCTGACTTTAGTATGAAAACGGATATCGGAAATGTAACCTCCGATTTGGTTATTCTTAATATGAATCAAGTAAACAAAGCCAAATACAAGGGTACTATTGATTTGCAAAATTTTAATTTAGGTGTTTTATTTGATACAAAAGATCTAGGACAAACCAATTTAAAATTGGCAGTAGACGGTGTTGGATTTGATCAAAAGAGTTTAAATACTTCAGTCAAAGGAGAGGTTTTCAAAATTAATTATAATAACTATACCTATAATAATATTGAGCTTGATGGGTATTTTAAAATGCCTAGTTATAAAGGAAAAGCAAAAATTAAAGACCCAAATTTAGCTTTAGATTTTGATGGTTTTATTGATTTAAGTGGAAAACAAAATAAATATGATTTTCATGTAGCAATAGATAAAGCACATTTGCATGAATTGTATTTTGATAAAGAACCCATTTCAAATCTAAAAGGAGATATTGTTGTTAATGCTTCAGGGAATTCAATTGATAACGTTGTTGGTGATGTTTTTGTGAAAAATGCAGTATATAATAATTCCAAAAAAACATATTCTTTCGATGATGTAAATGTGACGTCTACATTTGATGAAAAAAATGTTCGTACAGTTACAATCAACTCTACTGATGTGGGTCAAGGCAAAGTAGTAGGAAAATTTAAGTTTGACCAATTACAAGCTTTAGTTCAAAATTCATTAGGAAGCCTTTATGGTAATTATAAACCATTGGTAGTAACCAAAGGGCAATATCTCAAATTTGATTTTATTATATACAATAAAATAGTTGAAGCCCTTTTTAAAGATGTGACCCTCTCTTCAGATGCTAAAATAAAAGGTGAAATTGATGCTGATGATCGAGAATTTAAAATGAAATTTAATTCTGAAAGAATTACTGCCACCGGAACCACGATGGATAATATTCGATTGTCTATAGATAATAAGAATCCATTATATAATACATATGTAGAACTAGATAGTATTAAAACAAGTTTTTATAAGATTAGAGACTTTAGCCTTATAAATGTAACAATGAAGGATTCTTTAAAAGTAAGAACCGAATTTAAAGGAGGAGATAAAGGTGAGGATTTGTATAATCTTAATTTGTATCATACTATAGATAAGAATAAAAATAATGTTGTTGGTTTTAGTAAATCTGAAATAAAGTTCAAAGATTACATTTGGAATTTGAATGAAGTAGATACCAAGAGTAATCAAATAATTTTTGATAGAGCATTCAAGAATATTGCAATCAACGATGTGGTACTGACTCATGAAAACCAACAAATTGATTTAAGTGGTTTAATCAAAGGGAACAGTTATAAAGATTTGCACCTTAATTTTAAAGGTGTTGATTTGAAAAAAATAACGCCTTCAAACGACCAATTTAAGTTTAATGGAAATATAAGTGGGGAGGTTAATTTTGAACAAGAAGGACAGGTTTACAAACCTACAGCATCTATTTATGTTGATCGATTAAAAATAAATGATACTTTTTTCGGAAATCTAGTTCTTGGAATTGAAGGTGATCAAAGTTTTAAAAAGTTCACTATTCATTCTAATTTAGAGAATGATAATTTTGAATCTTTTAGTGCAAATGGAAACTTTGAGGTTGTTAATAATGAAACTTTATTGGATTTAGATGTGAAGTTAGATAAATTTAATCTTGCTTTTTTAAGTCCAGTTGGAGGCGAGGTACTCACAAATATTAGAGGACTTGTTTCGGGTAACACCAAAATACAAGGAACACTTGCAAAACCTGACATAAATGGTCGATTGTATTTAGAAGGTGCAGGAATGAATATACCTTATCTTAATGTGGATTATGAATTGAGTGACAGAACAATCGTTGATTTATCGAATGAAAAGTTTTTATTTAGGAATAATGCAATTTTTGATACAAAATACAATACAAAAGGGATTTTAAATGGTGTTGTCGAACACAATCAATTTTCGGATTGGAAGTTAGATTTAAATATAACTTCAAAACGTTTTCTTGCTTTGGATACGAAAGATTCTGAAGATGCTGCCTATTTTGGTACTGCTTTTATTGATGGTTCAGCCACTATAAAAGGTCCAGTAGCAGGGCTTTTTATAAAAGTTGATGCTAAATCAGAAAAGGGAACTTCTGTAAAAATTCCAATAAACAACGCAGAAAGTGTTAGTGAAAATGGTTTTATACATTTTATTACTGCAAAGGAAAAAAGTAATAGTAAAAATGGTTTGTTAGAGAGAGAAAGAGACTATAACGGTCTTGAACTCGAATTTGATTTTGATATCAACCCTAATGCTGAAGTAGAAGTGATTTTGGATAGGAATACAGGTCACGGAATGAAAGGAAAAGGATACGGTTCTTTATTGTTAAAAATCAACACCTTGGGTAAATTCAATATGTGGGGAGATTTTCAAGCATATGAAGGAACTTATAACTTTAAGTATGGAGGTTTAATAGATAAAAAATTTGTTGTGAAAAAAGGAGGGTCAATTATCTGGGAAGGCAATCCAATGAAAGCGCAATTAAATCTTGAAGCTGTTTATAAAACATCAGCCAATCCATCTGTTTTACTGGAAAATTCTTCTTTTAATACTAAGGTGCCTGTAGAAGTGGTTGTTGGAATTAGAGGTGATTTGGCTCGTCCAGAACCCGATTTTAACATTGTTTTCCCAACGGTAAGTTCGGTTTTAGAATCTGAAATTCAATATAAATTGAATGACAAGGACACAAGACAAACCCAGGCACTGTATTTATTGTCCTCAGGAAGTTTTTTAAGCGCGGAAGGAATTAGTCAATCTGATTTTTCTACTAGTTTATTTGAAACAGCTTCTGGGCTTTTAGGTGATATTATTCAATCTGACAATGATAAGTTTAAGTTTGGAATGAATGTTATTACTGCTGATAGGAGAGCAGGTAGAGAGACAGACGGGCGCTTTGTGGCTACAGTTTCCTCTCAACTTAATGAAAGAATTACTTTTAATGGTAAAGTAGGTGTGCCTTTTGGTGGGGTCAACGAGTCTGCTGTTATTGGTGATGTTGAGATTTTGTACCGTGTAAATCAAGCAGGGAATTTTAATTTAAGACTATTCAATAAAGAAAATGATATCAACTATATCGGTCAGGGAATAGGTTATACGCAAGGTATCGGTATATCTTATGATGTAGATTATGATACTTTTAAAGAGTTTGTTCAACAAATTTTTAAAAAGCGAAAATTAGTTATACCAACTTCTACTATTGATGTAGATAATGATTCTTCTATGACTCCTGATTATATTAATTTTAATAAATCAAAAAAACCAGTCCCTGAAAAACCTAAAAAAAATCAGGAAGGACTTATTCCTGAAGAAGAATATTAAATCGACAAAAAGCCAGTTGTATATTTTATTTCAACTGGCTTTTTTTTATAAAGACTCAAAATAATTCATTGATAAATAGTTTTTTACACTCATTTATAAATAATTGTAAGTGAATCAATTAGTGATGTTTTTCTGAATTTTGACAATAATGCAAAAAAAAACTATTTTATTGGTTTTTGTTGAAAATTAATGAATTTTTTTTGCTAAAACCAAAACTTATCAACGAAAACGTTTGAATTTCGGCTCTTTTATTAAAAATATAATAAGATATTATTAAAAGTAGTCTATGTTTATTAAATTTACATATTAATACTTAAAAAATGTCAAAAACAATAAAAAAAATAGGTGTACTTACCTCTGGAGGTGACTCACCAGGAATGAATGCTGCAATACGTTCTGTTGTTAGAACTTGTGCATTTCATAATATTGAGTGTGTAGGTATTTATAGAGGATATCAAGGAATGATTGAAGGAGACTTCAAAGAATTAGGTCCTAGAAGCGTTAATAATATTATCAATAAAGGAGGAACTTTTTTAAAGTCAGCTCGTTCTCTTGAATTTAGAACTCCTGAAGGACGCAAAAAAGCGTATGATAACTTAGTTAAAGAAGGTGTTGAAGCCTTGGTAGTTATTGGAGGTGATGGTTCTTTTACTGGTGGACTTTTGTTCAATACCGAATATGGCTTTCCTGTTATCGGGATTCCTGGAACAATCGATAATGATATATATGGGACTAGCCATACTTTAGGTTATGATACTGCCTTAAATACAGTAGTAGAAGTAATTGATAAAATTCGTGATACTGCAAGTTCACACAATCGATTGTTCTTAATCGAAGTAATGGGTAGAGATGCTGGACATATTGCTTTGAATGCTGGAATTGGAGCAGGAGCAGAAGAAATCTTAATTCCTGAAGAAGATTTAGGATTAGAAAGATTATTAGATTCCTTAAAGAAAAGTAAATCTACAGGAAAAACCTCAAGTATAGTTGTGATTGCTGAAGGTGATAAAACAGGTAAAAATGTTTTTGAGCTAAAAGATTATGTAGAATCTAATTTCCCTGAATACGATGTACGTGTTTCGGTGTTAGGTCATATGCAACGTGGTGGCACTCCTTCTTGTTTCGATAGAGTTTTAGCTAGTAGACTTGGTGTGAAAGCAGTAGAAACTATTCTTGAAGGAAAAACAAATTTTATGGTGGGATTATTAAATGATAAAATTGAATTAACACCACTAGAACAAGCAATTAAAGGACATACAGAAATTGACAGAGAGTTACTTAGAGTATCTGATATTATGTCGATTTAGTCTTATATAGAAACAAATAAAAATAAAAAATAATTTAAATTAAGTAAAAATGTCAAAAGTAAAATTAGGAATAAACGGTTTTGGAAGAATTGGAAGAATTGTTTTTAGAGAGTCTTTCAATAGAGATAATGTAGAAGTAGTAGCAATCAATGATTTATTAGACGTTGATCACTTAGCTTACTTATTAAAATATGATTCTGTTCATGGACGTTTTGACGGAACTGTTGAAGTGAAAGAAGGGAAATTATATGTAAATGGAAAAAACATCCGTATTACTGCTGAAAGAAATCCAGCTGACTTAAAATGGAATGAAGTAGATGTTGATGTAGTTGCTGAATGTACAGGTATTTTTACAACTATCGAAACTGCAACTGAGCACATTAAAGGTGGTGCTAAAAAAGTAATCATTTCTGCTCCATCGGCTGATGCGCCAATGTTTGTAATGGGAGTAAACCACGAAACTGCAAAAGCTTCTGATTTAGTTGTTTCAAACGCATCTTGTACTACAAACTGTTTAGCTCCATTAGCTAAAGTTATTCACGATAATTTCGGAATTGAGGAAGCATTAATGACTACAGTTCACGCTACAACTTCTACGCAAATGACTGCTGATGGACCTTCAAGAAAAGACTGGAGAGGTGGACGTGCTGCTGCAATTAACATCATTCCTTCTTCAACTGGAGCTGCAAAAGCTGTTGGAAAAGTTATCCCTGCATTGAATGGAAAATTAACTGGTATGGCTTTCCGTGTTCCTACAGCTGATGTTTCTGTAGTAGATTTAACTGTAAAAGTGGCTAAAGAAACTTCATACGAAGAAATTATGGCTGCGTTGAAATTAGCTTCTGAAACTACATTGAAAGGAATTATGGGATTCACTGAAGATGCTGTGGTTTCTCAGGATTTCATCTCTGATAAAAGAACGTCAATCATTGACGCTACAGCAGGAATTGGTTTAAATTCGACTTTCTTTAAACTAGTATCTTGGTATGATAATGAGTATGGATATTCAAGCAAATTGATTGACTTGTCTGTTCATATTGCAGGTTTAAAATAAGAAGATAAGCAAGATTCCAGAAGCACTAGCTTTTGGAATCTTTTTGTTTATACAAAAACACACAAGAAGGTTTAATCCATTTCTTGTGTATTTTTGTATATAAAACCAAATTCAAAAAAAAGTATATGAAATTAATAGTAGACAGTGGTTCAACAAAAGCAGATTGGATTGCAATTGATGACAAAGGAAAAGTTCTATTTACAACCCAAACGCTTGGATTAAACCCTGAAATTTTAGAAGGTCACGAAATTATTGATCGTTTGAATGATCGTTTCGATATTTTACAAAACAAAAAAACAGCAACTCATTTGTTTTTCTACGGTGCTGGTTGCGGAACAGCTCGAATGAAAGAGTCCTTAACGCTTATTTTTCAAGACTATTTTCCAAATGCAATTGTAACGGTAGAAGAAGATACTTATGCTGCGGTATATGCTACTACACCAAAAGGAGAAGAAGCAATCGTTAGTATTTTGGGAACAGGTTCAAATTGTAGTTATTTTGATGGAAAAAAATTGCATCAAAAAGTACAGTCATTAGGGTACATTATCATGGATGATTGTAGTGGAAATGTTTTTGGTAAAGAGTTAATTAGAAAGTACTATTTTAATAAAATGCCAAAACACATTGCAGAAGAATTTGAAAAAGAATACAATGTTGATCCAGACTTTATTAAAAGTAAATTGTACAAAGAGCCTAATCCAAATGCATATTTGGCAACATTTGCGAAGTTTTTAATCAAGCGTAAAGAAGAAGAATTCTGCAAAAAAATTATTTACAAAGGAATGAAGTCTTTCGTAAAAAATTATATTAAGCAATTTGATAATTATCAAGAAGTGCCTGTTCATTTTGTAGGATCTATTGCTTTTTATTTAAAAGAAGAATTACAAGTGACTTTTGATAAGTATGAAATGAAATTAGGTAATGTGTTGCGTAGACCTATTGATGGTTTAATTGCATATCACGTTGCTAATAGTTAATACAATGGAAATCGCTATTATTGCACACGATGGGAAAAAATCAGAATTGGTTCATTTTTTAATAAAAAATAGAGCGATTCTTGATTCTTCAAATATTAAGTTAATTGCAACTGGAACTACTGGAGGCAAAGCTGAAGAAGCTGGTTTCAAAGTAAAAAAAATGCTTTCGGGACCTTTAGGAGGCGATGCTCAAATTGCTGGTAGAGTAGGTGAAGGGAAAACGAATATGGTGCTTTTTTTTAAAGACCCGTTATCCAGTCACCCACACGAGGCAGATATTAATATGTTGATTCGGGTTTGTGATGTACACAATGTGCCATTGGCCACGAATGGAGCTACCGCTCAGTTGTTGCTAAATGCTATAGCACAGCAATCATAGATATTTCTACATTTACATTTTTTGGCAAACATGCCACTTGAACCGTTTCACGTGCTGGAGCGGTTTTTTCGTTAAAATAAGAACCGTAAACCTCATTTATAGCTGCAAAATCATTCATATTCATAATGAAAATACTAGTTTTTACTACGTTTTCAAACGTCATATTTGCTGCTTCTAAAACCGCTTTCATATTTTGCATGACTTGCTCCGTTTCCGCTTGAATAGTATCAGTTACTAATTCCCCAGTTGCCGGATTAATGGCAATTTGTCCAGAAGTGTATAAAGTGTCTCCTTTTAATACGGCTTGATTGTAAGGTCCAATTGGTGAAGGTGCTTTGTCTGTAAAAATTATTTTTTTCATAAAAAAAGTTGTTATCGTATGGTTCTGTCGTTTACTCTTTGTTTATTCCACTTAATATCACTTAATACGCCTGATTTAATACCGATGAAGAAATTCCAATTCGAATAGTCTCCAAAAGGTGTCCAATTGAAATCCATTCTCCAGCTTAATAAATCTCTTTCGAAACGTATTTGTGTAAAAGTTACTCCTTTTTGTACAAAATCATAACCTGTAGAGATTCCACCTTTCCATTTTGGGGTTAAATCAGCATTAGCAGAAATCATTATGGAATTATTTATAATTTTCCTTTCACGATTGTTATTTCCGTAGGTTAGGGAGTAAGCAAAAGTCATATCCCAAGGCAATTTAGACTTAAAAAATGTCGTAATAGCATCTTCTCCTTTGGAATCGTCTTTGTCGTCAAATTGACTTTTTTGATTTAGAACATCTCTGCTTTTTCCAAATAAGTCATCTTCTCTTCCACCATTTCTTTTTACTTGGTCATCTTCTTTTTTAGTGTCATCAAATTCACTACTTGAAATAGAGTAATTTAAAGTCATATTGGCGCTAGTCATCCTGAATAAACTTCCACCATTGTTTATGTTGTACATATTGATTCGATTTCCAGAGTTGTCAATTGCATAAGGATCTAGAGTGGCTCCAAAATTCACATTCATTTTGTTTTTAAACAATTGCGTTCCACCACTTACACGAACAGGTGACCAAGCTAAAGTTGTTTTTCCATCGGCATTAAGGTCATAGCTGGTAGAAAGATTTAAATTGTTTAGCAACATAATTTTTTTAGGTTCAACCTTTGTAGTATCACTATCAGTTACTTTGGCTTCAAAAGTGTTGCTTAAATCAAACCCAATGTTGTTTGAATTGGCAAGACCTGGTGCTCCGTAAATTCCACCTTCAAAACGGGTGTATGGTTTGATCATCGTTCCACTTGCATCTGCTGCGTAGGTGTCATAGTATTTTTCAAAACTAGGAGTATAACCATACGATATAGACGGTCGCATTACGTGTCGAATGGATTTTATTTTTTTGTCTTTACCAAAGTTAAAAGTTCCATAAATAGTGGTTCCAATACTACTAGACAAAGTATAAGTTCTAAAAGCATCAAAACCGTTTACGGTCTCGTCAATGACTTTACTTTGGTTGGTATCATAAAATCTTCTAATGGTTTTTAAATACCAAACTTCGTTATAATTTGCCGAAGCCGAAGCACTAAAATATTTGAATAACTTAAAGTTGGTGCTAATAGGGATACTGTGTTGCATACCAACTTGAGCATTTTTAAACATTTCAGGTTTAAAGAATAAAGAGTCGGTGGTTACAAAGCTATTTCTTCCGTTTAAGTTGTATTGAAAATTGATGTTTTTTATTATTCCTTTCTTGATTCCATCTCCTTTTGCAAAGGGAAAAACTCTATCTACACTTAACTGAAGCGTAGGCAAAGTCATATTGATTTCGCTTGTTTGAGTGTTTTGAGAATGTGTTGCGGATAGCGACATTCTTACTTGTGGTATAGAGTTGAATGTTTTGGAATACGAAACAGAAGAGCTCAATGTGTTGTTTAGATTTGATCCTAAATTCACGACATTTATTGATTGTTGGAAATACTTACTACTACCTAAGTTTACTGAGGCTGAGAAAGTAGAATTCGGATTGGATTTAGAGTCTTTGGAATGAGACCATTGAATGTTGTAAATAGTCTGTTTGGAGTAATCTGGATAACCTCTTTCACTGTTGATTAGGTTTTCAAATCTAAAATTAAAATTTCCTCTATAATTGTATCGTTTCGCATAGCTAGATTCTAGGCGCATTCCGTAACTTCCGTTGGTATAGTAATCACCAAGTACTGTTAAGTCATAATGATCACTTAAAGCAAAGTAATATCCAAAATTTTGTAATGAAAAACCACGGGCATTAGAGTCGTTGTAATTTGGTAAAATAATACCAGAAATGCTTGTTTCTTTACTCATTGGAAAGTATGCAAACGGAAGGCCAATTGGTGTTGGTACATCGGCAATGACCATATTGGTTAATCCAGTAATAACTTTTTTACCAGGAATAAATTTTACTTTATTGGTTTGGAAATAATATTCCGGATTATCGACATCTTTTGAGGTAGTAAATCGTGCTCCTTTTAAGAAATAAACCGAATCATTTTCTTTTTTGGTAATGGCAGCTTTAATTTTAAATTCTCCTTGATCAGTTCTTGAATTCCAAATCAAGGCTTTTTTTGTTTTAAAATTAAAACGTATCGAATCTGGTTCAACTACATTAGTACCTTGTTTGAAGTTAGGGTATTGCGTGTATTTACCAGTAGAGTCTTTAATTCGTCCAGCATATACTTCATTTTTCTCATAATCCATAACTATAATTCCTGACTTTAACTCAATGTCCTGGTAATACAATTCGGCTTTGTCGTAAAGTGTAATCAGCTTCTTTTTTTGGTCAATTTTGGTATAATCATGAGCTTTGTATCTCACTTTTCCTTCCAAGAAAGCCTTTTTTACTTTGACCGTATCCGCTTTGATTGAATCTTTAGTTGGAACGGGGACTATGTTTTTAGTTTTGTCTTCTTTTGCTTTTGTAGTTTCCTTTTTTGGAGGAATAGTAGTATTTTTTTTCTTTATATCTTGCGAATAAGCACTAGTAGTTCCTAGTGTAAGAAAAAATGATATTAAAACGATATTAAATAAGTTTGTATGCAAAGGATTTAATGCTATTTTTGTAAAAATGATGGCTTACTTTTTGAAGCACCAAACTTACATATATTTTTTTGCAAAAATAATCAATTAACAAAATTATAGCGGACGCCTCCTAATAAAATTAACTTTTAAATTTATGAATACGAAGATTTGTCTAAAAGTAATGTTTATTATTACCTTCTTCTTTTTTTCTTTTTTTTCTTACAGTCAATCCGAAGTTTTTCGTGTGGCTTTAGATGCGGGACACGGAGGTCATGATACAGGTGCAAAATACAGCGGCCGAGTTGAAAAAGATGTTGCATTAGCGGTAGTTTTGAAGGTTGGAAAAATTCTTGAAGATTCTAAAAAAGTTGAAGTAGTTTATACACGAAAAACGGATGTATTTATAGAGTTAAATGAACGTGCAAATATCGCAAATAAAGCAAGAGCCTCAATTTTTGTATCTATACATTGTAATGCAAACAAAAATTTAGCTGCTGATGGTACCGAAACTTATGTAATGGGGATGACTAAAATTGCTTCAAACCTAGAAGCGGCTAAAAAAGAGAACTCCGTAATTACTTTGGAAAAAGATTATAAGCAAAAATATGAAGGTTTTGACCCTAACTCTCCAGAGACTATGATTGGAATGACTTTGATGCAAGAGGAGTATTTAGATAATAGTATCTCATTAGCATCAGAAATTGAAAATGAGTTTCAAAATCTCGGGAAAAAAATACGAGGAGGAGGCGTTAAACAAGCGCCATATCTGGTCTTGCATAGAGCATATATGCCAAGAGTTTTGGTAGAGATGGGATTTATTTCTAATGCTGTAGAAGGAGCAATTTTGGTTTCAGAAGAAGGACAGAATGATATCGCTCAAGCAATTGCTAAAGCCATTTTAAAATATAAGACCGAATTTTTTGAAAGTGAGGGTTTTGAAAACTTTCCAGCACCTAAAGCAGATACCACAGAAAAAAAAGAGGTAATAAAACCCAAAGATACTTCTGATTTTCACGAGGTCCCTAAGGTTGCTACAGTACCAACTACTGGGACAATTTTTAAAGTGCAATTATCTGCTAGTTATATTCAATTAGAGTTGCAACCTAAGAATTTTAAAGGATTAAATTTTATTTCTATGGAGCGTGACAATAATTTGTATAAATATTTTTATGGTGAAACCGCAGACTACAATGTAGCCAAAGAAAATTTAAAAACGGCTAAAGCAAAAGGCTATGATTCTGCTTTTTTAATAGCTTATAAAAATGGAAAGAAAATTAGTATTCAAGAAGCGATTAAATAATTCATTGAAGTTAAATTTTTATATTATTTTTGCGCAAAATCTTATATTTTGAAACTAACAAGAGAAATCAAAACAGCTATTATAGTAATTACTGCTATTTTATTATTTATTTGGGGTTATAGCTTTTTAAAAGGCCGAGATCTTTTTACTAACTATAAGACTTATTTTGTAGAATATAGTAATGTAGAAGGGATTGCTCCTTCCTCTGCAGTAACGTTAAATGGATTAGTGATTGGTAAAGTTGCCAGTATTACTATTAACAACACTACAGGAAAACTTCAAGTTGAATTACAAATAAATACAGATTTTCCAATTTCTAAAACCAGTACTGCAGTTATCTATGAACCGGGATTGATAGGAGGTAAGCAAATTGCTATTCGTCCAAATCTTAATGATACATCCTTAATTGCAGATGGTGCAACTATAAAAGGTGACATTGAATTAGGTATGGCTGCAAGTGTAGGCGAAAAACTAGTTCCAGTCCAGCAAAAAATTGAAAAATTATTGGTAAGTGCTGATCAAATGATTAACGGAATCAATACTGTTTTAGATCAAAAAGGACAAGCTGATTTGAAAAACAGCTTGGCTGAATTGAGTAAGACTATGGAGCAATTTCATAAAGCTTCGGTTAGTGTTAATGGAATTTTAGATACGAATAAGTCTAAAATTAATGGCATAGTAACTAATTTTAATAAAGTTTCTGGTGATTTTTCTAAAATTTCAGATTCTTTACAAAAAGCTGATTTAGGAAAAACAGTAAAAGAATTGAATAGAACTTTGGCTAATGTAGACAAGTTAATGAGTAATTTGCAATCAGGAAAAGGAACTATGGGTAAGTTACTTAATGATGAAGCACTATATGCTAATTTATCAAAAACATCAAAAGAGTTGGAATTGTTACTTCAAGATGTTCGCTTGAACCCTACGAGATACGTTAATGTTTCTGTCTTTGGAAAGAAAAATAAACCTTATGTAGCTCCTGCTGCTGATTCAATAGTAAAAGCTAATAACTAATTATATGGATTTTTTAGACAATGTATTGTTCGCCATCGTTTTGGCAATTGGTTTTGGATATTTCTTTATGAATGTCAAAAAAATCATTCGAAACATTAAGTTAGGTACTGCAGTTGACCGAAGTGATAATCCTAAAGAGCGATGGAAAAATATGGCAATGATTGCCTTAGGACAATCAAAAATGGTAAAAAGACCAGTTGCTGGAATTTTACATATTGTTGTTTACCTTGGATTCATAATCATTAATATTGAATTATTAGAAATCATTATTGATGGACTTTTTGGCACACATCGTGTTTTTGCTTTTTTGGGCGGAACTTACGATTTCCTGATTGGTTCTTTTGAGATTTTAGCTGTTTTAGTATTACTGGCTGTTTTTACTTTTTGGACCAGAAGAAATATTATTCGTTTAAAACGTTTTATAAGTTCTGATTTGAACGGATATCCTAAGAATGACGCGAATTATATTTTATATTTCGAAGTAGTTTTGATGTCTTTGTTTTTGTTAATGAATGCATCCGATTTGCATTTGCAACAAGTACCGGGAGGCTTTTCTCATTTCATCAAAGCGGGTTCCTTTCCAATCAGTCAATTTATAGAGCCAATTTTCAATGGAATGTCTAACGAATTGGTGATGCTTTTATCAGAAGCTTTTTGGTGGTTGCATATTATAGGTATTTTGATTTTTATGAATTATTTATATTTTTCAAAACACTTACATATTCTTTTGGCTTTCCCCAATACTTATTTTGCCAACTTAAAACCTCAAGGTCAATTTGATAATTTATCTTCGGTTACAAATGAAGTGAAGTTAATGATGGATCCAAATGCAGATCCCTTTGCAGCTCCCGCAGATGCTAATGCTGCTCCAAGTAAATTTGGTGCAAGTGATGTAATGGATTTGAATTGGGTACAGTTAATGAATGCATATACTTGTACAGAATGTGGACGTTGTACTTCTTCATGTCCAGCAAATCAAACGGGAAAGAAATTGTCTCCACGTAAGATTATGATGGATACTAGAGATCGTTTAGAGGAAGTTGGAAGAAATATCGATAAGAATAAAGGTGTTTTTGTGCCAGATTCAGTTTCGCTTTTGAATAATTATATTACTGCCGAAGAACTTTGGGCATGTACTTCTTGTAATGCTTGTGTTGAAGAATGTCCTGTAAATATTAGTCCATTATCTATTATTTTAGATATGCGTCGTTATTTAGTGATGGAGCAAAGTGCTGCACCAATGCCTTTGAATGCAATGATGACGAATATAGAAAACAACGGAGCTCCTTGGCAATACAATCAACAAGACCGTTTGAATTGGAAAAACGAAATATAACAAAAGTTTAAATTTTTAATCGGTTAGTTACTTAACCCATTAACTAATAACCAAGATACAATGTCAGAAAATTTAGTAGTGCCTACAATGGCCGAAATGTTAGCACAAGGCAAACAACCAGAAGTATTGTTTTGGGTAGGTTGTGCAGGAAGTTTTGACGATAGAGCCAAGAAAATAACTAAAGCATTTGTTA
Organism: Flavobacterium sp.; assembly: GCA_017997335.1. GTDB lineage: Bacteria > Bacteroidota > Bacteroidia > Flavobacteriales > Flavobacteriaceae > Flavobacterium. The sequence continues at coordinate 15,521 of JAGOFG010000001.1, read as the reverse complement.
GAATTTTAAATCGATCTAACGTTTCTTTTGCTGTTTTGGGAACAGAGGAAAGTTGCACAGGAGATCCAGCTAAGAGAGCGGGAAATGAGTTTTTGTTTCAAATGCAAGCTATGATGAATATTGAGGTCTTGAATGCATACGAAGCTAAAAAAATCGTAACAGCTTGTCCTCATTGTTTTAATACATTAAAAAATGAATATCCTGAATTGGGTGGTCATTACGAAGTAGTACATCATACCGAATTTTTAAAATCGTTACTTGATGATGGACGATTAACAATTGAAGGGGGTCAATTCAAAGGTAAAAAAATCACTTTCCATGATCCTTGTTATTTAGGAAGAGCGAATCAAATTTATGAAGCACCAAGAGATTTAATTCAAAAATTAGATGCTGAATTAGTTGAAATGAAGCGTTCTAAAGCTAATGGATTATGTTGTGGTGCTGGTGGTGCTCAGATGTTTAAAGATGCTGAACCAGGAAACAAAGAAGTAAACATCGAAAGAACAGAAGATGCTTTAGAAGTTCAACCTAGTATTATTGCTGCTGGCTGTCCTTTCTGTAATACGATGCTTACTGATGGTATTAAAAATAAAGAAAAAGAAGCTGATGTAAAAGTTTTAGACATTGCGGAACTTATTGCTAATGCTCAAGATTTATAATAGAATTTAATTCAAAACTATGTACGTACCCTTTGAAAGTTTACCTGAGGAATCTAGAATATGGATTTATCAATCTAATAGAAAGTTTTCTGATGCTGAAATGACCGAGATAGAAGAAGCATTACAAGCTTTTTTGAAAGATTGGGCCGCTCATGGTACAAGTTTGGAGTCATCTTATCTTTTAAAATACAATCGTTTTATAATTATTGCAGTAAACCAAGAAGTTCAAGCTGCAACGGGTTGTTCAATTGATAGCTCTGTTGAATTCATCCAAAGTTTAGAAAAGAAATACGACGTAGATTTATTGGATAAGATGAATGTTACATTCAAATTAGGTGAACACGTTGCGCATAAACCTTTAATCGATTTTAAAAAAATGGTTAAAGATAAAGCAGTTACTGAAAATACCATTGTTTTTAACAATTTAGTCAACAATATTCAAGAATTTAATGAATCGTGGGAAGTCCCAGCAGCAGATAGTTGGCATAGCAGGTTCTTCTAAATAAATACATAAAAAGAAACTAGGTTATTTTGATATTTAATCTAGTTTTTTTGTTTTAAAATCTTTTAGATTACTTAATGGTAAGACAATCTTTTTTACTTATTTTAGTATTATTTACATCAACTTTGTTTGGGCAAAACTTTGATATAAATACTTTGCGTTCAGTCAATTTGAATCGCAATGAGAATTTAGACCCTACATTTAAACATATTACCAATAGTTATGCTATTGTTAGTATTGGTACACCTCTTACAATGTATGCAGTTGGATTAATTAACAAGGATGTGCAATTAAAAAAAGATGCCATTTTTATTGGAGAATCGGTCGCTGCTTCAGTATTTGTGACCATTGTCTTAAAAGAAGCAATTAAAAGAGATCGACCTTTTGTCACCTATCCAGAAATTGAAAAATTAAGTTCTGCTGGCGGATATTCTATGCCTTCAGGACACACTTCCATTGCTTTTGCGACAGCTACTTCTTTGAGTATTGCTTATCCCAAATGGTATGTTATTGCGCCATCTTTTGTATGGGCATCTGCTGTTGGCTATTCAAGAATGCATCTAGGTGTTCATTATCCTACAGATGTTATAGCTGGAGCTCTTGTTGGTAGTGGTTCAGCCTATCTAACTTATAAAATCAATAAATGGTTGAATAAGAAAAAAAGTAAAGAACAATTATAGTTCATTTTTAACTTTTCTTAACTTTTAATAACTCATTTTTGAGTAAATTCGTTACCCTAAAATAAATACATGAAAATAGCAATTGTTTGTTATCCCACATTTGGTGGAAGTGGTGTTGTAGCAACAGAATTAGGTCTTGAACTAGCAAGAAGGGGACACGAAATTCACTTCATAACATATAGTCAACCAGTTCGTTTAGCACTTTTAAATCCAAATGTGCATTACCACCAAGTGAATGTTCCAGAATATCCATTATTTCATTACCAACCCTATGAACTTGCGCTTTCCAGTAAGCTAGTTGATATGGTAAAGCTATACAAAATAGATGTGCTTCATGTACATTATGCCATTCCTCATGCTTATGCAGGTTACATGGCTAAACAAATGCTTAAAGACGAGGGTATAAACATACCTATGGTTACTACATTACATGGTACTGATATTACTTTGGTTGGAAATCATCCTTTTTACAAACCGGCTGTTACTTTTAGTATCAATAAATCTGATTTTGTAACCTCGGTTTCTGAGAGTCTAAAAGCGGATACGCTTAAATTATTTTCTATTAAAAATGAAATTCAGGTGATCCCTAATTTTATTGATTTAGATAAAGAAAAAAAAGACCCAAATACGCCTTGTCATAGATCCGTAATGGCGGCAGCTGATGAAAGAATAATTACTCACATTAGTAATTTTAGAGGAGTAAAGAGAATTCCTGATGTTGTTAAGATATTTTATAAAATTCAAAAAGAGATACCTGCCAAATTAATGATGGTTGGGGATGGGCCTGAAAAAGAAAAAGCCGAAGAACTTTGTTTTGAGTTAGGAATTCAAGACAAAGTAATCTTTTTTGGGAACAGTAATGAAATTGATAAAATTTTGTGTCTTACAGATTTATTTTTGTTGCCTTCTCAAACCGAAAGTTTTGGATTAGTAGCTCTTGAAGCTATGGCCTGTTCTGTACCTGTTATTTCTAGTAATTCTGGTGGTTTACCTGAAGTCAATTTTGATGGTTTTTCAGGTTTTTTAAGTGATGTTGGCAATGTTGATGAAATGGCTAAAAATGCCTTAACAATTTTAAAAGATGATGATGTTTTAAATAAATTTAAGAGAAATGCTTTAAGCATTGCTGAAAAATTTGATATAAAGAAAATCTTGCCCTTATATGAAGATCTCTATCATCGAGCAATTCAAAAATACCAATAAAAAAGGGAAGCAAAACTGCTTCCCTTTTTTATTAGTTTGATAAAGATTAAAATACATATCTTAAGTTAAGTCCGAATCCTCCTGCGTGAAAGTCAGTGTCTTCAACAATCCAAAGTGTAGGTCTCCAATCTAAACCTAAGGCTATTGGAGCTCCTTTGAATTTGTATTCAAGACCAATTTCACCACTTGCACCTAATAAGAAATCATCTCCAATAAAAGCAGAAGGTCCAACACCTAAATACCAATTAAAAGATTCTCCTTCAAGAGGTCTGTAGATAAAATCATATAGCGCTTCTACACCAACTCCTCCGTTGCCGAAAGAAACATCTGCGTGAATACGGCTAAATTTACCAGCAGAGAATACAGCATCTACTGCAACATCATTACCAGTAACATCTCCAAATCTAACACCAATTTCTTGTGCACTAGCAAAATGTGATACGCCCATAAAAAACATTCCTAAAAGTAATTTTTTCATAATTTGTAGTTTAAATAATTAGTATTTATGAAGTTAACGTAGGTAAAGTTAAAAAAAATATAAGTACTCATAATTTATTTTATTTTTTTAACAAAAAAAAGATGTTTAAACGAATAAAGAATTCATCTTCTTGTTTTTGTTTTTTAAGTTGTTTATGGCTGTTTTTACATCAAATTGTCTTTTTGTTTTATTTGTATTGACTTTTTAAAAAGCTTTATAGTTTAAATTTATTTTTATTATTGTTTAAAAAGGAAAAATTTAACTAAAAAACATTGTTTTGTATTAAAAATTTCAAAATATAACCTAAACGAAATTTTTTTGTTTAATTCTTAAAACTTACATTTGCTTAAAAATTTTTAAAATGGCAGGAAATAGTTACGGAACACTATATAAGATAACTACTTTTGGAGAATCACACGGAGAAGCTCTTGGCGGAATCATTGATGGTTGTCCTCCAGGAATCACAATTGATTTTGAAGCGATAGAATTAGAAATGGCAAGGAGAAAGCCAGGTCAATCCGCTATTGTAACTCAAAGAAAAGAACCAGACGCAGTACAGTTTTTATCTGGAATTTTTGAAGGAAAAACTACAGGTACTCCTATTGGTTTTATTATTCCCAACACGAATCAGAAGTCTGATGATTATTCTCATATAAAAGATAATTATCGCCCTAGCCATGCGGATTACGTTTATGACCAAAAGTATGGTGCACGTGATTATAGAGGCGGCGGAAGAAGTTCTGCTAGAGAAACAGCTAGTAGAGTTGTGGCTGGTGCTATTGCAAAACAAATGCTTTCCAATATTAAAATCAATGCTTTCGTATCTTCAGTAGGACCTCTTTTTCTCGAGAAACCTTATCAAGACATTGATTTTTCAAAAATTGAGAGTAACCCTGTTCGTTGTCCTGATGAAGAGATGGCAGCGAAAATGGAAGAGTATATTAGAGATATTCGCAAGCAAGGCGACACCGTTGGTGGAACTGTAACTTGTGTAATTCAAAACGTTCCTGTTGGATTAGGAGAACCAGTTTTTGATAAATTACACGCTGAGTTAGGAAAAGCCATGCTTTCTATTAATGCTGTTAAAGGTTTTGAATATGGAAGTGGTTTTTGCGGAGCTAAAATGAAGGGTAGCGAACACAATGACTTGTATAATGCAGATGGTACCACAAAAACAAATCTGTCTGGTGGAATTCAAGGTGGTATTAGTAACGGAATGGATATATATTTCCGAGTAGCTTTTAAACCTGTTGCTACAATTATGCAAATGCAAGAAACAATAGATAATCAAGGAAATATAGTAGAAATGACTGGAAAAGGAAGACACGACCCTTGTGTTGTTCCAAGAGCAGTTCCAATTGTTGAAGCAATGGCAGCAATTGTTTTGGCAGATTTCTATTTGTTAAACAAGACTTATTTATAGATTCAAATTATATTTTAGTATTTTAACGAGCTAAATACTTTCAAATTAATTTTTAAACAACCAATGGAATCAAACCAAACTTCTAAGAAACCTTTTTTCAAAAGTCTAACAGGACAAATCTTAATTGCTATGCTATTGGGTGCTGTATTAGGTGTAGTAATACATAATTCTGCATCGACAGAAACAGCCCAAGAATTTAGTAACAAAATAAAGATTTTGGCAACTGTATTCATTCGTTTGGTTCAAATGATTATTTCTCCATTAGTTTTTACAACTCTTGTTGTAGGAATAGCAAAATTGGGTGATATAAAGGCAGTTGGAAGAATTGGAGGAAAAGCTTTAGGATGGTTTTTTACTGCTTCTTTTATTTCTCTTTTAATAGGGATGTTCTATGTGAATATTTTAGAGCCTGGTGTTGGATTGAATCTTTCAAATGTAGATGCTGCTTCAGTATCTGATGTTACTTCAAAAACACAAAATCTTTCCTTTAATAACTTCATCGAGCATATTGTTCCTAAAAGTATTTTTGAAGCGATGGCCACAAACGAAATCCTTCAAATTGTTGTTTTTTCAATATTTTTTGGATTAGCTGCTGCTTCATTAGGAGAAACTGCAAAACCTATTGTCAATGCAATGGATAAGATTTCACATATTGTTTTAAAAATGGTGAATTTTGTTATGAATTTTGCTCCTATTGGTGTTTTTGGTGCAATTGCTGGTGTTTTTGCTGTAAGAGATTTTAATGAACTAGCGATTACTTATTTTAAGTTTTTCGGTTCGTTTTTGATTGGAATAAGTACTTTGTGGGTTATACTTATTTTAGTTGGTTATTTCTTCTTGGGAAAACAAATGAAAGTTTTGTTGCAACGAATAGTTAGTCCATTGATTATTGCATTTGGTACTACAAGTTCTGAAGCTGTTTTTCCAAAATTAACCGAAGAATTAGAGAATTTTGGGGTAAAAGATAAAATCGTTTCTTTTATGCTACCACTTGGTTATTCATTTAATCTTGATGGAAGTATGATGTACATGACATTTGCTGGTATTTTTATTGCTCAGGCATATGGGATTCATTTGGATTTGCCAACTCAATTTACAATGTTATTTGTTTTGATGTTGACTAGTAAAGGGATTGCTGGAGTACCAAGAGCTAGTTTGGTAGTAGTAGCTGCTACTTGTGGAATGTTTGATATTCCTGTAGAAGGAATTGCTTTAATTCTTCCAATAGACCATTTTTGCGATATGTTTAGAAGTGCTACAAATGTATTAGGAAATGCATTGGCTACTTCCGTAGTTGGAAAATGGGAAGAAGATAAATAAAATAGAATCATATTTTTTTAATAGAACCTGCTTAGTAAATTAAGCAGGTTTTTTTAGTCTTAATAAAATAACATTATACGTGTTAAATTGTGATAATTTTTAAATTACTTCAATAAATTTCTAAAATTAAATGATTATTTATTTATATATAAATGTATATTTGAATAAATAATGAGCGGTTATGTTCCCAAATCGAGTTGTATTATTCTTTGTTTTATTTTTCAGCTTAAATTCTTTTTTAACTGCTCAAAATGCTGATTTTGTAAGAAATAGTCTTTTACAAAAATCAAGACAGGCGACTAAATACTTCAGGGAACAAGATTTTGAAAAGTCTCTATTGCTATCAAGAGAGGTTTTAAAACAAGCATTATTAATGAATGATAGTATATTGATAGCTGCTTCTTACAATACTATTGGTTCTAATTACAATGAATTTTCGGAGTTTGATAAATCGATTGAATATTATAAGAAAGCATTGTTTTATGCTAACAAAACTACAAATGATAGCCTAAGATTTAAGGCTAATAATAATTTAGGAAATTTATATTGTTTTGAAAAAGGACAATATGAACTAGGAATTAAGCATTATAAAAAAGCTATTTTTCATAGCCAAAACATTTCCAATCATACCTACACTTTACTTACTAGCTTAAATCTTACATGGGCTTATTTCGATAAGTCTAATTTTGAAGAAGGTTTGTTGTATTTAAATTATTGTAATGCCAATTTTAAGCAATATGGAAATGATGCTTTGAGCGTTGTTTACCAAATGATTAATGGCATGTATAGTTCTCATATTGGTAATTACAAAAAAGCAAGAGTGTTTTTTGAAAAAGCAATTTCGTTAGGATACGAATTCAATGAGTTGAATGATGTTTCTTATGCACATAATGAGTTTTCAAAAATGCTTTTTAGAATGGGCAATTATAAAGAAGCTTATATTCATTTGGATAAATTCAATGAAATTAAAGACAAAATATACAATGAAGATAAACTTTTTAAAGCTTCTATAGCTGGCTTGAATCTTGAGCTTGATGAATACAAAAGGGAGTTGACAAAAATAGAGCTCATAAAAGAAGCTCAAAATCAAAACCTTAGAAAATCTAAAATTATTGTTATTTTATTTGTAATAGTTTTTTTTGTTTTACTAATGTTGATTTTTACTTTGATAAGAAACAATAGTTTTAAAAGAAAAGTTAATAGAGAATTGACCATCGCCAATAATGATTTGTTATTGGCTAAAGAAAAAGCTGAAGAAGCTTCACAAATGAAATCTCAATTTGTTTCCACAATTAGTCATGAGTTGAGAACGCCTCTATATGGAGTAATTGGAATCACAAACATGCTTATTGATGAATATAAAGATTTATCCAAAAGTCAGCATTTAAGTTCCTTAAAGTTTTCTGCACGATATTTACTTTCCCTAGTAAATGATATTTTACAAATTAATAAAATTGAAGAAAATAGGGTAGTACTTGAGAGTATGACTTTTAATATTTATGATGAAATAGAAATGATTATTCTTTCTCTGTCCTTTTTGTCTCAAAACAATAAAAATAAAGTGGAGTTGCTGGTTGACCCCAAAATCCCAGAATACGTGATTGGAGATAAGTTACGTTTCTCTCAAATTATTATGAATTTAGTAAGCAATGCGTTGAAGTTTACAAAAAACGGAATAATTTCAATACATGTTGTTTTAGAAAAGAAGGAAGGAAAAATAAATCATATTGGTTTTAAAATAAAAGATACTGGAGTAGGAATTGCTGCTGTAGACCAAGATAAAATCTTTGATAAATTTGTTCAAGTAGGTCGAAATGATACAGATTATCAAGGAACAGGACTTGGATTGTCGATTGTTAAGCGATTATTATATCTATTTGGAAGTGAGATTACTTTAGAGAGTGCAATTGGACAGGGAACAACATTTAGTTTTAGTATACCTTTTGAAAGTGATCTTGATAAAACGAATGATTTAATAAACAATATTAGAGTTGATTTGTCAACCAGTCAAATCTTTAAAGTATTGGTAGTTGAGGATAATAGAATAAATCAATTGGTAACAAAAAAGATAATGGAAAAAAATCTCTATAAATGTTGCGTAGTTGATGACGGATATGAAGCTTTGAAAATTCTTGAAACCGAAATTTTTGATATTATTTTAATGGATATTAATATGCCATTATTGAATGGGTTTGAAACTACCCGTTTGATAAGAAATAAAAACATTACCACTCCAATTATTGCTTTAACGGCTTTTGATAAAGAAGAAATCTCAGAAGAGGCTATTTCTGCAGGAATGAATGATATAATTATCAAACCATTTGATCAATCGAAGCTTTTTAAAGCAATGAGTACATTAATATATGATGCAAAAAACGTTGGTTAGTACCAACGTTTTTTATTTTGTTTTGCATTTGCAGATTTTCTTGATTTATGTGCTCCACCACTTCTGTTTGAATTTTTTGGTTTTTCATTTGGTGTTACAGGGTTTCCTGATTGCCATGGATAGGGGTGATCGCTGATAGTTTTAACATCAACCTTAATTAGCTTTTGAATGTCTTTCCAATAAGGGTGCTCATCTTTTCCACAAAAAGAAATGGCAATCCCACCATTTCCTGCACGACCTGTTCTTCCAATTCTATGAACATAAGTTTCAGGTATATTAGGTAAATCAAAATTAATTACAAAAGGCAATTGATCAATGTCTATTCCTCTTGCAGCAATATCTGTAGCTACAAGAACTCCAACTTCTTTGTTTTTGAAAGCATCTAAAACTCTTTGTCTGGCATTTTGTGATTTATCGCCATGTATTGCTTCTGCCGGAATACCTTTTTTACGTAATGCTTTTACAACGTTGTCTGCACCATGTTTTGTTCTTGAAAATACTAAAACATCAGTCAGGTTTTCATTTTTAATTAAATGGTATAAAAGGTTTCTTTTTTCTGATTTCTCAACAAAATACAAGCGTTGTTCTACTTTTTCTGCTGTAGAGGATACGGGAGAAACCGTAACCGTAGCAGGATCAGTTAAGAACATTTCTGCTAATTCTCTAATTGCAATTGGCATTGTTGCAGAGAAAAGAAGCGTTTGTCTGTTTTTTGGAGTTAGTTTAACGATTTTCTTTACATCGTTTACGAATCCCATATCCAGCATCTGATCTGCTTCGTCTAGAACCAAAGTGTGTAAATGATCTAAGTTGATAAAACCTTGTTTGTGAAGATCTAATAATCTTCCTGGAGTAGCAATTAAAACATCAACTCCTTGTCTTAAGGTATCGACTTGAGGATTTTGTGAGACACCTCCGAAAATAGTTAATTGCGTTAGATTAGTATATTTTGCATAGGTGTCAAAATTTTGTCCAATTTGAACAGCTAATTCTCTTGTAGGAGTTACTACAAGCGCTCTAACGACCTTGGCTTTTTTTGATGATCCTACGATTCGATGTAACTGATGGATGATAGGTATTGCAAATGCAGCAGTTTTTCCAGTTCCTGTTTGAGCACAACCTACTAAGTCTCTACCAGACAAAACCAGCGGAATGGATTGTTCTTGTATTGGAGTTGGCTCTGTGTAGCCTTCTTCAAATACTGCTTTTTGTATACTTTTTGAAAGGGATAAATCTTCGAATAACATATTTTTTGAAATTTAAATTCTTTGTATAGTACAAAGAATAAGGCAACAAAGATAGTGTTATTATTTTTGTTGCCTATTTTATTTAATAATCGAAGGTTTTTCTTTTAAATTATCGAAAGGTTTCGTTTTTACTTTATAATAAATTTAAGTTGTATCCTTTTATGAAATCGGTTACTAAATAACCAATCAATTTTCCAATTAAGTGATTGTTTTTTTCTTGGTCTAAATCTGGAGCTCCTTCACAAATATGAATATAAGAGGCGTTTTTTTGCTTAGCAAAAAAGGAAATAAAACTTCTTAATTCTTCTATAGAAAAACCACTCAAAGTCATTGCACTACTAGCAATATTTGGAATTGCATCCAAGTCAATTTCTATTCCAAAGGGGTCATTTTTAATAAAATCTAGTGCTACAGCCATTTCTTGTCTGAAGTCTTTTTCTTTTCTAATATTAATGCTGTCATATGTATTATAGCGAACGCGATCTTCAAGTTTTTTAATAATGTCTAGTACACTTTTTGAGGTATAATTTTCGTGTAAACCAAAAATGAAGTATTTTTTAAGAAAACCTTCTTCAAATGCATAGGAAAAACCATTGCCACTGTGCCTTCCTTCAAGAATTCTGAAGTCGGAATGAGCATCGAAGTTAACAGCATTAATCGCTTTTCCTTTTGCTAATGCGGTTCCTTTTATGTTTCCGTAGGAATTGTTGTGTCCACCGCCAATGATAATAGGTATTTTGCCCGCTTGAATAATTTTACAAACAATATAAGATACTTCTTTATCTATTTTCTTTACTAATTGACTGAGTTTTGATCGGTCATCTACATCATTGAAGTCTAGATTTTCTACTTCATTCATTTGTTCTTGGACATCTATTTGTCCTAAAACAAGAATTTGACTGCCTTTGCAAAAACGATTATGCTGGATATTTGCAATACTTTTGATAGCGCTTTCCCATGCTGATGCTGCTCCGGGTCTGCCATAATTGGCTCTAATTCCTATGTCTTCAGGAATTCCTAATAAAACATATTTTGCCTCTGTAGTTTTAATAAAGGAATTAAGATCTGTGCCCTTTGGTATGGTTACCATTTTTTCACCGAACTTAATTTCCCCACTTCTATGATTGGTAATTTTAGCCAGATCACTTGCCGTGAATTGGATTAATTTTTCCATTTTTTTTATTTCAAAAATACTATAAATATGTTAACAGACGTTATACCTTTGTATTATATCCCTAAATTTGAATAAAAATTAAAAAAGCATGGAAAAACAACAAAACAATTCAAGTCTAAAGGCAATTATTGCCGTTTTAGCAGTATTATTAGTAGGTAGTTTAGTATATATTTTCAAGATGTCATCCGACGCAGAGGTGGTTAAATCGGAATTAACAACGACTTTAACCGAGAAAGAATCTGTAATGAAGGATCTACAAACGTTAAAAACAACTTATGACGCAGCAATTGCTGAAAATACTTCAATGTCTGAAGAATTAATCCAAGAAAGAGATAAAATTGTTGCTCTTATGGACGAGTTAAATCAATCTAAAGGCGATGTTTCAAAATTCAAGACGCAATTATCAGCTTTACAAAACAAAATGAAAGCTTTGATGACAGAAAATGAAGGATTGAAAATTGCAAATGAAAAAGTAACTGCTCAAAGAGACAGTACTGTAGTAGTTTTAGGTGAATCCAAAAAGTTTAACGAGGTTTTAGTTGGTCAAAACGAAGAACTTTCTAAAACAGTTGAAAAAGGCGCAAAATTAACTATTTTGAACACCAAAACATCAGCTTATAAATTGAGAAGCTCTGGAAAACAAATTGAGACAGATAAAGCAAGTAGAGCCGATATCTTAAAAATTAGTTTTACTATTGCTGAAAATCAAATTGCAAAATCAGGCGACAAAACTTATTATGTTCAGGTTATTGATAGTAAGAACAATGTTTTAGGAGAAAAACAAACTGAAACTTTTGGTGAAAACACTTTGACTTACAGTTTTGCTACTACAGTTGCATATGAGAATAAAACGGTAAATGTTTCTGAAGATTTACCAGGTAAAAACTTTGAAAAAGGAACTTATTTTATCAATATTTTCGATAAAGATGTATTGGTTTCTAAAACAAGTTTTACTTTGAGATAATAAATGAAATTTAGATTTTTTATAAAAAAGGAGGAATGTAAATTCCTCCTTTTTTATTCATGTAGTTTGCCATCTAAAATTACATTTTCAATCAGATTACTTCCAAAAGCATAGGGTATTTGATAAAAGGAAGGAATTGGTTTTGTGATGATAAGATTGGCTTTTTTCCCAATAGTAATGCTTCCATGAGTAGAACTGATTCCCATAGCGTAAGCGCCGTTGAGGGTAGCAGCATTTATAGCTTCTTCAGGCGTCATTTTCATTTTGATACAAGCTGTTGCGACAACAAAGTTCATATTCCCAGATGGTGTAGAACCTGGGTTGAAATCTGTAGCTAAGGCTAGCGGAAGCCCTGATTTTATCATTTCTCGTGCAGGAGTGTAAGGGATACTCAAGAAATAGGAGCAAGAAGGTAAAGCAACTGGCATTGTTGAAGTCCCTTTTAGCACTTCTATATCTTCTGGTGTCATTACTTCAAGATGGTCAACCGAAAGCGCTTTATTTTGAACTCCAATTTGAATTCCACCAATGGAATTGAACTGGTTGACGTGGATTTTTGGTTGTAATCCATACTGAATTCCAGCCGTAATAATTTTTTCGGTTTGTGCTACGGTAAAATAGCCGTTCTCACAAAAAACATCGATAAAATCAGCTAAATTTTCTTTAGCGATTTCAGGAAGCATCTCATTAATAATTACATCAATATAGGCTTCTTTATTGTCTTTGAATAGGCTAGGGAAGGCATGTGCTCCTAAAAAAGTAGCTTTAATTGCAATAGGGTAGTTGCTGGCCAATTTTTTTATGACGCGTAACATTTTTAACTCTCCTTCTACGGTTAATCCGTATCCCGATTTTATTTCTACGGCACCAGTTCCCAATTGTATTACTTCTTTAAGTCTTTCTTCTGATTGGTGATACAATTCTTCTTCGGAGGTTGCGTTTAATTTTTGAGCTGAATTTAATATACCACCACCACGATTTGCGATTTCTTCGTAAGTCAAACCGTTGATTCTATCTACAAATTCTTGTTCCCGATTTCCAGCGTAAACAATATGTGTATGACTATCACACCAGGAAGGGAGTACAATTTTACCACTGGCATCAATAGTTGCGTCGGCTTTTATATTCGGTAAGTTTTCCATTGAACCAAAATCCGATATCAAATCATCAGTAATAACCAAATACGCATTTTTGATGGTTGGTAAAATAGCCATTTCTGCTCCAGAAACCTTTAAAATATTAGAGTTTCGTACTTGCAAAAGTTCTTTGATGTTTGTAATTAATGTAGTCATAATATGATGTGTATAAACACAAATTTCACAAATTATCACGAATACATTCATGAAATCTGTGAAACTTGTGTGTTTGTTTTAAAATAAATTATTCAGAGACTTTAATCTCAAACATTTTATCCCAGTTTTTTCCGGTTACAAAGATGGTTTTGGTTTTTGGGTTGTATGCTATACCATTTAACGCTTCTGCTGTAGGGCTTTTTAATTCTTTTCTTAATTTTGATAAATCCAAAACACCTTCAACTGCTCCGTTTGTTGGATTGAATACTGCAATGGCATCTTTTAGCCAAACATTAGTATATATTTTTCCATTTATATATTCGAGTTCGTTGATGCTTTTTATTTTAGAAGTACCAGAATATACATTGATATTTGTTTCTAACTTTTGAGTTGAAGGGTTTAAAGTCCATACTTTTTCTGTACCATCAGTATGAAATATGTTTTTTCCATCATTGGTCATTCCCCAACCTTCAATTTCTTTATCATAGGTGAATTTTTTTTCTAGTTTGAAAGTGTTGACATTATAAATAAAACCAGTTTTCTCTTTATAAGTTAGCTGGTATATTTTATTGTTTAAAATTGTAATTCCTTCGCCAAAAAAAGCAGAGTCTAAATCGATTTGTTTGTAAATTTTTCCTGTTTTATAATCATACTTTCTGATGTAAGAAGAACCTTTTAGACCCGTACTTTCGTATAATGTGTCTTTATAGAACTCTAATCCTTCGGTGAAAGATTTTACATCGTGTGGAAATGTATTGACGATAGTGTACTTTAATAATTTTGGTTGCACATCAGAAACTAATTCTACTCTAGCAGTTGCTTCAGAACTATCTCCTCCAAAATAAACCAAGGCTTTGATGTTTTGGTAGCCTAATTTTTGATTGTTAAATGGAAAATCAAGACCTGCATTTCCTTTATTAGTGGAGATTTTGACATCATTGATGAAATAGATAATACTGTCAATTGTTTTAGAATTTGGATTCAAAACACCAACTTTTAAGACATCTTTTGTTGTGTAAAAAGGTTTAAAAGTAGAATTATCAATAGTAAAAATAGAATTTTCACCATTTTTTGTGTTACCACAGTTGGTTAAAATAATTCCTAATAAAATGATATAAAGGAGGTTGAGTTTTTTCATTTCTAATTTTTTTGATTAAGCCAATATACAACGATATTTTTAAGAGTCAAAGCTCTTGCAAAAATATAAAAAGATTGTATATTTGCACCGGCAAGTCCTACACGACCAGCTCCTGCAGACTCCCCCAGGGTGGGAACGCAGCAAGGGTAAGCGGTTGAGCGGTGCGATGTAGGTCGCTTGCCTTTTTTTATTTCTTTTTATCAAATGTAGTCTTCCTCTTGGAAGATTTTTTTATTTTTACCCATAGCGGTTTTGACTTTAAAAATGATTTTACCAGGTATATTGGTAAATAATAAACTTAAAATAATGAGTAAAGTTGTATTGATTACAGGCGGGTCTTCGGGTATTGGTAAATCAATAGGTATTTATTTACAGCAAAAAGGTTTTGTTGTTTACGGTACAAGTAGAAATCCTGCTTTGAATAAGGATTCAGTTTTTCCTTTAATTAAACTTGATGTTAGAGATGTAGCGTCAATTAAAGAAGCTGTAGATTATATTATTACTACTTCTGGAAAAATTGATGTAGTAATTAATAATGCTGGGGTTGGTATCACAGGGCCTTTAGAAGAGATTCCATCAGAAGAAATAAAAAATAATTTCGAAACCAATTTATTCGGTCCAATCGAAGTTATGAAGGCAGTTCTACCACAAATGCGTCTTCAAAAATCAGGATTGATTATCAATGTTACTTCTATTGCTGGGTATATGGGGTTGCCTTATCGAAGTGTGTATTCCGCTTCTAAAGGTGCATTAGAGCTTATTACAGAAGCGTTACGTATGGAAGTTCAGTCTTTTGGTATAACAATTACGAACATTGCACCTGGCGATTTTGCAACAAATATTGCAGCAGGAAGATATCACGCTCCTATTATTAAAGGTTCTGATTATGAATTAGTTTATGGTAATATACTTCAAGCTATGAATGAACATGTGGATAGCGGAAGCAATCCTCTCGAAATGGCAGAAGCAGTTTACAAAATTATCGAAACTCCTTCACCAAAAATACATTATAAAGTTGGGGCTTTTATGCAAAAGTTTTCTATTGTTTTAAAGCG
>JAGOFG010000140.1 GCA_017997335.1 Flavobacterium sp. | reverse complement strand
TAAATAAATGATAATTCAAACAAAAACACAAAATTTTATATAAAAATTAGCACAAAAAAAACAGAAAATCAATAAGTATTGAAGTAAACACTATTTCAAATAGTCCTGAAATAAAAAAAGCTTCTCATTTGAGAAGCTTTTTTTGTGCGGATAATAGGACTCGAACATACACGCCTATACATTCAATTTGATGTTTTTGAGAAACCATTAAAAAACCTAAACAAAACACTTAAAAACCCAATAAATTCAATACTTTACACAACAATAAAACATCATTTTATAATTGAATAAAAATGAATGAAATTGAATAGAATCTTAAAACGGTTGGGCAACGGTTGGGCAACTTTGTAAAACGTATTACGAAATTCATTACTTTTGAATTGTTCAAAGTTCAAAAGTTCACAAAATGGCAACAATACAATTTAGAGTAAGAAGTAAGGCGAATAAAAACGTTTCTATAAAGGTACGTCTATCAATAGACCGCAATAATGTATTTGAGTTAAATACGGGTTTCTCTATCAACCCGAAAGACTGGAGTACAACAACAGGACTACCCAAACAAAACAACGAAACCACTAAAAAAATATCTAATGACCTCAAAAAACTAGATTCTTATATTAGTGACAACCTCAACACCGATTTAGGCAAAGGAATTTTGATTGATTCCAATTGGCTAGAATCAAAAATTAATGAATGTTTTAGCAGAATAGTTAAAACCGATACCAGTTTATTAGTTAATCATATACAATACATCATTGATAATGCAAACACCCGAAAAGTAAAAAACAAAATCGGTTTAAGTCCTAGTACTATAAAAAACTACACTTTATTTAAAAACATAATTACGGAATACCAAAAGAAGATTAAAAAACAAATCCAGTTTGTAGAGATTACAAAACCTTTTGTTGACAAATTCACAAACTGGCTTATTAATACAAAAAAATATTCTACTAACTATGCAGGGAAACAATTAGAGATTTTGAAAACGGTTTGTATTGATGCCGAAAAGAACGAAATTCCAGTTACTCCCTATTCTAAAATAATCCCATTCTTTAGAGAGAGTGACAAAGACAGATACATTCAAACCTTATCATTTGATGAACTGGAGTTAATTAAAAACATTGATTTATCAGATAGAGAACAACTCAACCGATTCAAAAAAGATAACCCCGAACTAACTAAAAATCTTTCTATAACTCCCGAAAGTTTGAACAACGTTCGCAACTGGATTTTATTAGGTTGTGAGATTGGGCAACTTGGTGGCGACTTATTGGAAATCACAAACGAAAACATTCGATATAACGGCAAAAATTATTACATCGACATCACGCAACAGAAAACAAATAAAAGTGTAACCATTGGCATAATTGCGCCTCACGTTATTGACATAATAGAAAACAACTTACCTAAAAAAATACCACACCAAAAACTAAATGAATACGCAAAAGTAATTTGCAAATTGGCTGGAATTGATGCCGTAGTTAAAGGAACAAAATTAAACACCGATACCAACCGCAAGGAATTAGGAAACTACCCGAAATATGAATTAATTTCTTCACATTGTTTCAGACGTTCTTTTGCTTCAAACTATTACAAAAAGATACCTACCGCCGTACTTATCGGAATCACAGGACATTCAAAAGAGAGTTTATTTTTAACCTACATTAACAAACGAGAGGACAAAGACAGCAACGCCGATTTGTTTATGCAATTTTATGAGAAACTAAATAAAGACAAAACTCCCGAAATGAAAGTGTTAAAAAATGGAACAAAATAAACAACAATGTATCTAATTCGTTACATTTGCAAAAGATTAAATAATGAGAAATCTACAATTTACAGATGAGTTTTTAGAATTTATAAATGAATCTGAAACCAATGTTAAAACTAAAATAGCCTATCTATTTGAAGTAATAAAAACCCAAAAGGTTATTAATACCAAGATAGTAAAGAAATTAGTTAATACTGATTTTTATGAGATTAGAATACAAGTTGACAACGAATATCGTGTTATCGTTTTTACAATAGACCACGACAATATTAACCAAAGCAACGAAATATTGTTTTTGAATGGATTTATTAAAAAATCTACAAAGGACTACGACAAACAGATTAAAAAGGCAATTAAAATATTAGACCAATGGAAAGAATAAAAATAAACCTAGAAAAGTTAAAAAAAGAAACCCACTCGGCAAACGATTATTTAGACAATCAATACGGCAAACAGGGAACGCCCGAGCGTGAAGAATTTAACGCAAAGGCACTTTCATATTATTACGGTGAATTGATAAAAGAAAAACGCAAAGAAAAACACCTAACACAACAACAACTAGCCGACCAAATAGGCAAAGAAAGAGCCTATATTGCCAAAATAGAACAAGGCAAAACCGACTTACAACTTTCTAACTTTATGCAAATAATCAACGCATTGGGATTGTCTTTGAAAATTGGATAGTGTAAATAATTCAAGTTGCTAATTATCGTATTAAAAATACAAAGCAAAGGTTAAGTAAACCCGTTGGGTGTAATTAAATTGTTTGATATTATCAACTCGTTAAAAGATTCTAACGTATTTTTGTGAGTTTACAGATAATACAATGGAAATTAAAGGATTGTTTTTAAAAGTCGAAACTACATTTTTTGAAACTGATAAAATTTTAAGAAGCATAAAAATGCCTATTAACTATACAGATTGGCACTTATTACGATTAGAAAATGAAGGGTACACTCCTGAAGAACTGGAATTTAACAAACTCGATTATCAAGTATATTGCGCAAAAAGAAATTTAAAATCAAATATTCACAAAACAGTAGAATTATTAAATCTTTACGGAATCAACAAAAAAGAAATTGAGGAATTTGTAAATAAAAAACTGAATTTGTAATATGGTTGGGCAATGGTTGGGCAGGTTTTAAAATAAAAAACCCTAACTATTTGATAGTCAGGGTTTCAGTGCGGATAATAGGACTCGAACCTACACGCCTTGCGGCACCAGATCCTAAGTCTGGCACGTCTACCAATTTCGCCATATCCGCGACTTTGTGGGTGCAAATATAAGCATAAGTTCCAATTTTCAAAGTAAATTTTGTAAAAAAATAATAATCTATTTTTTGTACTTTTGATTTGATAAAATTAATCATCCAAATGGAAAATAGAACAAGTTACGTTCAAGAAAATAAAGAACGCTTTATCAATGAGTTAATCGAATTATTGAAAATTCCTTCCGTTAGTGCCGACACCGCTTTTTCACAAGATGTACTCGACACAGCAGAAGCAGTAAAAGTAAGTTTAGAAAAAGCAGGCTGCGATTTCGTTGAAATTTGCGAAACTGCTGGCTATCCAATTGTTTATGGCGAAAAAATCATAGATTCTAATTTGCCAACCATCTTAGTATACGGGCACTATGATGTACAACCTGCAGACCCAATCGAATTGTGGACGTCTCCTCCTTTCGAACCCGTAATCAAACCTACAGCTATTCATCCTGAGGGAGCTATTTTTGCTCGCGGTGCCTGCGATGACAAAGGTCAAATGTACATGCACGTAAAAGCTTTTGAGTACATGATTCAAAGCAATACTTTACCTTGTAACGTTAAATTCATGATTGAAGGTGAAGAAGAAGTAGGCAGTGTCAACTTAAAGACATTTGTAGAAAACAACACTGAGAAATTAAAAAACGATGTGATTTTAATTTCGGATACGGGAATGATTTCTAATCAACAACCATCCATCACTACAGGATTACGTGGATTGAGTTATGTAGAAGTAGAAGTGACTGGTCCTAACCGCGATTTACATTCTGGTTTATACGGTGGAGCTGTAGCCAACCCAATCAATATCTTATCCAAAATGATTGCTTCGCTTCACGACGAAAACAATCACATCACCATTCCAGGTTTCTATGATAATGTTGAGGAATTATCTCTGGAAGAAAGAGCCGAAATGGGCAAAGCACCATTTAGCTTAGAAAACTACAAAAAAGCACTCGACATTAATGATGTATATGGCGAAACAGGCTACACCACGAATGAGCGTAACTCTATCCGTCCCACTCTAGATGTAAATGGAATCTGGGGAGGTTATACAGGAGAAGGCGCCAAAACGGTCATTGCCAGCAAAGCTTATGCAAAAATTTCGATGCGCTTAGTGCCTAATCAAGATTGGGAAGTGATTACCGATTTGTTCACCAAACACTTTATAAGTATTGCTCCAGCTGGCGTGAGTGTTGTAGTAAAACCGCATCACGGTGGCCAAGGTTATGTGACTCCTATCGACAGCATTGGTTACCAAGCCGCGAATAAAGCCTATACAGAAACCTTTGGAGTGCCTGCTATTCCGGTTCGTTCCGGTGGAAGTATTCCTATCGTTGCATTATTCGAAAAAGAATTGAAAAGCAAAACCATCTTGATGGGATTCGGTTTAGACTCCGATGCGATTCATTCACCAAACGAACATTTCGGGATTTTCAATTACCTTAAGGGAATCGAAACTATTCCACTTTTCTATAAATATTTTGTAGAGTTGAGTAAATAAATACTCTTTTCATACCAACATCCGCTCCTTCATACTTGATTGAGCGGATTTTTTTTTGGGGCGTAACCCGCAGAAAAAGCGGGTCGGGTCATCCGCTATATCTTTTTGGGCCCTCGCCGAAAAAGCGAGTCCCCAAAAAGGATGCCGCTTCTACCCCTTACGCAAAACCGTTTCTAAACCACTCATTGCAAAAAAGTTAAACATTTTGTTGCACATATTATTTTTTATTCTACATTTGTAGAGCAATGTATTATTCTGTAGAGCAATGACAAAACCAATCTTACTATTTGTACTGTATCTTTTATGTAGTTGCCAAGTACAACACATCAATCAAAAGAAAGATAAAAAAATGCACGGCAAATGGATTGAAGAATATACTTTGGACACTATTCGATACCAATCTATTGGAAGATACAAAGAAGGAGAACCAGTTAAAAAATGGAAATACTATGCCAATGGCAAAATCATCAAAAAAGAAACCTATAAAAAAGAGTATTGTAAAGTACGCTTTTACCACCCGAATGGAGCGCTTCAAGCCAAAGGAATTACAAAGTTGATTGAAAAAGGGAAAGACATTCATTGGTTTTACTCCGGCCAATGGGAGTATTACGACACCAAGAAAGATTTAATCATCACCCGATTGTACGACAAGGGAGAACTTATCTCAGAAAAAGAAATAAAAAACACAAAACAATAAACCATGCAACAACTAACCAACGCCGAAGAACAAGTGATGCAGCATTTGTGGCAACTCGAAAAAGCCTTTATGAAAGACCTACTCGAAGCCTACCCAGAACCAAAACCTGCTACAACAACGATTGCTACCTTATTAAAAAGAATGATTGACAAGCAATTTGTAGCTTACAAAGAATATGGCAACTCTAGAGAGTATTACCCATTGATTGACAAAAACGATTATTTCTCTAAACACGTCAATGGACTAATTAGTAATTTCTTTAATAATTCAGCTTCTCAATTTGCTTCGTTTTTTACCAAAGAAACAAACTTAACCGCCAAAGAACTTGAGGAATTAAAAAAAATCATCGATAACGAAATCCAAAAAAAGAAATCATGATACAGTACTTGCTAACTTCAACTATCGCTGCCACTATCCTATTGGTAGTATATCAGCTTTTTCTAGAAAAGGAAAAAATGCACCGTTTTAATCGGTTTTACTTGTTGCTTAGCTTGATTTTTTCGCTTCTAATTCCTTTTATTTCGATTGAGATTATTGAAGAAATCACGACTCCTATTGCTGCTCCAATTCCAGTGAGCTTTTCAGGCGGAACCATGGTAATTGCAGAAGAAACTAATTATCTCGAACAGACACTATGGGGTATTTATATCTTTGTAACTGCAATTCTGCTTTTTAGATTTACTCGAAATATTATCACTTTTTATCAATTAAAAAAGAATAATGCAACACTTTCGTTTCAAAACGCAACTTTAGTATTACTTCAAGAACACGTGTTACCGCATACCTTTATGAATACCATTTTCATTAATGAATCGGAATACCAAGAACGCAAAATTGAAAAAGAATTGTTTGCACACGAAATGACACATGTCAATCAAAAACACACCTTAGATGTTCTATTTATAGAATTGGTAAAAACCATCTTTTGGTTCAATCCTTTGTTTATTTTGTACAAAAAAGCCATACAACTTAATCATGAATTCCTAGCCGATGAAAAAGTAGTGCAATCGTACAAAAACATCCCATTTTATCAATCGCTATTGTTATCCAAAGCGAGTTGTAACCCGCCTTTGTACCTAGCCAGTAATTTAAATTTTCAAGTCACCAAAAAACGCTTTCTTATGATGGGTCGGAATTCTTCGAAAAAAATAATACTTGGCAAACAGCTAGCACTATTGCCAATTTTTACGGCACTTTTCTGTTATTTCTGTATCGATAGTGTTGCACAAGTACAAGAAACAAAATATACTACTGCAACAAGTAACGACAGAGATATTTACTACGCAGGTGTTTTAGTTAATGTTACTGACAAAAAAAGAAACATCACCTTCTCCAAAAAATACGAAGATTTGACTTTGGAAGAAA
>JAGOFG010000139.1 GCA_017997335.1 Flavobacterium sp. | reverse complement strand
AAATCTAAAACACGAGAAAAAATATCCGAACTCATATCACAAACGATTGGAATATTCAATTTTGGAAATTCTTTCATTTGGGTTCCAAAAATGGTGTTGTTGCTCGTACAGTGAAAATAATCTGCATCTTCCGGTACAGTATATCCTTTTGGAATATGATTGTAATTTTGTTCTTTGGAGGAAGCCACGATTACGGTTTCACCAAAAGTTTTAGCTTCTTTAATGGCAGCACTAGCCCAAGTTCCAGAATCTAAATAGGCCGCTTTGCCTCCTTCTTTCATCAAGTTGTAAGGCGCCATAATAAACTCTAAACTAGCTCCTCCAGCCAAGAATAAAGCTTGGTAGCCTTTGCCTGTTAAACCTAATAAGTCTAAAGCAAGAGCTCTGGCTTCTTCCATTACGGCAACAAAGTCTTTACTGCGGTGGGAAATTTCTAAAATTGATAATCCTGAGTTGTTGAAATCTAAAATGGCTTGAGCCGATTTTTCAAAAACTTCTTGTGGTAAAATACATGGTCCTGCGCTGTAGTTGTGTTTTTTCATGGTTTGTAAGTATCCGAAAATTTAAAAATGCAAATTTCGACAATCATACTTGAAAACAAGCTGAATTATTCGAAATAATTATACAATTTTCTACTTTATTGTTAGTAAAAATGAAATTGTATCTACATTATCAGCATAATCCCATAATTCAGGGCTTTGGGTTTGCCCAAAGGGAATACTGTTGGAGATTAAATTATTAGAAACTATACACTGAATTTTGTCTTCATCGTCTTGCAAACGCTTGATCACCTCATCGATGTTTTCATAAAACTCATAAAAAGTACTCGAAATAGGCGAGCTGTAGCCATTATCTTCTTTGATGGTCAAAAAGCCATTGTCAAGTAATTTGAAATTACTCATCAAAAACACGGCTTTGTTGTAGTCGTAATTGTTGGCATATTTTTCATATTCAATGACTTCTTTATACTTGAAGATAGCTTCAAAAAAAGCATCGAAAGAATAGTTTTTTGGCACAAAAAGTTTTGATACGTTGCGACATCCCAAACCAAAATAGCGAAAAATATCTTCACCCAAAGCTTCGAGTTGTTCGCGGGATTCTTCACCAGTTAGCAATGCTACTGAGTTCCTGTTTTTTCTGATGATTGAAGGTTTGTCTTTGAAATAATATTCAAAATAGCGAGCAGTATTATTACTTCCTGTTGCGATAACGGCATCAAAGTTTTCTAATTTTCCTTCGATAAAAGTGATTTTATCTTTGAATTCAGGCGCAATATGAATTAGGTATTTCGCTATAAACGGAAGTAAATGCTGGTCATTCGAAGATGTTTTTACTAGAACATTATGTCCCGAAATCAATACCGATAAGAAATCATGAAAACCTACCAAAGGAATATTTCCAGCAAGAATCAAGGCAATTGTTTTAGGCTGTCTGTCTGTAAAATCATATGCAGAAAGCCATTGGTCTAGTTTTTCTTGGGTTAATGCTTTCGCCCAAGATTGAAAAGCAAAACAGACTTGTTCAGGAGTGTACCAACCATTATGCGACTGAGAAAGAGCAATTAGATTAAGACATTCGTCAAAAAATAAATCGTTGCCCAAAACATCATTTTTCGAGGGATTCTCTATAGAAGAAAATTGACTCAGGAATTTTCCTAATTCAACAAATTTACTTTTTTTTGTTTCTAATGTCATATTGCTTGTGTATGAAATCTTTTGATTGTAATTTTGCACAAAAATAAGCTTTTTAGAAGCTAGTGACAACAGTTGTTTTTATTATAAAAACAATCACTTTAAATTTTAATAAAAAAATTTAGTTAAAGATGGCAATTATTATTACAGACGAATGCATTAACTGTGGAGCTTGCGAACCAGAATGTCCAAATACTGCAATTTATGAAGGCGCAGACGATTGGCGTTATAAAGATGGAACCAAACTAAAAGGAAAAGTAATTTTACCTGATGGTACTGAAATTGATGCTGAGGCACCACAAACTCCAATTTCTGACGAAGTGTACTACATCGTACCAGGAAAATGTACAGAATGTAAAGGTTTTCATGATGAACCTCAATGTGCTGCTGTTTGTCCTGTTGATTGTTGTATTCCTGATGATAATCACGTAGAAGATGAAGAAACATTGTTGAACAGACAATCGTTTTTACATAACGAATAGTTTCAAAACATATATAGTTTATAAAAACCTGAGTTTTGCTCAGGTTTTTTGTTTTTTAGAATGTTAATAACTATTATTATTTTCTTACTTTTATCTAGGTTTGGGTGAATTTTTAAAAAATAAACCCCCTTTTAATGACATATTTTTCTTTTTTTATTTTTTTTATCAACAATTTTTTTATTTTTATATAAATATTAAAAGTTTCTGAATTTTAGTTAAGACATAAATCACTTCTTATGAAGAGAATACTACTTGTCTTTTTATTACTAGTTAGTTCATGCGTTCTAGCTCAAAAAATAGAAAGAACTTTGATTATTAAGGATATGGATTCGCAACTTCCCTTGGAAGATGTAACAGTTTTAGTGGCTAAAACGAAACAAATTCTTATAAGCAATAAGGAAGGGGAAGTTAGTTTTATTGTAAACGGAAATTCAAATATTCAGTTGTCTCATCCTTCTTATGTAAGCATGACGGTTCGTCCAGCTACTCTCAAGCAAAATGGTAATATCATTTATTTGAAAAGTAGTTTGAATAAATTAGATGAATTGGTAGTTACTCGTCAACATCCACAAAAAATTTTAAAATCATTAGTTGCAAATTCTATTAAAAAATTCAATGTACCAGCACGTTTAAAGGTGTATTGTAGAGAGTTTTTTAAACTTAACGGTGTGTATTCCTATTACACTGACGGTTTGTTGAATTTTCAAATTGTTGGGGATCAAAAAAAGTTAAACTCTACCATTCTTGTTGAGCAAAATCGTTCTTTTGGTGTTGTCGAAGAGGAAGTTAGTGCTGATTTGTTGGGATACAACTTAAATAATATAATGGAAAATTATTATACATTTAAGTATTTAGCTCCACTTTTGGACCCTAAAGCTAAGGATAGTTATTATTTTTTGGTTCGTTCTTATTCTGAAAACGATGCTTATTATGTTTTGACAGCAACTCCACTAGATAACTCCAAAGGTTTATTAGATGAGTTTAAGATTATTTATGATAATCAGAAAAATTTAATTATCGAGGTAAGCTCTAAAATTTCTGAAATTAGTTTGGCCAGAAATTCTGGAAAAGCGGTAAAAGGCGCTAAGAATATTTATATGTCTAACGTGAAAACTACTTATAGAGTTGAAGAGGCTAATTATTTCCTAGTAAGTTCAAAGGAAGAAATTGGTTTTGAGAAAATGTATAAAAAGGAAACTAAGAATATAGAAGTTAGAAATTATTTAGTAACTACTAATTTTAGCAATCAAAATTATACCTATCGTGAGCCTCAAGTTTTTAAAGACAAAAGCTTGATTAATAAAGGCAATAGTATTCTAACTAATTATTGGGATTTCTCTGGTTTAGCTGCTACTGATGAGGAACAGCGAATCATTGCGATAATTGAGAAAAAAATGTAAAACTCATTGTTTTAAAACTACTTTTTTTTCTTTTTTGCTACAATAACATAGGTGTCAAATGCATAAGTTTTTCTGTCTATTACTTCAAGAATTTCAAATCCTTTCATATAAAGAAAAAGTTCAATTTCATTTAAAGTAAAAACTCTAACCGTAGAAAAATCTTCTGCAATCACCTCTTTTTCGTTATCTTGTATAGTGTAATAAATTGCAGTCCATTCCATCAAAAAATTATCCGCGGTGGTAAGTTTCCAATTACTGTCTCTGTAATGCAGGATTCCTTCACAATTCGCTTTATGAATGATGCTTTTGTTGTTTTCACAATAAGGAATATACCTATTTGCATCAATAAAGTCAAACACAAATACGCCTTCGTTATTAAGATTTTGATGAACCGAATCAAAGCAATAATAGACGTCTTCATTAGAAATTAAATAGCTAGTAGAGCGACCTGTGATGAGGATGGAATCAACTGGATTTTCTAATGTAAACTCTCTCATGTCGCCATGAATAAACGTGCTTTTAGAAGTTCTTTTTTTTGCAATTGCAATCATATCCTCACTTGCGTCAAGCCCCAAATACTTTTGATTGTTTTGAAAAAAACGAAGTGCTAAGTTTCCTGTACCACTACCAATTTCTAGAGTTGATTGACTTCCGTATTTCTGAATAATGGTATTGTAAAAGTCATATTCTTCGTTATAATCAATAAAAGTTTGATACATAGCATCGTAAACACTGGCCATTTTATCTGTAAATAATGTATTCATACTTGATAGATTAAAAACCGTAAATAATTGACTCTAAATTACTAACAAAAATAGTATTTTAAATGGTTTTAATTTTTTTTGTACAAACAATAATGGTATTTCAACAGTAAAAAAATTTTGAATGCAAGTTGCAATAATTATCAGCTAGGTTAATCAGTGAAGAAAGATATAATAAAAAAAGCCTGCAAAAACTTTGTCTTTGCAGGCTTTTGGATATTTTATAAAACAGAACCTATTTATCGATTGACCCCAAAACTCGTTTCATGAACGTGTTCAAAGCTTCTTTCTTATCAGTGCCTGTTTTTACCATTTTATTTACTTCCAAAGCACCATACATATTCGAAATCAATTCGCCAATCACATCCAACTCTTCGTCTTTTAAAGAAGGAACTTCTGTAAGTGCTTCTAAAACTTCTATAGTTTCAATGATGTAATCTTGGTCGTTTTCTTCTATAAATTGAGTAAGGTGTTTGATAACAGGTAATTTCATTGGAATAAATGTATAAAGATTGGAAATAATTGGAAGTAGGAGTAACGCGTTTTCTTAAGCGATTTCTTTTACTAAATCGGCTAAAACTTCTGCTTTGTTAGTCTGTGTTTCGTTAACTAATTTTCCTCCAACAAACGTTGCAAAAGTGGGTAGGTTACTCACATTGGCTAACTTTCTAGACTCAGGTGAGTTTTCAGCATCTACCAAAACAAACGTAATGTTTTCGTTTTCAGTGGCCATTTTTTTGAATTTTGGCTTCATGATTCTGCAATTACCACACCAAGAAGCCGAGTATTGAACCACTACTTTTTCGTTTTGCGCTACCAAAGCACCCAACGTATCTTCGTTTAATTCGATTAACATAATTTAAATTTTAAAATTCAATTTTTAAAATCCCAAATTCCAATTTTTGATAGTCCTAAAACGAACTACATTGGAATTTGGAATTTAAAATTTGGAACTTGTTATTAGTTTAAGCTTAAGTATTCAGCAGTACTTTTTCTGTCAGCATTCATTGCTTCTTTACCAGCTTCCCAGTTAGCAGGACAAACTTCACCTTTTACTTGAATGTGCGTGTAAGCATCTACCATACGCAAGTATTCGTTTACGTTACGACCTAATGGCATATCGTTAACACTTTCGTGGAAAATTTTTCCAGTTTCATCAATCAAATAAGTAGCTCTGTAAGTTACGTTAGAACCTTCAAGGATTACAGAATCAGTTTCTTCGCTGTAGCTAGTAGATTCGATATCTAAAATACCTAAAATGTTAGCTAAGTTTCTGTTAGTATCAGCCAAGATTGGGTACGTTACTCCCTCGATACCACCATTGTTTTTTGGTGTGTTCAACCAAGCAAAGTGCACTTCGTTAGTATCGCAAGAAGCACCAATTACAATTGTATTTCTTTTTTCAAATTCTGGTAAAGCGGCTTGAAAAGCGTGTAATTCTGTTGGACATACAAAAGTGAAATCTTTTGGGTACCAGAACAACAATACTTTTTTGTTGTTGTTTACTGCTTCTTCAAAAATGTTGATTTTCAAATTATCTCCCATTTCAGAGATAGCATCAACCGCAATACTTGGAAATTTTTTACCTACTAATGACATAATGATTATGATTTAAAATTTTGTTTATTTCTGTTTGGCAAATGTAGTTAGTAAGTATTCGAGTTACTAAAAGTTTTAATTATAATTAACTATAATCGGATAGGAGTTGCTTATTTTGTAAAAAAATAACAGTTTTTAACGAAAACGTTGTAGATAATTTAAAATATTGATAACTAGTGGTTTGTAGGTCTGTTTTGGCTAATTTTTAGGAGCAGGAAACTTTAGGCTTTTATGGAAACAAAGTCCCGCTCTCCGCTATATCTTGCTTGCCGAACCCCGGCAAGCAAGGATGTCGCTCCTATCGGGGCTAAAAAGCAGCAATGAGTTTTCTGGTGAGCATTAGTCAAAAAAAAAACGATAGCTTACCACTATCGTTTCTATATTATTTTTACATTAAGTTAACCCGTTGGGTGAAATTCTAATAAAATAAAAACTAAACCACATAGAGCCATAGATTAATAGCAAATCAACATAGAAAAAAACAGAAATAGCACTATTTCTCACATAGATGAGCTATGTGAATAGTAAAACGTCTATTTATTTCTCTTAAAAAAACTACAAATTCTATGATTCTATGTGGTAAAAAATAATTTCACCCAACGGGTTAAGTTATTTCAAAAGTAAAGTCACAGGCAAAGTTCCTTCGTAGGCTTGGTTCAAAGCTATTTTTTGTGC
>JAGOFG010000138.1 GCA_017997335.1 Flavobacterium sp. | reverse complement strand
TCAAAAATTTGAACGGTCAAACCGCTTTCTTGATCATAATCAATCTCCAAAGCTCCCGCTTCGAAAGTGATGCTGACATAATCGCCTGAACCAGGTGTATCTTCACGTTCCACTTTTATACCTAGCAATGGTGTTTTGATGTTTTCAACCCATAATGGCGCAGCAGCAACGTCAATTCTTTTTAAAGATAAGCTACCGTTAAATTGTTCTTCTAGTTGTTGTTGCTCTTTTTCGAAATCATAATCGGTCACAATAGAAAATCCTGTATCTTCCTCATTGATTTTGAAAAACAATTTTTGTCCGTTCTCAAAATGCAATTCAACCGTATCAATAAATATGAATTTATTGTCCGGTTGTACCAAATTGACCCACAAATGATAAAATACTGCGGTTACTTTACTACCTTTTTGAACTTGAGATAAAAGGGAAACTTCTTGTGAACTAAAGGAATAACTACTACTCATAAAATGAAATGATTAAAAATAAATAGCTCACAAAATCAACTGTCGCTATTAAAAGCGCAAAATTACGACAACTAAGAGGAAAAAAAGAGGAATAGACTATAATTCTTTTCGATTGAACTCTTATAAATTGCCAATAAACCTC
The DNA here is from genome assembly GCA_017997335.1 of Flavobacterium sp. GTDB lineage: Bacteria > Bacteroidota > Bacteroidia > Flavobacteriales > Flavobacteriaceae > Flavobacterium. Next base: position 6,006 of record JAGOFG010000138.1, on the reverse strand, counting down.
TTATTATTTAGACAAGTCTAAAAAAATATTTAAAGTGAACTTTTTTGTATATATTTGGGTTTTAAAACACTATACAATTGAGTCATTCCTTAGAAGAAGTCAACCAATCGGTGACTACACAAAATAAAAAATCAACGTTTAGAAAAATCTTAGCTTTTCTAGGCCCTGCCTATCTCGTAAGTGTAGGCTACATGGATCCTGGCAACTGGGCTACTGATATTGCGGGTGGAAGTCAATTTGGCTATTCACTATTGTGGGTATTGCTGATGAGTAATCTTATGGCGTTGCTATTGCAAAGTTTGAGTGCGCGTTTAGGGATTGTCACCCAACGTGATTTGGCACAAGCCTCACGCGAAACCTATTCGCCTTTTGTGAATTACATTTTATATTTTTTGGCCGAAATTGCGATTGCTGCTTGTGATTTGGCCGAAGTACTCGGAATGGCGATTGGGATTAATTTACTGTTTGACATTCCGTTGATTGAAGGCGTTTTGATTACAGTTTTGGATACCTTTTTACTCCTCTTTTTAATCAACAAAGGCATCCGAAAAATGGAAGCTTTTATCATAGTTTTGGTAGCCATCATAGGATTTTCTTTCGTCTTTGAAATGTTTTTTGCCCAACCAGAACTAGACAAAGTGGTCTTAGGATTGATTCCCTCCATTCCAAATGAAGCTGCGCTTTATATTGCCATTGGAATTATTGGAGCCACGGTAATGCCCCACAATTTGTACTTGCATTCGTCTTTGGTGCAAACCCGAAAATTTGATCGCAGTCCGAAAGGCATCCGTCAAGCCTTAAAATACAACCTTATCGACTCAACCATCGCACTGAATTTGGCTTTTTTTGTAAATGCCGCTATTTTGATTTTGGCTGCAGCGACTTTCTACAAAAACGGGCTATTTGAGGTAGCCGAAATTCAAGATGCTCATAAATTTTTGGCACCAATTTTAGGCACTAAATGGGCTTCTATCTTATTTGCCGTGGCTTTAATTGCTGCTGGACAGAGTTCAACAATCACGGGAACTTTAGCGGGTCAAATCGTGATGGAAGGCTATTTGAATTTACGGATTCAGCCTTGGGTACGACGCATTATTACCAGAATAATAGCCATAGTTCCAGCAGTAATTGTAATCTTGATTTATGGCGAAAGTGTCACAGGGAAACTACTTATTTTCAGTCAAGTGATTTTGAGTTTACAATTGGGTTTTGCCATTATTCCGCTCATTCATTTCGTAAGCGATAAAAACAAAATGAATGGTTTCCATATCAATACGATAACAAAAATAGCCGCTTGGACTATAGCTTTGATTATTGTTTCGCTCAACGCCAAATTGGTTTTTGACGAAATTCAAGGTTGGTTGTCGGAGTCTCAAAACCCAATCGTGTTATGGGTAACTGTAGTTCCTCTTGCCATCGGTTTCTTAATTTTACTACTTTATATTGTTATAAAACCATTCTTAGCTAAGACAAAATATACCATACAAAATCATTCACCACATAATATGGCCTTGCAATTCAATGCTACCGAGGCACATCTCCCTCAAAAAATTGCTATTGCTGTCGATTTTTCTTTTGCCGATGAAACTGCTATTAACTACGCCTTTAATATGGGTGGAAAAGAGGCTAAATATACGCTCATCCATGTGGTAGAAACTGTAGGCGCTATGATGTACGGCAAACAAACCGACGATCACGAAACTACGATCGACGAAAAATTGTTACTAGAATACAAGGAAATGTTTCAAGAAAAAGGTTTCCACGTCAAAACCCTACTTGGTTTTGGGAAGCCCAACAAAGTACTTCCAAAATTGGTTAATAAAGGCAAATTCGATTTACTTATTATGGGTACACATGGCCATACTGGATTTAAAGATTTACTATTGGGAACCACAATCGATCATTTGCGCCACAAGATTTCCATTCCATTAGTATTGATTAATAATGCTAAAAAATAATACTAACACTTAAAAACCCTTCCAGAGTTTTGAACTCTGAAAGGGTTGATTAAATATTATATTATGACCCACTCCGAAGAAAATTACCTAAAAGCCATTTATCATTTGACCGTGCAGCTTGAAGCCGAAGTGCCCACGAACGCCATTGCCGAAATGATGGAAACCAAAGCTTCTTCGGTAACCGATATGCTGAAGAAATTGGCTGATAAAGCACTAATCAATTACATCAAATACCAAGGCGTTTCCTTGACTGAAAAAGGAACGCACGCTGCTAAAATGATTGTACGCAAACACCGTTTGTGGGAAGTTTTTTTGGTTGAAAAATTGGCTTTTACTTGGGACGAAGTACACGACATCGCTGAGCAATTAGAACACATCAAATCCGAACAACTCATCAACAAACTCGATGATTTTTTGGGCAACCCTACTGAAGATCCGCACGGAGATCCCATTCCAGACGCACAAGGAAAAATAACTAAAATAGAAAAGCTCCTGCTCTCGGAATTGGCCGAAAGCGAAACTGCTATTTGTGTGGGAGTAAAAGATTCCTCTGCCGATTTTCTGCAATACTTGAACAAACAAAAAATTGCTTTAGGAGCGGTTATCAAAGTATTGGGAAGAGAAAATTTTGATGCGTCTTTACATTTAATCATCAACGATACGCCACTTACCGTATCGTCAAAAATTGCAGGAAACTTGTACGTGAAGCGGATTTAACTTAGCGTAAGTGAACTAGCTTCTTCCATATGATTATTAGTGATATACTGAACCAAATAACGCTGGTCTCTTTGGTCAAAAAAGACATACTATGAAGTTTTGTTATTTAGCGAAACTACTATAAAGTAGCTTCCATATTGACTTAAAAATTTAGGCGTTTTGTAGTGTTGCCTTACATCAATATATTTTTCGATTTCATCTCGAAGCGCAATTACATATTTTTCTGCATTTTCTATGTAACTGAAATACTCTTCAAAAAATAGAATCGTAATTAAATCAATCAAATAGTTTTCAAATGATGGAGTATAAACTATTCTTTTTTCCAAGGCAAGGTGCGTAAATGGGTGTGAACACGTTTAACCAATTCCTCTCCTGAAATACCCTCAGACCATTTTTTTTCAAAATTTTCTTCTTCAGATAAAGCGCCTACTTGCTCTAAAAAAAACTGCAAGGCTTCTCCGTGTTTTTGTAAATCTATCGTTACCGATTTTGCTTTACCAGAAACATCTCTTTTAAATTCAACACCTGAAATATTTTTCATTTGTAGATTGTTTTAACTGTGATAGATGACATCATTTAGAGAAACTTTTATCAGAATCTTACTTATAAGACTGCCCTTCAAGTCATTTGAATACGACACTAAGAATTGTTTTGAACAAATGACATACAAATATAGGGATTTAACCACACCCACAATTCCCGTCTCCACAGTTTTTTTTGGACTTCTTTTTCCAGAAAAACTTTCGAATGAGGAAACCAATGGCAATAGCCAATAAGGAAAAAGCGATGATTTCTTGTGTCATTTTCTTTTATTTAAGCAACTGATACACTACTAAAGCCACCGTATAAGCAAAAGCACTCATAAAAATGAGTTGCCCCAAAGGCCATTTCCAACTGTTCGTTTCTTTACGTGTAACAGCGAGCGTGCTGACGCATTGCATAGCAAAAGCATAAAAAAGGAGTAAGGAAATCCCAGAAGCAAAATTGAAGACTTTTTCGCCTGTCAAAGGATTGATTTCGGATTGCATTTTATTCTTGATGGTGTCTTCATTATCGGTGTCGCCAACACTGTAAATCGTGGCCAAAGTACCCACAAAAACTTCTCTTGCTGCAAATGAACTGATAATGGCAATTCCTATTTTCCAATCATAACCCAAAGGTGTCAAAACAGGTTCGATAGATTTACCCATCAGCCCGATATAAGAATTCTCTAATTTTTGCGAAGCCACTTCGTTCTCCAACTCTGTTTCAGAAAGGGGTTTATCAGCGTGTTTGCTTACTACAATTTGCTCCGCATTACTAAAGTTTTCACCCGGACCATACGAAGCCAAAAACCACAAAATAATCGAAATTGCTAAAATGATTTTTCCAGCGCCAAACACAAAAGCTTTGGTTTTTTCAATCACGTTGATACCCACGTTTTTAAACAAAGGCAATTTGTAGTTGGGCATTTCCACAATGAAATAAGACTTCCCTTTAATCTTCAATATTTTATTCAAAACATAAGCCGAAAAAATTGCCATTCCAAATCCCAACAAATACAATAACATTAGGGTTAATCCTTGCAAGTTGAAAATCCCCAAAATCCTTTGATCTGGAATCACCAATCCAATAATGATGGCGTATACTGGTAAACGCGCCGAACAAGTCGTAAACGGAGTCACTAAAATGGTTATTAGGCGTTCTTTCCAATTTTCGATATTACGAGTCGCCATAATCGCAGGAATAGCACAAGCCGTTCCCGAAACCAAAGGCACGACACTCTTGCCCGACAACCCAAACTTACTCATAATTTTATCCATCAAAAACACCACACGACTCATGTATCCGCTTTCCTCAAGTATCGAAATGAACAAAAACAAAAAGGCTATCTGTGGAATAAAAATTAAGATACCGCCAATTCCAGGAATTATTCCCTGCGAAATCAAATTGGTCAACATACCTGCAGGCAAAACCTCAGCAGACCAAGCACTCAAACTAGCAAATGAGCTATCGATAAAATCCATTGGCACTTCGGACCACACAAAAATGGATTGAAAAATACCAAACAATATACAGAAGAAAATCACATAGCCCCAGAATTTATGCGTCAACACACGATCCAATTGGGCTCTAAAATCTTTAGCAATAGATTGGTCGATGGTCAATCCCACTTTCAACACATCGTTGATGAATTGGTAGCGCTTAATAGTTTCTTTTTGCTGCAAGCGTTTCAAATCCGAATGCGATTTGGTGAACGTACTCTGAATTTCTTTTCGCTCTAAATTCAAGAAGTTCACATCTTGAGTAATCACCAACCACAACTTATACAACAATTGATTAGGAAACGCTTTGCGAAGATTTTCAAAATATTCCGAATCAATAACAGAGGCATTCAAGCAAGGCTCATTAGAAATGGATTTATACGAAACGATTAAATTTTTCAATTCCTCAATTCCAAATCCTTTTCGGGAACTCACCAAAGCAATTTTAGTTTTTAGCTTTTCTTCTAAAAAAGGAATATCCAAACTGATGCCTTTGTATTCCATTCGATCAGCCATATTGATAACCAAAATAGTCGGTATTTCAAGGTCTTTGATTTGGGTAAAAAGCAACAAATTACGCTTTAAATTCTCCACATCTGTCACCACAATGGCTACATCGGGATAGAGTTTATCGTTTTTATTAAGCAGTAATTCAATCACCACATTTTCATCAATCGAGCTGGCATTCAAACTATACGTCCCCGGTAAATCCAGAATATTGGCTTTGAAATTATAAGGCAACTTACAAAAACCTACCTTTTTTTCTACCGTAATTCCCGGATAATTCCCTACTTGTTGATTCAAACCCGTTAGTTGATTAAAAACAGAGGTTTTCCCCACATTCGGGTTCCCTATCAAAGCGACATTGATGTTGTGATTGCTGGTCATTAGCTTTATTGGATTCGTTCCACTTCTATTTCCTGAGCCGTTGCTACTCGAATGGCTACGTGCGATCCGTTAATGTTTAGGTACAACGGATCTCCGAAGGGAGCGATTTGCAGCAACTCTACTTCATTACCCGGCAAACAGCCCATTTCGAGCAATTTTAATGGAATGGCATCAATATCAAAGTCTTTGATAATGGCTTTTTCTCCTTTTTTGAGTGAATGTATCGTTGTTGACAAACCTTATTTAGATTGAATTAAGATTGCAAAAATACATATTATAATAGAAATTCAAATGATAATTATCACAATTGTAAAAAAGAATCTGACTGTCGCTAAGTGCCCTAAGAAGTTAAATGGCACGCAGATGAAACGGATGAAACGGATTCACGCGGGTTTTAACTAAACCACTATGGATTAAAA
>JAGOFG010000032.1 GCA_017997335.1 Flavobacterium sp. | reverse complement strand
ATAGAAACCTCTAACAAACCAGGAATATTTTGTTTGAAAAACTGAATATTATCCAAACTCAAATCGTGTCCAGCATTAATACCTAGTTCCAACTCGTTAGCCAACTGCGCTGCTTGGACATAAGGATCAATTCCTTTAACATTTCCTAATGAATACTCGTGAGCAAAAGCTTCTGTATACAATTCAATTCTGTCTGTTCCTGTTTTTTTTGCACCTTCAATCATATCGAGCAAAGGGTCAACAAAAATTGAAGTTCGAATACCATTGCGTTGAAATTCCTGAATTACTTCGGTTAAATACGATTGATTAGCAATAGTATCCCAACCAGCAGAAGAAGTAATGGCTCCAATGGCATCTGGAACCAAAGTTACTTGTGTAGGCTTGCATTCTAATACCAAATCGATAAAGTTATGCTGTGGATTGCCTTCAATGTTGTATTCTGTATATACAATTGATTTCAAATCTCGAGCATCTTGATAGCGAATATGACGTTCATCTGGACGTGGATGTATTGTAATTCCTTGAGCTCCAAATTTCTGAATATCAGTGGCTACTTGCAGTAAATTTGGGACATTCCCACCTCTGGCATTGCGCAAGGTTGCTATTTTATTGATGTTTACACTTAACTTTGTCATATTAAATAAAATAATTGATACAAATATCTTGTTGAGAGAACAAAAATACAAAGTAAAACCTAGGACTTTTTGCCTTTTTTTGATTATTTTGCATAAAATATTTCGGATAGAAAGATGACAGAAATTTTAAACTACATTACCAACGACTACAAAGCCCTTGACAGCCAAGAAACTATTTTTGATGCTCAAGACCGCTTAGATGAAATTTCTTTTTCTCATTTCCCTGTCGTAGAGGAAGGCGTTTATATTGGATGCATTATCAAGGATGACCTTGAGACCTTTGATGGAGATAAAAAAGTAGCTGATTATCGCTTTACTTTAGAACCTTTTTTTGCAAGAACAACAATGATTTGGTTGGATGTTTTGGAGGTTTTTGCAAAAAACCACACCAATTTAGTTCCTGTTTTGGATGAAAACAACCAATATAAGGGCTATTATGAAATAGAGGACATCATCAAATTTTTTCACGAAACTCCATTTTTAAAAGAACAAGGAGGAATCATTATCGTCCAAAAAGGCATTTTGGATTATTCGATGAGTCAAGTAGCTCAAATCGTAGAAAGCAATAATGGGAAACTTTTAGGCTTGTTTGTTTCTGAAGCCAATACAGAAAACGTGCAGATTACAATAAAAATTAGCTTGGGAGGTATGAATGATATCATACAAACATTTAGACGTTATAATTATGAAATCATTTCTGAACATCAAGAAGACAATTATATCAATAATTTAAAAGAACGTTCCGACTATTTAGACAAGTACCTTAATATATAGGTAATCAAATACCAATAATCCTCCAAAAACAATTATGAAAGTAGCCATATACGGACAATATTATTTAGTTAGTACAGAGCCCATTATTAAAGATATTTTTGTTTTTTTCAATGAAAACAACATCGAAATGGCCATTGAAGCTACTTTCTTAGAAATGTTATACGAAAAGAAAATTGTTCGCAAAGAATACAAAACCTTTAGTTCCCACTCGGAATTAGACAGTAGTTTTGATATGCTCATAAGTATAGGTGGTGATGGTACTATGTTAAGAGCTGTAACCTTGGTTCGTAATTCGGGCGTTCCTTTACTCGGAATTAATGCCGGAAGATTAGGATTTTTAGCCAATGTCCAAAAAGAGAATATTGCTGCATTCATGCAATTAGTTTTAGACAAAAAATACACTTTATCAAAAAGAACATTACTCAGCTTAACTTGTTCGCCAGAAAATGAGTCTATTCTAGAATTAGACTTTGCTTTGAATGAAGTAACAGTTAGTCGAAAAGACTCAACTTCTATGATAACAATAGAAACATATCTAAATGGAGAGTTTTTAAATTCGTATTGGGCCGACGGATTGATTATCGCAACACCAACTGGAACAACTGGATATTCATTAAGTTGCGGAGGACCTATTTTAACCCCAGATGTAAAAAGCTTAGTAATAACCCCAATAGCACCTCATAACCTTAATGCAAGACCTCTTGTTATCTCAGATGAAACCGAAATTGTGCTTCGAGTAACAGGTAGAGAGGACCAATATTTGGTTTCACTCGATTCGAGAATTACTTCCATACAAAATGAATCCGTTTTGACCATCAAAAAAACACCGTTCCAAATTAATATGATTGAAATTCAGGATGAAACTTTTTTAAAGACATTACGCAATAAACTACTTTGGGGAGAAGATAGGAGAAACTAATTTTTTTTATTTAAACACCTCTATACGATATCAATAGAATTTGCCGTTTTGATTATCCAAGAATGATAGCAAACAAAATAATGTTTATTCTCCAAAAAAATAGACATTTATTGTATTGAGCATTGATTAGTATTGAATATTGTTATATTTGCACGCAATTTTATAAGTATGAATAAATATTTTTATTTACTTCTAGTACTATTTTCCAGCGGATTTTCTTATTCTCAAATTCACGAGATAGGTGTTTTTACTGGAGGAAGTAACTTTATAGGTGATGTTGGTCCAACCACTTACATTGCTCCAAACAAACTCGCCTTTGGAGTTTTATATAAATGGAACAAAAGTCCACGTCATGCTTATCGTTTTTCATACACCCAATCACTAATAAGTGCAAACGACATAAACTCAAAAGAACCTAGCAGATTACAAAGAGGATTCCGCTTTAGAAACAATATCAAAGAATTTTCGGCTGGACTTGAATTTAACTTTTTTGATTTCAACTTGCATGAATCAAAGCTTAAAATCACCCCATACGTATTTTCTGGAATTAATTACTTTTTCCATGATGAGTTGTACATCAACAATGCTGGAGACACTTTTAAAGAAAAAAACGGCAACTCATTGGCTATACCAATGACCGTTGGTATAAAATCAAATATTTCAAGAAGTTTTGTAATTGGGCTAGAAGTAGGCGCACGCTATACTTTTACAGATAACCTTGACGGAAGCAATCCATCAAGTGCTAATCTGCAACAATTTCGATTTGGAAACATTAACAACACCGACTGGTATGTTTTTTCTGGGGTTACATTAATGTATACCTTTGGAGAAAAACCATGCTATTGTGCATACTAATATGGACTTACTAGAACAAATAAATAAAGAAAGACTCCCCAAGCACGTTGCAATAATTATGGACGGCAACGGACGTTGGGCAAAAAAACAAGGCTTTTTAAGAGCCTTTGGTCACGAAAGTGGCACAAAATCAGTAAAAGAAATCATCAAAGCTAGTGTAGAAATAGGTATAGAAAATTTGACACTCTATGCTTTTTCAACTGAAAACTGGAATCGACCAAAATTAGAAGTAGACACCTTGATGAAAGTACTCATCAATGCCCTAAAAAAAGAGGTAGATACACTTCAAAAGCACAACATCAAACTGAACGCTATTGGCAACCTAGAGATGTTACCAAAGACTGCGCAAAACCAACTTTTGGAAGTTATTAATTTAACCAAAAACAATAACACAATGACGCTAACCCTAGCCTTAAGTTACGGATCTAGGGAAGAATTAACAAATGCAGTAAGAATAATTAGCGAGAAAGTTAAAAATAATATAATTTCAATTGACGCTATTGACGATTCAATTATAAATGAGCATCTTTACACGCACAATTTACCGGATGTTGATTTAGTAATACGTACAAGTGGAGAACATAGAATTAGCAATTTCCTGCTCTGGCAAATTGCTTATGCTGAACTTTACTTTACGGATATTTTATGGCCGGATTTTAAAGAACAAGATTTATATGAGGCTATCCTTAGTTATCAAAAGAGAGAACGTAGATTTGGAAAAACAAGTGAACAAATTAAATAAAATTTTAGTGTTGCAAAAAAGTATAAAAATAGCCCTTACCTTAATCCTCTTTGGAAGTTTTTCACAAATAAAAGCACAAGACCGTGTCCCTTTTGATCAAGGCAAAAAATATATCCTCGCTAACGTTGACGTTACAGGAAAAATAAGCTTCAACAAACAAACAGTCGTAACATTCTCAGGCCTCGAAAAAGGACAAGAAATCACTGTACCAGGAGAAGAAATCAGTAGCGCTATCAAAAAATTAGGCAAACTAGGCTTATTTGATGAGATTGCTTTTTATGTTAATAAAATAGAAAATGATAGTATTTTCCTTGAATTGAACATTCAAGAATTACCTAAATTAAAAGAGGTAAAATTTGTTGGTGTAAAGAAGAGTAAAACCGAAGCTCTTATCAAAGACAACAATTTGACAAAAGGTAAGATTGTCAACGAAAACTTGATCACTACGACTAAAAACTACATAGAGAATAAATATAAAAAAGATGGTTTTTACAACACCAAAGTAGTGATTGTAAACACTCCTGCTGACTCTGCAACCAGCAACCAAGTCAACATGTTAATCAATGTTGACACTGGAACAAAAATTAAGATTGCTAGTATTGATTTTGTTGGAAACGAAAAATTATCCGACAAAACATTGAAAGCAGCAATGAAAGAAACAAAGCAAAAGAAGCTTACTCGTATCTTCAAAAAATCGAAGTTTATCAAAGCGAAGTATAAAGAAGATTTAGAAAAAGTAATTGCTGTTTATAAAGAAAAAGGATACAGAGATGCAAGAATTGTTTCGGACTCTGTAGCCTTCGACAAAGAGCTAAACGCTATCAAAATTAAAGTCAATGTTGAAGAAGGAAACAAATATTACTTTGGAAACATAAAATTCCTAGGAAATACTGTATACTCAGACCAAGGACTATCTCAAGTTTTAGGGATTAAAAAAGGAGAAACTTATAATGGAGTACTCCTAGAAAAACGTATTGCTGACAAAACAAAACCCGATGGTGAGGACATTACCAATTTATACCAAAACAATGGTTATTTGTTCTCAAACATCAATGCTGTGGAGGTAAAAACAGTCAATGACACCATCGATTTTGAAATTCGAGTTACTGAAGGACCAATTGCTTATTTTAATAAAATTTCGGTAGTTGGAAATGACAAAACTAATGACCGTGTTATTTATCGTGAATTAAGAACTAAACCAGGAGAAAAATACAGTAAAGAAGAATTGGTTCGAACCATTCGCGAGATTGGACAATTAGGATTTTTCGATCCTGAAGCCATTGATCCTAAATTCAAAAATGTTGATGCTGGCGCAGGAACTGTAGACATTGAATACCATTTAGTAGAAAAAGGAGCTAGCCAAATCGAATTGCAAGGAGGTTATGGTGGTGGTGGTTTCATCGGAACCTTAGGGCTATCATTCAACAACTTCTCGGCAAGAAATATGTTCAATAAAGAGGCCTATAAACCATTACCTATGGGAGATGGTCAAAAAGTATCTCTTCGTTTGCAAGCCAGTACTTTTTTCCAAACGTACAGTGTTTCATTCTCTGAACCATGGTTTGGAGGAAAAAAACCAGTTTCTTTCAGTTCATCATTATCTTACAGTAAGCAATTTTTACAAAACTACTCAAGTGGAAACGCTAGAGTTGACAAAAGTAAAAACTTTAATATTTTATCTCTTTCTGTTGGAATCTCAAAACGACTTAGTGAACCGGATGATTTCACCTATTTATCGCACGCTGTTAGTTTTCAAAACTATGACTTGAATAATTATTTTACAGGGTTATTTAGTTTTGGAAATGGTTTTTCTAACAACCTTGCCTATACAATAGGAATCACACACACTAATAAAGGTTTTAACCCAATTTTCCCAACTTATGGATCTGAATTTAGTTTTTCAGCAAAATTCACGCCACCTTATTCATTATTCAATGGGGTTGATTACAAAAACCTTGGCGAATTAAAGGAAAACAAATACATCTATGATGGTAGTATTGGTGATTCTTATGTGGGTGAAAACGGAATTATAGTAAACAAAGGAGATTACGTTGAGGCAATTCCAACGCAAAACACTAGACCAAATTCGGTTACCGATTACAAAGACGCTGTTGCTGACCCTGCAAAAGTAGATCAAAAGAAATTCAACTGGTTGGAATACTACAAAATCAAATTCAAAGCCGACTGGTATACTAAACTTTACGGTAAATTCGTTTTAAGAACTTTAGGTGAATTTGGATTTATGGGTGCATACAACCAAAATAGAGGCTTAGTTCCATTTGAACGCTTTTTCTTAGGAGGTGATGGTATGCAAAACTTTGCAATGGACGGTAGAGAAACGATACAATTAAGAGGATACCCAAACAATTCTTTGACTCCATTAGTAAATGGAACACAAGATGGCGCGACAGTATACAATAAGTTCTCAATGGAATTGCGTTACCCTATAACCTTAAAAGCATCAGCATCTATTTACGCTTTAGCCTTCATGGAAGCGGGTTCATCCTATGCTAATTTCAAAAGCTACAATCCTTTTGACTTGAGTCGTTCGGCTGGTTTTGGTTTGCGTGTTTTCATGCCTGCTTTCGGTTTATTAGGAATCGATTTTGGTCACGGATTCGACCCAATTCCAGGACAAACCAAAGCGAATGGTTGGGAAACCCACTTCATCATTGGTCAGCAATTCTAGAATTATCGAAACTAACCACATTCAATACTATAAAGTTATGAGAAAACATATTTTATTTATATTTTTATCCCTTTTTGTAGTTGCAATTGGTTATACTCAATCAAAAGGACCAAAAATTGGTTATATAGATATGGAGTACATCTTACAAAATGTAAATGGCTATATTGACGCGACCAATCAACTTGAAGCTAAAGCTCAAATTTGGAAACAAGAAATTGAAGTTAAAAAAAACGAAATAAAAAGATTAAAAGACGCTCTTACCATTGAAAAAGCATTGCTTACAAGAGAGTTAATAGAGGAAAGAGAAACCGAAATTAAATTTCTTGACACTGAATTATTAGAATATCAACAAAAAAGGTTTGGAGCTAATGGGGATTATATATATCAAAAAAGTTCCTTGTCAAAACCGGTACAAGATCAGGTTTTCACTGTTGTTCAAGACATAGCAGAACGTTTAAAATTTGATTTTATTTTTGATAAGACTTCAGATATGACAATGCTTTTTGCTGCAAAAAGATTCGACATTAGTGATCAGGTATTGCGAAAATTAAACAATACCGACAAGCGAGAACAACTCAGTAAAAAACAACTAGAAGCTGAACAGATTAAAGAAAAAATTCAAGAAGCTCTAGATGAAAATCCAGAGTTAAATGAACGTCAATTGCAAATAGAAGCCAAAAAAGCTGCTAGAGAAAAAGCGCTAACAGAACGCATTCAGTTACAAGAGCAGAAAAGAAAAGAATTCGAAGAAAATAGACGTAAATTAAAAGAAGAAAGAGAAGCTAAAAAAAGTGGCACAGTTTCTGCTCCCACTGAAAAAGTAGCCACAGAAAAGGCCAATACAGAAAAAACAGCTGTAACAGCAAAAGACGGCACTGCAACAGCAACAAAGAATGATGCTGAAATTGAAAGAGAAAGAATTGCTGCCGAAAGAGCCAAATCAGCTGAATCTAAAAAACAAGAAATAGCCGATCGTAAAAAAGCGTTAGAGGAAAAAAGAAAAAAGATATTAGAAGAAAGAGAAGCTCAAAGAAAAGCTAAAGAAGAAGAATTAAAACAAAAAACAAACGGAAATTAATTACTAAATTTTTTAAAACAATGAAACAAATCAAAACTTTATTAATTGCAGCAATGGTAGTATTGGGAGCAAATACAATGAATGCTCAAGCAAAGGTTGCACATGTAAATGTTGCTGAAATTATGACTAAAATGCCAGCTATGCTAGATGCTCAAAAACAACTAGAAAAATTGAGCACTACTTATGATGCAGAATATAAAAAAATGGTAACTGAGTATCAAGATTTATTAAAAAAATACGATGCTGAAGCAAAAACTGTTACTGATGCCGTGAATGAAACTCGTGGTAAAGAAGTACAAGACATGCAACAACGTATAGTAGCTTACAGAGATAATGCTCAAAAAGAGTTACAACAAAAAGAATCTGATATTACTAAACCATTATACGAAAAAGTAAGAACATCTATCCAAAAAATTGGTAAAGCAAAAGGAATGCAATACATTTTGGATGCTGCTTCACTTTTATTAGCAGACGGTCCAGACTTGACTGCAGATGTGAAAAAAGATTTAGGATTCTAAGAAACAACTACCTATACTTTAACTGCTCCTTTCTTTTGATTGGAGCAGTTTTTTTTTGAAGCATTTGTATAAATAAGTAACTTTGTTGCTATGAATAATAACCAACCCATTGGCGTTTTTGATTCTGGTATAGGTGGCACTTCTATTTGGAGAGCCATCCATCAATTACTTCCTAACGAACAAACTATTTATTTGGCCGATAGTAAGAATGCTCCTTATGGACAAAAGTCCAAACAGGAAATCATAGCATTGAGTATGAAAAACACAGAACTCTTACTAGAAATGGGATGTAAACTTATAGTAGTGGCTTGTAACACTGCCACCACCAATGCCATTAGAGAATTAAGAGCAAAATACGATATTCCTTTTATCGGGATTGAACCAGCCATCAAACCTGCGGCAACACATTCTAAGACTCAAACGATTGGTATTCTTGCCACTCAAGGTACATTAAACAGTGAATTATTCAACAAAACAGTCGAGATGTATCAAGACACCAAAATCATTGAACAAATTGGCCACGGATTAGTCCAATTAATTGAAAGCGGTAACATCGACTCTGCGGAAATGAAGCAATTACTGACTGAATATCTTACACCAATGATTGAGGCCAATATTGATTATCTTGTTTTAGGCTGTAGTCATTATCCTTACCTTATTCCTCAAATAAAGAAAATATTACCTCCCCATATTCAAATAATTGATTCAGGAGAAGCAGTTGCAAAACAGACACAAAATGTTTTAAAGGAAAAAGTAGGACTCTCTAATTTGACTGAAAGTCATCCCGTTTTTTATACTAATACAGATTCAAAAGTATTATCAGATATTTTAGGCAATAAATTTGAAGTACTTCAAAAAGATTTCTAAATACACCCTAGGGAGAAATGTATAGTATTATTCCTCTTTAAACCAGCTTGAGTACATCACGTAATTATTAGAGATACGTTCGATTTCGCCAGCAAAATCAGATTGATCGATATCTTTTACTTTTTTTGCAGGAACGCCAGCAAAAATTGTTCCCGAAGGCACCACTGTATTTTGAGTAATTACAGAACCTGCTGCTACAATTGCATTGCTCTCGACAACACAATTATCCATTACGATAGCTCCCATTCCTATTAAAACATTGTCATGAATCGTACATCCGTGAACAATTGCATTGTGACCAATTGAAACATTGTTCCCAATTACTGTTGGATGTTTTTGGTAGGTACAATGTATTACAGCGCCATCTTGAATATTGACTTTATTTCCAATCGAAATTGAATTAACGTCCCCTCTTATTACTGCATTAAACCAAACACTACATGATTCACCAAAAGTAACTTCACCAACTATAGTTGCATTTTCAGCAACATAACAATCGTCAGGAATTTGTGGTGATTTTCCATTTACAGATTTAATCAACATAACTTAAAATTTGAAGGAATTAATTAATTGCAGGACAATTACATTCGTATTTTTCTCGCTTACAAAACAAGTTCAAACCTAGCGTAATTTGATGATAACCACCATTGTCAAAACGAACGGCACCTGCTACTTGCGAATAAGTATAAGCTATCATAAAGTTGTTATAATTTAAACCAACTATAGGGCTAAAAAATTGTAGTTTTTGTGTAGCAACACTATTATTCTTAACATATTCAGCGCCATCCAAAGTTCTACGATAAGACAAGCCTCCCCATAAGCTACCAAAATCCAGATTCTTGTATGCTTTCAAGTTAATATCGATTGTTTTTTCTTTAGTTTTCTCAGTTAACTGAAACAAAACCGATGGCTCCCACAAAACTCGCTCTTTATTACCAAAAACATAACCTGCACTCAACAAGTATTTTCTCAAATTATCGCTTTCATAGACACTGTAAATTTCTCGTCTAGTCTCAACTACATTTTTAATTGTTCCATGAGCGTAGAAATTCAAATAATTGTAAGAAGCACCAAAATCAAAATTCAGATAGGAATCACGTTGTACAATCGTTCCATTAATATTAGGGTCAAAATCTCCTGAATTCAAAAACTCCGTTTCATCCAACTGACTTTGAATTACCCCTGCACTCAATCCGAAAGACAATTGGTTCAAATCTATTTCATCACGAGAAAACAACAAATGATACGCATACGAGACCTTTAATCCTTTTTGAGAATGGTAACCATTTTTGTCATTAAAAACAATAATCCCCGCCCCTGCTCTATCCGATACACGCCCATTAAAACTTAAAGTTTGCAGTTGTGGTGCGTCTTCTTGTCCAAACCATTGCTTACGCGCCGTTAAACGCACCTTTGCGCAATTGGCAGCACCAGCCATAGAAGGGTGAATCAAGTAATAATTATCAGATAAATAATCAGAATAAACAGGAACACCTTCTTGTGCATTGGCAAAGCCTATTACAAAAAGAACTAGACTTAAAAACTTAATTTTTGTATACATTTAGAAATACTATTAATGAAATCAATAGACCAGAAACAAGACAAATGAGTGGAGTTCATGCTTATTATTCTTGTTTTCATCAATTAATCTTATAAAAAACCAAATATAGGTATTAGTAGAAAATAACTTTAGTAATTTTGCAAAAAATAATAAGCCATGACAAAAATAACTATAAAGGAAACCCAAAATCCAACAATATTGAAATTCGAATTTCCAGATTTCATTACACAAAATGAAAACTATGAATTCAAGAACATAGATGAGACCAAAAACTCTCCTTTGGCCCAACAATTATTCTATTTGCCATTTGTAAAAACAGTATATATTTCTGGAAATTTTATTGCTATAGAACGCTTTAGCATTGTAGAATGGGAGGATGTAAAAGATGCTGTTGCAGAACAAATCGAGAAATTTGTCAATGACGGAGGAACAATCCTAACCGTTGACGAAAATAAAAGTAAAAAACAACCTATCACGGTATACGGGGAAACGACTCCAAACCCTGCAGCATTAAAATTTGTAGTAAGTAGAATGCTTACCAAAACTCCTGTAGAATACAAAAACATTGACCAAACCTCCTCTTCCCCTTTAGCACAAGAATTATTCAAATTTCCGTATGTTAAAGAGGTTTTTATTGACGAGAACTATGTTTCTGTGACCAAATACGAAATCAACGACTGGCAAGAAATTACCTTAGAACTAAGAACTTTCATCAAACAATTCATTGAAAATGGAGGAACAGTTATTGACGAATCGCTTTTGGATATTGCATTAAAAGACGAAAAGGTAAAAGATGCAAACTTTGACAGCCTTGACGAAACGTCACAAAAAATCATCAACATTTTAGAAGAATATGTAAAACCTGCTGTAGCAGCCGATGGTGGTAATATTGTTTTTGATTCTTATGACGACCAAACTGATACTGTAAAAGTAATGATGCAAGGAGCTTGCAATGGATGTCCTTCTTCAACTTTCACTTTAAAAAGCGGGATTGAAAACATGCTAAAAAGCATGTTAAATAATGACAATATAAAAGTAGAAGCAGTATAATTTCAGTCTACATCACATTAGGCGTCTCAAATGAGGCGCTTTTTTTATTTCCAAAATATCTAAATAGTTAATTTTCAGTTATTTTAAAACCAAAAAATAAAATTTTTCATAATAAATTGTTTATCATTGCAATACTAATTTTAACTATAAAATACCATGGGAGTAACATCATTTTTTAAAAATCTATTTGGATCTGCAAAAGAATCTGCATCAGAGTTAGCTAAAGAAGCAGAATCTACTTTTGAAGAAGTAAAAGAAGCTGCGGCACCTCACATCGACAATGCCATTAAATTTGCAGATGAATCCTTAGAAAAGGTAAAAGAGACCTCTGCACCATACTTTGAAAAAGCGGAAAAATTCGCAGACGAAACCATTGATAAAGCTACTACAGCTGCTGCTCCTGTTATTGAAAAAGCAGAAGAGTATGCCAATCAAGCCAAAGAAACCATCAGTGAATATGCAGATAAAGTTGAAACAGCTATAGGAGACTTGGTGGATCAAGTAAAAGAAAAAACTTCAGCAGCGACAGAGAAAGCAGCAGAAGATGTAACCGAAAAAGCGGAAGAAGTTAAAAAAGACGTAGATGATACTACTAAATAAATTCTAAAAAATTGTACTTTTGCATATCACCAAACCTTCTCATTGAGAAGGTTTTTTTTAATTTAAAAAACAGGTATTATGGAAGTAAACCCAAACCAATTAACCAATTACGCTTCGCTACTTTGGAATGCAGTTCTTGATTATTCTCCAAAAATCATATCCGCATTTTTAATTCTAATTGTCGGTATTTACGCTATCCGATTAATCACTCGGTTGATCAAAAAAATAATGATTAAAAGAGAACTAGATCCTACACTCACAAAATTTTTAGCTGATATTCTGATTTGGGCATTGCGAATCCTTTTGTTTATTGCTTTTATTTCAAAGCTTGGTGTAGAAACCTCTTCTTTTGTTGCCATCTTAGGAGCTATGGGATTGGCCGTTGGTTTATCACTTCAAGGCTCTCTTTCTAATTTTGCTGGAGGAATGTTGATTATTCTTTTTGAACCCTTCAAAGTTGGGGATACTATCGAAGCTCAAGGTCAAATTGCTACGGTCTTAGAAATTCAAATTTTTGTGACCAAACTAGTGACCGCAAACAATCAAACCATTTTTATCCCCAATGGAATTTTATCCAACGGAACTATTATCAATTATTCGACACAAGGGCAACGCAGAGCCGACTTGACCATCGCTATTTCGTATGAAACAGATATTAAGAAAGCTAAAGAAATTATAGCAGAAGTTATGCGAAGCAACCCAAAAGTATTGACTACCCCTGCACCAGAAGTTGGCGTGAAAAACTTAACTGATAACGCCATTCAACTAGCGGTGCGCCCTTGGGCTAAAAATGAAGATTTTGGTGCTGTTTTTTCAGAAACGTTAGAAAATTGCAAATTAGCTTTTGATGCTGCTGGTATTGAAATCCAACCCTATATTAGAGAATCATCAGCTCAAAACTAATATTACTTTTTGGTAGTAATCATAAAATCTTTCAAGTAAAAAGGTTCAAAATAAGCGACATCTACGGTGTCGCTTTTTTGATATTTCTCAAAACTCAAAGCACTCATTTCTTTAGCAGAAGGATACTGAATCCCTTCTAAAAAGACAAAATTAGGAGCGGAAAGTACCGTTTTACATTTTTCATTGCAATCCCCAATAAAATAGAGGGTCTCTTTACTATCAGCAAACGAATTTTCAGTGATCACTTCGGCTTGAATGGCTCTCTTCTGCTCATAATTGGCATCAAAAATAGCACTGTATACTTCCATTCTTCTGGCATCAATCATTGGAACTATACAACCATCGGTTTGCTTTACTTGTCTAGCTAAAGTTTGCAAGGTATCAATCGCAATCAACGGTATATCCAAAGCATAACACAAGCCCTTGGCCGCCGAAACTCCAATTCGCAATCCCGTATAGGACCCAGGACCTTGACTCACAGCAATAGCGTTAAGGTCTTGAAACGTAATTCCAGCTTCTCGAATTATTTCTTCTATAAAAACGTGTAAGCGTTCGGCGTGAGAAAATCCTTCCTCAGCAATTTCTTTGCATATAAGCGTACTCCCATCTTTAGCCAAAGACACGGAACAATTCTTAGTAGCTGTTTCAATATTTAATAAGTATGCCAAAACGTAAATTGTATAAACTTAAAAAATCACAATCTTCTTTGACGATTGTGATTTTTTAAGTTGTTAGACTATTATTTATTTCTTTCCTTCTTTTGCATTCTCGGTTTTCAAGGAGACTTTATCCCCTGAATTGAGCTCTTTAGAAACCGTTGTATAAGGACCTGTAATAACTACATCCCCTTTTTTCAAGCCTGATAAAACCTCAATATTGGTATCATCCTGAATACCAGTCTTAATGATTCTGATCTTCGCTTTGTTTCCAACTTTAACAAAAACACATTCAAATTTTTTATCGCTTTTTGGTTTCGATTTTTCTTCGTTAGGATCCTCTACTTTAATTTCTTTTACCGCAGCCGTATCTGATTTTACCACAACTGAACTAATTGGCACAGTTAAGATATTCGATTTGGTATTGGTAATAATATCAACTGTAGCAGTCATTCCAGGTCTAAAAGGGGAATAAGTACTTGGCTTACCTTCTAATAAATCTTGATAAGACTCTTTCAAAATTCTAACTTTAACTTTAAAGTTAGTCACCTGATCAGCCGTTAAAGTGGAACTCGCCGAATTTGAAATACTAGTCACTACCCCTTTGAATTGCTTTTTCAAATAGGCGTCTACTTCTACATTCGCTTTGTCACCAACCTTTATTTTTACAATGTCATTTTCGTTTACATCTACTTCAACCTCCATATTGTTCAAATTGGCTACGCGTAAAATCTCGGTTCCTGCCATTTGTTGCGTTCCCAAAACACGTTCTCCTAATTCTACATTCAATACAGAAATAGTACCATCAGCAGGCGCATAAATAGTCGTTCTACCTAAGTTGTCTTTGGCTTCAAGGACTGTAGCAGAAGCACTCTGTACGTTGTAATAAGCATTTTGTTTATTGGCTTTGGCCACTTCAAAAGAAGCTATCGCTTTGTCCCAATCTGCTCTTGAAATAATACCTTTATCATACAATGATTTATTTCGATCATAATTGGCTTTGGCTTCTTTGTAAGAAGCTTCAGATTGGTTTAAACCTGCTTTGGTTCCTGACAAGTTAGATATCGTTCTGTTGTAACTAGAGGTGTATAAATCTGGATTTATTTTAACCAATAAATCTCCTTTTTTTACCACTTGTCCCTCTTTTACATTCAATGCAATAATTTCTCCAGATACTTCAGAAGATATTTTTACTTCAATTTCGGGTTGAATTTTTCCAGTAGCAGAAACGGTTTCTACAATGGTAGATGCAGCCACATTAGCAATTTCAATTTCGGTTCCTTTATCTTTACTTCCAATTACTCCCGATTTGGAAAGCCCTATTAAGGTTCCTATTAAGACAACGGCAACGGCTAAAAGTATATAAATAGTTTTCTTAGACATAATGTATTAGTTTTTTAAGATTGGAATTCCAAAATAGAATTCAAGTATTTTAATTTTAAAGATATAGTCGTATTTGGTTCGAATTACTTCAGATTGAGCATTGGTCAACAATGTTTGCGCTTGGTTAAAATCGAAGGAATTCATCATCCCCACCGCATAACGCTCTTTAGCGTAATTGAAAGCTTCTTGTCTTGACTCTAAAGCAACAACAGCCGACTCGTGTGTTTTTAAAGCTCCTTTAGCATCGGTAAAAGCAGTATACACATTTCTTTGTAAATCTAATTCTTGTTGTTCTAAAGCTATTTTAGATTTTTCTAAATTGACTTTGTTACGCTCAACATTATTTTTTACTGACCAACCATTAAAAATAGGAACAGAAAGTTGTAAACCAAATGCTTGTCCTTTATTGTCTTTAAATTGATCCCAAACAGAATCTGGTCCTCCTAAAACAGGAATATTATTTGGTCTCAAAACATTTTGATTGGTTCCTTCAACAAAACCGATAGTTGACGTAGGATTTGCAGGGTCAATTTTAGATCCAACTATTTGGTCTGAATAAGCAGCTCTCGTATTAAAATTATAAAATCCTTGCAAAGTGGGTTGAAAAGCTCCTTTGGCAATAGCCACATCTTTCTCGGCTATCTCTAGATTCGTTTTTGCAATTTTCAACTCTGTTCTAGTTTCTTTAGCTTTATCATAAATAGCCGTGGCAGGTTGAGCCAAAATATTATTTTCATCCTTAATACTTTGATTGTCTATTACATCAAAATCATAAAAATCTTTCAACTGTAACAATTGGGCTAAACTCAATTTTGAAATCAATAAAGCGTTTTCTGCTGTAACTACATTCTGTTTATTAGTAGCCACGGTTGCTTTTATGTCTAATACATCGCCTCTTGGAATAGAACCTGCTTTAACTAATTCTTCTGAACGGGTTAATTGCTTTTCGGTAATGGCTAGTTGCTCCTTTTGAACTTTTAAATTTTCTTTATTGAATAAAACTTGTAAAAAAGCATTGGCTACATTCAAAGCAATATCCTCTTGCATTTTTAGCAATTGGTATTTAGAAGCCACAATAGCCAAATTAGCTCTTCTGAGGTTGTTTTGATTTTGTAAGCCTTTATAAATATCCACACCTACTGTAGCCCCTAAAGAAGAGAATTGTGTGGTTTGATTTTCTAAAAGTCCTGTCGTTATATTTTGGTTCAAACCAATATTCCAAGAGTGGGAAGCATTAGCATTTACAGAAGGTAAAAAATTACCTTTAGCTCCTCTTTTATTGATATCAGCAGTCTTTGTGTCTAGCTCGGTGTTTTTGATAGAAATATTATTTTCTATCGCATATTTTACACACTCTTCTAAAGTCCAGGTTTTAGTTTGTGCCGTTCCAACAACGGAAGCGAACAAAAAGAACACTAAACTTAAATAATTATTTTTTTTCATAAATCGGGAATGAAAGTGCAACAAATATACTGCACAAATTTAACATTTTTTCAAAATTAGCAACTAGTTTGTGGGGCTTAATTACGGCTTGGGCTCTTCGGTTAACAATCCTTGATTCCATACTTTTATCTTGTCTGTAGCCTTAATTCCGCTTTTTATCTGAACATAAATTCCATCGCTTACACCCAAAACCAAATCTTTACGAACAAATTTTTGGGGTCCTGTTTGGACTTCAACATAAGGTTTCTGAGTTTTTTTATCAAATTGGACTAACGCTTCTTTGATTGCCAAAACTTTATCTGCTTTTTCTAAAATAATAGAAGCGTTTGCACTTAAACCTGCTCTAATAAACGTATTATCGCGATTGGTCATTTTGGCTTTGATTTCAAATTGAATAGCGCCATTTTCGGTTTTCCCTTTTGGAGCAATATAATTCAAAACAGCATCGAATTTTTTGTTTTCGATAGCACCAACCGTAATCTCAATTGGCAAATTTTCTTTTATTTTACCCACTTCTGATTCGTCAATTTTTCCAACAAAAATCATTCTTCCTACATCGGCTACACTTGCAATAGTCGTTCCTTCATTGAAATTGTTACTTTCAATAACTTGATTTCCTACTTTTACTGGAACATCCAGCACCATTCCGTTAACGGTTGAACGAATCAAAGTATTCGCATAATTTCCCATTCCAGATGTGGTTCCGGTTTTTACGATGTCGTTGCTTTTTTTAGCTGCAACATAGTTTTGTTTTGCTTGTTTATACGCTACTTGAGCAGCGTCAAAATCATTAGCAGAAATCACACCTTTATCGAATAATGTTTTTTGTCTTTGAAATAATTTTTCTTGGTTATCCAAATCGATTTTGGCCGTTTGCACTTGATTTTGCGTATTATTCAAAGTAGAAACATTCGCTACTACTTTAATTTTAGCAATCAAATCGCCAGCTTTAATCGTTTCGCCAGCTTTAATGTATACTTCTTCAATAATTCCAGAAATATTAGGCTTAATCAATACCTCTTCATCAGGAACGATATTACCTGTAGCGATAGTTGTTTTTACAATAGTTTTATTTTCTGTTTTATCGGTTTGAAAAACTACCGGTGGCTCCTGATTTTTAGTATACAAGTAGTACAAAGCGCCAAAAAAAACTAGTGCTATTACGACTAATACAGTTATAGTAATTCCTTTTTTCATTGTAAATATGGTTATTCGGTTATTATTTATTCGGTTCTTAATGCATCTACAGGTTTTACACGAATAGCAGTTTGCGCGGGAATAAATCCTGCAAGTAATCCTGAGCCAATCAAAATGAGTAGCGCAAAAAACACTACTGCTAAATCTACACTTGGATTCGCAAACATCATATCATCACTCGGCATGCTATCCAAAACAAAATTCAAGACCCACAATACTCCTGTTGCCAATGCAATACCAAACATTCCTGCCATAATCGTCAAGAAAATAGCTTCGGTTAATATTTGTGTTCTTATGGCTCCAGGTGTAGCTCCAAGAGCTCTTCGTATTCCTATTTCTTTGGTTCGTTCTTTTACTACAATTAGCATAATATTAGAAATTCCAATCACGCCTGAAAGTAATACCAAAGTACCCACGAAATAAGCAATGAATCTCAAAATAGCAAAGAGACTTTGTACTTTACTAAACTCTGCATACAAGTCAAAATTACCAATAGCACGATCGTCTGCCGGATTTATGGAGTGTCTCCCTTTCATAAACTCCAAGATTTTTGGCTTTAAATCCGTAATTGAAGCGCCATCATTCGCCGTTAGTGCCATCCAACCTACCGTATCTCCAAAATTGAAGGCTTGCTGAAAAGTTGTAAAAGGAATAAAGATTTTTTTCTGTTCTTCCTCTCCTCCACCTCTATTGTTGGACTTTGATTTGTACACACCAACAATCATAAAGTTGACCCCATTGATTTTTATATATGTCCCAATTACTTCTTCAACTGGAGTATATAGTTCTTTGATTACGCCTTGACCAATAACTGCAACTTTTCGCTTTAAGGTAATATCTTGTTGGTTCAAAAATCGCCCTTTTGGAATATCCATAGGCTCTTGATTTATCAACTCTGGATAATCCCCGTAAATAGTATAAGCTGCTGTTTTAGTACCACGAACCACATTATTTGCTCCCTCAAAACCCCCTAATTGATTTCGTGGTGAGACATACAACAAATCTGGAAAATTCTCTTTTAGCGCAGCAACATCTGCATTTTTAAAATTAAACTTTCGATTAGCAGGCAACCCTTTATAAGGTTTTGAAGCGGTTTGTGACCACATGAACATTGTATTGGTTGCAATACCATCAAAGCCTTTTTTCACTCCGTTTTCTAAACCATTTCCAGCAGCAAGCAAGATGACCAAAATAAAAATCCCCCAAAACACACCAAAAGCCGTCAGAATAGTTCGGAACGTATTCGCCGTCAATGCTTCTAAAATCTCATTCCATTTATCTCTATCAAACATAATTATTCGTCTCTAAGTGCAACAATAGGTTTGATTTTGGCGGCATGATAGGCTGGAAAAAAACCTGCCATTGCTCCAGCAAATACTAACAAAATTAAAGTAGTAATAGCTACCCCAAAATCTACTTCGGGATTTAAAAAATAATCACTTTTTACATACGGACCTACCAGTTCAAGCAACAATAAACTAGAAAGCAACCCCACAAAACCTGCAATTGTGGTAATAAAAATAGACTCGTGCAAAATCATCCCAACAATAGAAATAGGTGATGCGCCAAGTGCTTTTCGAATTCCAATTTCTTTGGTACGCTCTTTTACAATAATCAGCATGATATTACTAACCCCAACTACTCCTGCTATGATGGTACAAATTCCTACCCACCAAAAAAATAGACGGATGTACAAATTCAAATCATAAAATTGCTTAGCATTTTCAATAGAATTATTAATTCCTATGGCACTTTCATCATCTGGTGCAACGGTATTTTTACTTCGCAACATTTGCCCTAATTCTGCCGTAAACTTGGTAGATTGTGCTAATGCTTCTTCATAAGTTGCCATTTTATTCAATGTGAATTGCATATTGCTTATTTTGTCGCCTACACTAAAAGCTTTCTGAGTCGTGGTGATAGGCAAATAAATTCTTGATTCCTCACGTTCTCCTGATGGATCCGTAAACACACCTACAACCTTAAAATTCACATTATTGATTACGATTTCTTCTCCGATAGAATTCTTATCTTTAAATAAATCCAACTTCACTTTCTGACCAATAGCAGCCACTTTTTCGTTATGCAACAAATCATTATCGTTGATAAAACGTCCGCTAACTATGGTTGCATTTTCTAAAGCTAAATAATCAGGATAAATCCCTCTGAATTGATAATTTCCTGTTTCTTTTCCATAGACAATTACGCCATTCCAATAGGAGTACACAGCAGATCTCCGATCCAACTTATCACTGAATTTAGTAACCGCTAAATCGTAATCACTATTCCTGAACTGAACTTCTCTTCCTGGGTTCAGTCCTTTATATTCTTTGGTTGTAGTACCCGTCCATACTTCAATTATTCCTTCCGCATCACGTTCGAATTGTTTGGCAATTCCGTTTTGCAATCCTTTTCCAGCACCAAGCAAAATAACCAAAATAAAGATTCCTGAAGCCACAGAAATTCCCGTCAAGAAAGTTCTCAACTTGTTTTTGGCGATAGCCTCAAAAATTTCCTGCCAGCGTTCTGTATTAAACATAAGAAGAAGCTCTTACTTGTTCTACTAATTTGTCATCTATAATCAATCCGTCTTTTAAAACTACATTTCGCTTGCACATCGCAGCAATATCTGGTTCGTGCGTTACAATTAGAATGGTTTTTCCTTCATCATTAAT